>CAYOWC010000372.1:0-4397 GCA_964407525.1 uncultured Desulfobacteraceae bacterium | reverse complement strand
CGTTGTGAGTTTTGCAAGCATATCCTTACCTCCTTACTTTCCGACTTTCCTCCTAAGGTACTATCACCTGTAAAACTCGTCAATATATTTTTGTCAAAGCTATTCCCCTGTCTAATCCCTCCGATTTCTTCTCCTATGGGTATATCTTTCCATCCTGCTGGTTTGTTTCGCATGATTTTGGCCGTCTGCCCGGCCAAAAATAGAAATGTGAAGCAGTTGATCGTCGAGGGCCAACGCAAAGCCCGTTACCTTCCTGGATTCGAGCCTGAAGTCGGTGCCGAGGCTAACGGGCCGGGCCGCCGCCAAAGGACGGCGCGCCCACCACAGATGCAGACCGCGAGGATGCGGTCCAATTCCAGGCATTTTCTCATAGGCGCTGGCCTTGTTGATGGCATCAAGCGGAAGGGCTATTTCGATGAGTTTTTCCGGTAGGTCATTATGCAGAGTCCTTGTTTTTATCGCTATTGCATTGTTGATTGTGCGGCGATTGTGCTTTTGTTTCAATAACGCTCAAATGTAATTAGCTTATTTTGTTCGCTTATTACTTATGAATGGTTTTGGATTGTGCGGTACGCACACATTATTATGGTTCTCTGTTTGAAAGAAACCAGCGAGTCGCCCGCGTTCTACCTTCTTTGAATATGAGGCCGGTATCCTTCATTTCGTTTAAAAGCCGAACAATCTGAAACCGAGATAAGCCAGGTAAAACCTGTTGAAATTCGTCCATTCGAGTGCCTTCTGTCTTGCTGTTACGGATGTGTTTAAGCAAAAGAGCTTTGTTGGTCTCTTTGTCAAGACCGACCTTGCGAGTGTAAACGCCTTTCCGGTCTGTCATGGTGTAGAAACGCATAGCAAGTACATAACGGACGCCCCTGCCCACTCCCACACGCTCCAGGGCGCCTGTCTCAACCAGGTAAGGCAGACGGTGCTTGAGAGGGTCCTCCACCGGCAGGTCGCGGTGAATTCGGTCCAGAATTAGTAAATCCTGTGTGCAAAAAGAGATCTGCCGTTCTCGGCCGATCTTTTCCAAAAACAGTACAAAGGCAGGGTCCTGCACCTGGCCCGGGAGTACAAGGTCTACCTGGTAGCGGTCTGTTCCGGTAAAGTCAGGAGGCAGTTTGCCACGGCGGATGGCCTCTTCAAAAATCAGGTTCATGCCTTGGCCGGAACGTTCCACAAGTCCGCACCTGGCGAAGATATCCGCGATGCGGCGGTTACGGGGATATTGACGGTCCAGAATGTTTTCAAGGGTGATGCCGTGCGGGAAACCGCCCGGACTTTCGATTTTGAGGTATCGCGGGTATTGGCGCACAAACACGTTTCCCCCATGTCGGTAGTCGCGATGACTTACTGCATTGAGGATGGCTTCCCGGACGGAGCGTTCTTCAAATGTGGGGATGTCTCGTATGAACAATCCATCTTGATAATGCTGGAGGTCGTTTCGAAGATTGATGGTATCCCACAGTTCGTCATAGAAGGAGAAAAACCCCTGCCGATATTCCTTTCGCTGCTGGGCCGGGCCTGGCGCTTCCGAGGATCGGTATTCAAAAACCACTTCGGCTTGGGCCAGGTGTAGGCCCAGGGCTTTGTATGTTCCGAATAAAATAATGGCCGCATAGGTGATATCTTCAACAGCTATGGCTTCCGCATCCCGTAGGAGTTGTTTTGGATCCAGCCGGGCCAATGTACTATTCCGGGATTTTTCGATCCAGCGATGCCTAAAATTTTCAATGGCAAGCGGGTCCAAATCTTCCAGCGTTGCCGCCGTGCAGATATCAGCCGAAAAATCATGACCGAGTTCATCAAAAATTTCCCGAAGCTGCTCTTCCGCCATGGAAACCAGACTGTCCCCCTGTCTGGCCCAGAAAATGCCATCCGCCTGTATGGGAACACCCACGGGTCTCGGCGGTACAGTGATTATGAGAACCCTTCCTTCAGAAGGTCGGAGCTCGTTCACATCCACTTTGAGCCAGAGCTTTTCCATCAAACCAGCGCGTGTACGTTCCGGTTGCGTGAAGGCTCGGGTGCCAGTGATCTGTCGAGGTCTTCGATCCGTCACCCCAAGAATGACTTTGCCGCCACCTTCGTTGGCAAGGGCGGCACAGTATTTGAGGAGTTTGTCGAAGGGATAACTCTGTTTTGCTTCCTTGAACTCCAGGTTTTCACCTTCCATGGCGTTCATTAAGTTTTGAAGCTCTTCAGGTGAAATCGTCATTGCGGGTCCTCGGCTATCGCCAGCTCATAAAATGTGCCAGGGTAAAAACCGAACCTTTCCATGGCCATTAATACGAAATTTAATTTTACGATCAATGCTTTGTATATGTTTGCCCAAATTAATTTTTGACCCGATTCTATGCATCTATTCGTGTCAAGAAAATACATTCTTGTCAACGTAATATCGAGTCTTTAAGTGCTTTAAATGCGAAAATCTGAAAAAAACTTATCAATTATGTGAACGTGTCCACACGATTGATTTTAGCATTGGGTAAAGGCTTTTGACCGCAACTCATCAAGTTTATAGTTCACATTGGTCACATTTAAACCAGGCTTTTTGTAAGAATGTCTTCTTGTCTTTATCCACCAGGGCTAAAGACAGGGTATTCAGGTAAACCACCCGGACGGTGGTCAACCTGACGTCGATGCCAACGGAACCATTGTGGATATTGGTGAATAGGGCGTAAGGCGATACAGAGTCTTTCTTTTTCACCAGGATATCCCCAGGCAGTTCAGCAAGGAACCAAATCACCCCATTTCGCTAAACCCTCCGATTTCTTCTCCTATGGGTATATCTTTCCATCCTGCTGGTTTGTTTCGCATGATTTTGGCCGTCTGCCCGGCCAAAAATAGAAATGTGAAGCAGTTGATCGTCGAGGGCCAACGCAAAGCCCGTTACCTTCCTGGATTCGAGCCTGAAGTCGGTGCCCAAACCCACGGACCGGCGACCTTCAGCATCAGCTGCGAGAGTTGCCTTCTGGAATTTTGTGACCTCGCTTTTGAGGGCCTTGTGTTCTTTGTCCGGGTCATGCCAGTCGATGGCATCCAGGGCGTAGCTTTCAAGGAGTTTTTTGAAGACATCTGAAAAGCTCCCGGGTTTTCCAAAGGCATCCAGCCCTGCTACCTTGCCGTTGATCATAAAGATTGCTCCTACCTGGGAATCGATCAGATTAAAGGGTCTCACATAGTCTCCGATAGCGGGCCTTTCCTTGTCGTAGATGGCGGCCATGGCGCCTGTGGTGGATGGGGCTGCCATCCTGGTCCGCCTTTTCGGCGATGCCATCCCAGATGGCGCCCTGGTCAGCCCGGAATTCTCCTGAATCCCTGACAGAAAAATTGACCTGCTCGGACTTCATGGCGCGAAGATTGGACGACATCATCCTCTTCTCGCTGTGGAATGTGGGGCTGTCGTATGACCATCGGTCGTGCTCTACACAGCTGACCGGGATCACGATCGTAGTATTCCCTTGAACCAGGATAGTGGTGTTGACTATCCGGTTCTGTTTGGCTCCGACCAGCTCTTCACCGTCCAGGATGAGGATCATTCCGGGGGATTTGTTCACGACCTTGAGTTCCGGTACGGAGCCGTCGCCGTCCACCTCGACCACCTCCATCAGATCTTCGCTCAAGGCCTCATCCAGGAGCATAGTCGAGGCCTGAGCTGTATGTTGAGAGGAGAGGGTAGAGGGCGAGGTTTTTGTAAGACTGCTTCCGACCGACTTTAAGTTGTTCCAGATAATCTTTGATAAAGGTATCCATGTTGTTTCTCCTTTACTTTTATTTCTCGCCCCGGTGAAACAAAAGCAAAAAAGGTTTCACTGGGCAGGCAGAGTCCGCAAGAGTGCTTAACCACGAATTACACGAATTACACGAATGGCCCCGGAGAGGGATTGCAGAAAGAAAGATTCCATTGTTTAAAAAACTCAGCGACTCAGTGTTCTCTGTGAGAGGTAAACGGGGATTGCTGAATTCATTGTTTTGTAGCTATGATAACAGAGGCGTTTGACACATACGGTCACAGCCGGTGAACTTTTTTGGGAAAAATTGGATTATTTTTGATCTTACCGGGAAAAGAAATTGTTATTGTTGTTGATAAATCCCCTTATTTAATGCTTAAATGATTTGAACTTTCAAAAATGTCTCTCGCAGAGCTCTCAGCCTCCGGCCCAGAGGGAAGGCCTACGCCCCGGCGGGAGGACACAGAGGGAAAAAATTTCATTGTAAAAAACTCAGCGATCTCCGCGGACTCTGCGAGAGATGCTTTTCAGGAAGATTGCCATGGCCAGAGGTGACCAGTTAGGCAGGCAGTGGAAGATCATCCAGATCCTGGTTTCATCTAAGAGAGGGAAATCGGCTGCTGAACTCGCCGACGATCTGGAATGCCATCCCAGGACCCTTTACCG
>CAYOWC010000371.1:0-4442 GCA_964407525.1 uncultured Desulfobacteraceae bacterium | reverse complement strand
CTTATACCGGGATTGTTATCCTTGCCTGCTATTGGGGGGCAACATTTGTTACCCTCGCAGGGACAAGCGTTGTCAGTTCGCTCACCAAATATGGAGTCCTGCTGGGAACGGTACTCCCGGGAATTATGATTATCGTTCTGGGACTCTTGTGGCTCGACCAGGGAAACCCACTGCAATTCATGCAGCCGAGTCCAGATGTTCCCGGAGCGGCGAAGGCAGTGGGGGAAACAGCGAATGCACATTTGTTTCCGCACATTTCCGGCCTGGGCAGTGTGGCGTTTCTGGCGGGGATTATTTTGTTGTTTTCGGGGGTTGAGGTTCACGCTGTTCACGCCAACGAATTAGAAGACCCTCCCAAACAGTTTCCTGAAAGCATGTTCCTGGCCATGATCATCATTTTTTTTCTTTTTACCCTGGGATCCTTGTCTGTGGCTGCGGTGATCCCTGCCGACGAGATCAGCCTTACAGCTGGTCTGATGCAGGCATTCAGCCAACTGTTGGGTAAATTTCACCTCGGTTTTTTGACACCCCTCGTTGGGTTGTTGGCTGCATTCGGAGCTATTGGAGGGGTCATGAGCTGGATCAGTGGGCCGAGTCGCGGTTTGTTGGAAACAGCTAAGAACGGCGAAATTCCGCCATTCATGGCCAAAACCAACAAAAACGGTATGCAGGTCAATATCCTGATTATCCAGGGAATCATTGTCACCCTGCTGACTTCCTTGTATTTTATCATGGACAACGTGAGTGTGGTCTTTTTTGTTCTTTCAGCCATGACCATTACCCTGTATCTAAGCATGTACATCTTGATGTACGCTGCGGCTATAAAACTGCGTTACACCCGCCCCGATTTACCCCGTTCCTATAAGGTCCCGGGTGGGCTCTATGGTTTGTGTACCGTAGCAGGCGTTGGCCTCTTAGGGGTTTCCTTCTCACTCATAGTTGGTTTTTTTCCACCATCGAATCTTCCGGTGGGCAATCCCGGGCTTTATGTGGGGTTGGTAACAGCCGGTATGGTGGTTTTCATTGGGCTGCCGCTTTTGATTCATAAAATGAAAAAGCCTGAATGGAAAAAATAGCCCCGAACCTTTACGCTTCAAATGGAACAAGGAGAATAACTTATGGCATTACATGAAAAAGATACGGTAAGAGCGAATTCGCTGGACGATGTATATGCGTCGACAGACCTTTCAGTGAGGATGCCGAAATACAAATTTCCCGAAGACGAACACAACCCCCGTCACGTTTACCAGGTGGTGCATGATGAATTGATGCTGGATGGCAATTCGCGACAAAATCTGGCTACCTTCTGTTCTACCTGGATGGAACCGGAGGTTTCTCAGCTCATGGGCGAATGTATCGATAAAAACATGATCGACAAAGATGAATACCCCCAGACCGCAGAGATTGAAGCGCGCTGCGTGCACATGTTGGCGGATTTGTGGAATTCGCCCGATGCGGCCAACACCATGGGGTGCTCCACCACCGGTTCCAGCGAAGCGGCCATGTTAGGCGGGATGGCCATGAAATGGCGGTGGCGGGAGAAGATGCGCGCTCAGGGTAAGGCAACAGACAAACCCAATATGATATGCGGTCCGGTACAGATATGCTGGCATAAATTCGCCCGTTACTGGGATGTGGAATTGCGGGAAATCCCCATGGAAGGCGACCGCCTGATCATGACCCCGGAAGAGGTCATCAAGCGTTGTGATGAGAATACCATCGGCGTGGTTCCAACCCTGGGCGTCACGTTTACCTGCCAGTATGAGCCTGTCAAAGAAGTTGCCGATGCTTTGGACCAGCTGCAAAAAGATAGGGGTCTCGATATTCCCATCCATGTGGATGGCGCCAGCGGAGGATTCTTAGCGCCTTTTGTGGATCCAGACCTGGAATGGGATTTTCGCGTGCCGCGCGTGAAGTCGATCAATGCCTCCGGCCACAAATTTGGTCTGGCCCCGCTTGGCGTTGGTTGGGCCATCTGGCGTGATAAAGATGATTTGCCAGACGATTTGGTTTTCTCGGTAAACTATCTCGGTGGCAATATGGCGACCTTCGCGTTGAATTTTTCGCGACCCGGGGGGCAGATTGTTGCCCAATATTACAATTTTCTGCGATTAGGCAGAGAAGGCTATCGAAAAATCCAGCAGGCCTGCTACGACACCGCCGCCTATGTAGCTGATGAGATCGGAAAGATGGGGCCGTTCAAGGTGATCTACAACGGCCGGGGTGGAATTCCTGCGCTTTGCTGGTCGCTGAAGGACGGGGTAAAACCGGGATTTACACTGTATGATCTTGCAGACCGGCTGAGAAGTCGTGGATGGCAGGTCCCAGCCTATTCCATGCCTGCGAACAGAAAAGATCTGGTGATTCAGCGTATCCTGGTGCGTCATGGCGTCAGTCGGGACCTTGGCGACCTGCTTTTAGGTGATATGCGACGCTGTATCGAGTATTTTGAAAAGAATCCGGTCAGCACGCCGCTCACCGAGGAGACTGCCGGCGGTTATAGCCATTAATAAAGGAAAATAGATGCCAAAAAAGCCGCACCCATGGCTGAAAGCGATTGGTAACATATTTCTTTGGCTGTTGCTGTCAGGAATGACGGCATGGGGAGCTCTGGCCATCTATTTTTCCTGTCTACCGGAGCCGGCGAGAGTAATCCTGTCCGTTTTCTTCGCCCTGATTCAATTTGCGATTCTGTTTTTCGTGCGACCGAAACGGTTGGCATATGCAGTTTTTTCTACTCTTTTTGTCATCGTTCTTTTGGGATGGTTTTCCATGGAACCTTCCAACACCAGGGAATGGCAGGCGGATGTTGCCCTTCTTCCCCATGCAGTCATTGAGGGCAATCGGGTTACGGTGTACAATATTCGTAATTGTGAGTATCGTAGCGAAACCGACTACACAGTCCGCTATTATAACAAAACCTTTGATCTTAGCAAACTCGACAGCATTGACCTTTACCTGGTGAACTGGGGGATAAAATACATCTCGCATACCATGATCAGCTTCGGGTTTCAGGGCGATCAATATCTTTGTATTTCTATTGAAACACGGAAGGAGAAGGGTGAGGCCTACTCGACCATCAAGGGCTTCTTCCGCCAGTATGAGCTGTATTATGTGGTCGCGGATGAACGGGACCTGGTTCGTCTTCGGACCAATTATCGAAAAGATGAAACGGTTTATCTTTATCGCCTGAAAGGATCAAAAGAGATTTCCCGCAGCATATTTCTTGACTATATACATACTATTAATCGCCTGGAAACCACTCCCGAATGGTACAATGCCCTTACAGGAAACTGCACTACGCAGATTCGAGGCCATGCACGCCCTTACACAGGCAACACCAAATGGGATTGGCGCATCGTGCTGAATGGCAGTGTGGATGAGATGGCTTACGAGAATGATTTGTTGAACCAATCCCTCCCTTTTGAAACCCTCAAACAGAAAAGCGTTATCAATAAAAGGGCCAAAGCGCTTGAACAAACCCCGGATTTTTCCATACGGATTCGGGAGAATCTGCCCGGCATGGGAAGGTAGAAAATGAAAAAAGAATGGATGCACAATTTTGAACGGGTGATTCAGGGCCTCCTGGCTTTACTCATATTGGGCGTCATGGGATGTAGCGGCGCTATAGGAACGAGGGATGTGGGTTTTCGAAAGGCGTATGGCCAGATCAACACCAATGCTCTTTTGAACAAGCAGTGCAGCGTCACTTCAAGAAATGTGCTCCAGCGCTACAATATGGGAGAATTGTTCAACGAAGATCCTATAAAATGCCTCGATGAACTTCAAAAAAAAATCCCTACGGACAACCGCAGGGATCTCCTTTTTGCCTTGGCGGAATTTAATTATTACACGGCAAGGCACACCCTGAGATACCTGGATGATACCCCGCTTCCGGAAAGCAGTCAATATTACCTGAATGCTGCCATCTACGCATATTTTTACCTGTTCGATGAAACCCGGAACAAGCCGGCGAACCCCTTTAACCGGCGTTTCCGGCTGGCATGCGACATCTACAATATTTCACTTGCCAAGGCCATGTCGAATCTTAAAGGAGATCTGATATTGAAAGCAGGGACCCGCCGGCTGCCTTTCGGGACCATCGATCTATCCCTTGATACCCACAATTTTCCAGTCAAAATGGAATCATTAGAGAAAATTGTCCCTGCGGATCGACTTGATATTTACGGCCTCAGCCGCAGAAATCGGGATGCCGGACTGGGCGTTCCTTTCATTGCCGTGGGCAAAAAAACCAAAAAACTGCCGGTCAAACGCAGCTCACCCGGAACCCTGTTTATGCGAATCAGAAGCGATGTTCAAGGACTGGGGAATGGAACTCTGCAGGGCACCATGGAATTGTACGCGCCTTTCGATCGGACCCGGGTGGAAGTTAAGGGAAAACCTGTGCCCCTCGAAAGTGATCTAAGCGCTCAACTGGCCTA
>CAYOWC010000370.1:0-4455 GCA_964407525.1 uncultured Desulfobacteraceae bacterium | reverse complement strand
CCGATTTCATACGGCTAATAGCTAACGGCTAACCGCTAATTGCATCTTTTAGGTACAATTCAATCACCATGAATATTGACAACTCCCATGGTCCCCTGTTCGGGGACATTGCCCCATCTGCGAGTCGCCAACGATGACGGGGGTGGCAATACTCTTGTTGTGTTTCTCATCGGTGTTGCACGCATCGTGGAACTTCATCAGCAAGAGTAACTCTCCTTCAGCGGCGTTCTTACTTGTCGCAAACACGGTCGACTGCGTGATTCTCGTTCCGGTCGCAGTCGTTTTTGGTGTGGAATATGCGGCATTCCCTTCGTCGGTCTGGATGCTGATTATAATTACGGGGCTATTTCAGGCCCTGTATTATGCGTCATTGGCAGGCGCATACAGATCCGGCGATATGTCGTTGGCCTATCCCCTGGCCCGATCGTCCCCTGTTATCGTTGTAACGGTCGTCACATTCATCCTGGGAGAGGGAGACACAATCAGCCTGCAATGTGTTGTGGGTATCTACCTGACGTATACCTTGGTGCTGATCTCTATGTCGTGGGCGAAAAACGTAAGCTACGTAGTAGGGTTCCGGCAATTAAGCATTCCCATAGGGGTAATGATGGGTGTCTTTTTGCTTAGAGAGCCTCTATACAGGCCAAAAGCGTTTGGAGTAGTGATCCTTCTGATTGGACTAGTTCTGATCGCGGTCTGATAAGGGAGACTATTGGAAAACGGGGGATCTATTACAACGCCATAACTTTCCATATCGTCCGAAACGATGATCAAAGCGCTCAAATCAATGCTTGAACCCCTTTGATTTCCCCATTGACCCGATAAGATGCGTGCTTGGCAACGTATGATTTTGGGGTTGTGTCTTTTTTATAGAGACAAAATTGCATTATAATGTCTCCAAATTGAGGACAATATTCGCTTGCATCTTTTCCGTGAAACGTATATCATATTATTATGGAACTGATACTCGAAGAATTGATTTCAGATTTTCACGATCGCAAACTTCCTTCTTTAACACGGCGGTATGCCGCGCTGCCGTGGTTGCCCGGAAAGATCGATACCGTTATCGGCATGCGCAGATCAGGCAAAACCTGGTTTTTGTTCCAGGTCATTTCTGATTTGCTGGCACAAGGCGTGGCAAAAGAGAGTATTCTCTATCTGAATCTGGAAGACGAGCGACTTCTTCCCATGACAGGCTCGGAACTGCATTGGATTACAGACGTTTATTTCAGGAGATACCCTCATCTTCGTGAAAAAGAATGCTATTTCTTCTTCGATGAAATCCAGAACATCCCCGGGTGGGAACTATTTGTCAGGCGTTTACTGGATTCGGAAAACGCCCATTTCTGTTTGACGGGTTCCTCGGCAAAACTTTTGAGCAGGGAAATTGCCACCAGTTTGAGAGGGAGATCGATTTCCACAGAGATGTTCCCGTTCAGCTTTTCTGAATCTCTGGACCACGCGGGTATTGATGTGGGTCCCCGAAAAAGGCCTGGGGCGAAAAAACGTTCTATGTTGGAAAATCGGCTGCGGGCTTATTTGCAGGAGGGCGGATTTCCAGAAGTTCAGAATATTTCAGATGAATACCGTGTGCGGATTCTTCAGGACTATCTGAACGTGGTTATCTTGCGCGATCTGGTTGAACGGTATCAAGTATCCAACATTGTTCCCCTGCGGTATATGATCCGTCGAATGCTGAACAGCACAGCCTCCCTTCTAAGCATAAACAAAATGTATAATGAAATGAAATCACAAGGAATTCGTTGTGGAAAGAATACCTTGCATGAATACCTTGAATATCTCTCGGATGCGTATCTGTTTTTTCAGGTTCATATTCATGCCCATTCGGAACGCGCACGGGCGGTCAATCCAAAAAAGATATACGCCATTGACACGGGACTGGTTCGTGCCTGTTCCCACAGGTCATATCCTGAGTGGGGCCATCTTCTTGAGAACTTCGTTTTCCTGGAATTAAGACGAAAATATGATAGGATAGAATACTACAGAACCTCAAAAGGGCACGAGGTAGATTTTCTTGTTGCCCCACTACATGGTGAACCATTGCTGATCCAGGTTGCAGCTGAATTGAATGATCCGTCAACTCGAAAACGGGAATTGCAGGCCATTACGGAGGCTATGGAGGAACTCAAGATAAAACAATCATTGATTATTACCATGAGTCAGGAAGAACGGCTGGAAACCCCGGCTGGTCAAATTGACATCTGTCCGGCATGGTTTTGGGCGGTATCAGACCATGAAACCAGATGAATTTAAGAAACGTAGTTAACTTTTGATCATTGAAGGGTGGTGGGAAAGGGCTAAGGGTAGATTTACCGATTTTTTGCTGGTTTATAGACGGTGCTTCCGAGCTTGCCGATTGCTGTGACTACAACAACGAGTTGTGTTCTAGCGGTCGGGTACCGTGTGGAGTGGGGATAAATTATTTGCAGGGAGAACAATTTTCAGATTTAGAACCTTATCACCTAGTTTTCTGTCACAAAAAACAAGAAAATCTTTGCGCCTTTGCGTCTTTGCGCGAGACATTTTGGTTGCGCCTTCGCCGCCTTAGAGAAATAGACTTGAAAATTTAAAGGGCTGGGGGCGTCCCCCACCCCAAGCAGCGGTGAACCTTTCGGTAAGCAGAGGGCGCTGGGTTCCACTAGAAAATCACTATGAGGTTGGTAAATTATTAACTCACAAACGTCACCTATTTCTAGAAAAGCTTCGTATTCATTTGACTCTTTAAATAATCACAGGAGGAAACAACGATGAAAAAAATGGGAAACTTGATATTGTTAATGGCCTTTTTTCTGACCGGACTGATTGTGGCGTCGCCCCAATTATTGCATGCCCACTGCCAGATCCCATGTGGCATTTATGATGACCATGCCCGAGTTCTATTCATGCTCGAAGATGCCGCTACCGTAGAAAAATCAACCAGGTTAATTGCTGAGTTGTCAGGCAAGCATGATGCGCAATCCCAAAACCAATTGGTTCGCTGGATAATGAATAAAGAAAAACATGCCCAAAATATCATCTCGATAATCAGTAATTACTTTTTGACGCAACGAGTCAATCCAACCCAAAAAGACTATTCTGAACGTTTAGCAAAGCACCATGCGGTAATTTTGGCGGCGATGAAAGCAAAGCAAAACGCTGATTTGAAACATGCGATAATTCTAAAGGAAAGCATTGAGTCTTTGTTGCCATATTATCCCGAAAACAAACCTTAATAAAGACAAGGTGCGCCGTTGGAAGAGATGCGAGCACATTTGATGACCCGCAATGCTCGGTACGCATGGGCTGGGATCATCATATCTACAACGGCCATCCTGATCCTCTGCGCCATTTCCGTTCCGTTCAAGTTCGAATCACCTTCCATAGACCGGTAAACCAAATGGATTTGTTCCAACAGCAGCGTTTAATGATCAGTGTCGAAAAAAAAGGGAATGATACGCTTGCAAAGCAGACCTTTCCACGCAGAACGTATCAATATTCGGAAATAAAAACCCCCGGATTTGAATTCTGTTTTAATCTGAACGGTGAGATTATATCCATAAGGGGGCTGACACCTGAGTGGCCCCATCCAGCAGAGCACTTTAAACGGACGGTCGGCAATGACTGGGTATACTATACGGTTGGAGATAAAAGCGGCAGTGACGGGATTATTTCCTGGATGGGAGAGTATTATCTCCCCTGTCTGCCGTATGTCAGTAACCCGGTCTGGGACGTCAAATATTTCTCAAATCCCGTGGTCATGACGGCGTTGGCGGAATGGTCCCAATTGTACGCCAATCTGTATATGGCGAATTCGAAAGGTCTCTATCCACAGTCAAAGGATCTCATAGAACGAATACTTGCCAATGATGACCAAACGCTTCATGAACGAGCCGAGCGGCTGAATAAAATCATCGGCGGCAGGATTTCCGTACTGCCCCCTGACACGAGACATGTGAATTATGACATTATCCCTGTCACGATTGCCGATGGATGCCTTTATCATTGTGAATTCTGCTGCGTTAAATCAGATCAAAAATTTCAAAAAAGGTCAAAAGAGAGTGTGCTGGAACAGATTACGGCATTGAAAGATCATTTCGGAGCAAACCGAGCCAACTACCATGCCCTGTTTCTTGGAAACCACGATGCCCTTGCCGCAGGGGATGACTTAATTTGTTTTGCTGCCGAACAGGCATATAAGGCATTCGGGTTCAAGAAACGCATGAAACAAGATCCATTACTATATCTTTTTGGCAGTGTGGGTTCCTTTTTGGGGGCAGGGGAAACTTTGTTTCAAAAATTGAATGAATTGCCTTTTGACACCTATATCAATATCGGATTTGAATCCACTGATTCGAATACGCTTGTCGAGATCGGCAAACCGATTACAGCGGAACAGGTCAGAGAGGCATTCAAAAAAATGATGGAAATCAATGTCGGGTATAACCGGATAGAGAT
>CAYOWC010000369.1:0-4496 GCA_964407525.1 uncultured Desulfobacteraceae bacterium | reverse complement strand
TGGGATCTTTGAGCTAACGGCTAATAGCTAAAAGCTAATTGCAGCTTTTAGGTACAAATACTGGAGATCTGTAGCTAACGGCTAACGGCTAACGGCTAACAGCTAATTGCTCCCTTCAGGTGGTTTCTTCGAACGTTTTGGAATCAAAAACCTGCTGCTGGTAATGACGTAGATTAGAAAGGAAATCAACAGCAACGCACCCAGCATTTCCGAATCCCTTGCCTTTATGAGGTAAGCGATAACAAATACAATGACAAAGCCAAACATGACAATCAGAGTTCTCGGCAAACGCCGCAGGATGACCCTTCCAAAGTGAACGAACCGAACATGGCTTACAAGCAAATATATGGTCACCAAAACAATGACGTAAATTGCCCATGGGTTTTCACAGAACAGACAGGCGCCCAGTGCAGCCATAGCGCCCGCAGGGCTGGGTAACCCGTTAAACACCCCTGCAGGAATGGTTGTATCATGCTTGTCTCTGATCAGGTATCGCCACAAACGAAAGCCCACGGCCACAGTGTAGAGCGTTCCGAGGCTAAGAAAAGCAATGGTGACATTCCCTTTCAGAATAATCAATAATCCCGGGCACACACCGAAACTGACCAGATCTGCAATATCGTCAAACCACGGCCCGAACCTGGTCCCTCCATGTTTCTCCGCCATCCTGCCATCAAACAGGTCAAAGATCTGGCCCGCCAGGATAGCCATGGAGGCCCAGGCATATCTCCCCTGAAACGCAAAAATTGTTCCCGTTATGCCGCATAACAAATTCAAAATAGAAAGAATATCCGCATAGAATCGGTTCGCAATGAGTTTAAAAACGATGGATGAGATGGAGAGAATAATGCACAGGGTAAGCATTTGTGCTGAAAAGTCGGGAATTCGCAGATCGTCAGCAAGCATGGCACAGTAAATAATCAGGGAGAAACACAAAACGGCCTTGATCTTTCCAAAATTATTCGCCGCCACTGAAAAGATGGTGAAACGCTTGATAATATATCTGATCAGGAATTGTCCGCTGGCTTCGATGGCCAGCAAAACCCATACCCCCGCAACGCTCAACACCCCCTGATAGGCAAAAAAGACAAGGGGCGGTAGATAGGTCAGCTTGTCGCATAAGGGATCAATCTCTTCCCCGAAAGAGGAGGTCAGGTTGCATTCTCTTGCCACGAGCCCATCCACGCCGTCGAGAACAGCTGAAATGGTAAACAGCAGAATACCCAACGCGTGCTGCCCTGCCACAAAATAGAGAGTAGCTCCGGACAGACCGATAATTACCCGCCAGAGACAAATTGCATTGGGATGAAAAAACCAGTGACTCCCCAGGACATCCCTCCCTCGTTTGGTTTTTAAAACCGCTACAAACGCCAGATACATCAAAGAAGAGATAACTAGGGATATGCCGATAAAAATAATCCTGTCCATTAAAGTACCCTGTCGTTTCCAGTAAGAAAACCGCTCTCCATTGCCAATACCGTTTCATCTCCGCTTCTGCAGGTTATTCCTATCCTCCATTTCAAAGCAAGTCAAGTGTTTGACTTAGATGGCCATACAAGAACTAAATCGATCATCGGTTTTTGTTGCGTTGCCAGAAACGAATAAATATGCTTAAATTGTTTTTAAATCTAAGGCCTTTTCAAAGGCAGTGTTTAGGAAATAGGTTAAAAAGGAGCATTTTCAATGGCTTTAAACGATGTAATGGGCATGAACATAGCCCAGGTTATTGAATATTACGGGAATCACTCTCGATACAGAAATCGGACCTTCTTCATGTATTACGACGAAGAGGGTGAATTCCAAGAAATATCCTTTGGCCGTTTCCTTGAAATATCCATGAATTATGCCAAGTTGATCGACTCCCTGAGAAGACATCAAGGCAAGGAAGCAGGTGGGCGTTTTCATGTGGGCTTCTATATGCAAAACACCCCCGAGGTGCTCTATGCGTTCGGAGGTTGCGCCTTTGCCAATGCGACCCTGGTGGGGATCAACAATGCCCAGATTGGGCAGAGACTTGCCATGGACATCAAAAATATGGATGTGGACATGCTCTTTGTGGATGAGATTGAACAGCCGAAGTCCGTGCGCACATTTCTGGAATCGGTTATGGAAGCCAACGACGATTTCGATCTCTCCTCCCTCTACCCCCAATACGTAATCGCAAGGAAGAAGCAGCAAAAAAATCATCCAGACCGGGTGGTCACCATAGAAGAGATGCTGAAAACGGGCGCCGGAAAGGATTTCAATCCTACGCCATTAGAGCAAGAAAGGGCCGGCGTAATCATCTTCACATCGGGAACTACCGGTATGCCCAAGGGGATCGAGGTCCCGTGGAAGAAAGTCTTTGATGTGGGCGTTATATCTACCACCATTCTGGATTATGGACCAGATGATGTGAGCTATGTGTGTATGCCTCTGAACCACTCCAACTCCCTTTATCTGAGTTTCATACCTGCCTTGCTAAACGGCGCGAAGCTCCTTCTGAGAAGAAGATTCAGCGCCGGCAATTTTGTGAAAGATATCGAGCGGGTGGGCGCAACCGTCTGGAACAGTGTGGGAGACCCGGTGAGATATGTCTTAAATACAGTGGGGGAAAAAGCCAACTACGCCCACCTGCCCTTGAGAACCGTGATAAGCACCGGAACCAATGCGCACAACCGAAAGGCATTCACCCGGATCTTCGGGCTGAACATCTTTACCGAGGCCTTCGGTTCCACCGAAGTGGGAGCCATCGCCACGGTAACCCCGGACACCCCTTCCTATTGCGTGGGAAAATATCTGCCTGGAAAAGAAATCAAGATCGTGGACGAATCTACCGGCCATGAACGGGACCCTGCTCAAGTGGATTCCACAGGACGGATCCTCAATTTCGACAAAGCTGTGGGAGAAATTTTGATCAGTCAGGAATCCCTGGGAAATTCCGCCTTCACCGGATACTACAATATGCCCCGAGAAAGCGCCGATCGGGTGGATGACGCCGGCTATTATCATATGGGAGATCTCGGAGCCTACGTGGAGTTGGAAGGGGGTCGATATATCATCTTTTTGGGACGCACCGGCACAGACAGGCTTCGTTCCAAAGGGGAGAATTTTTCCGCTGCCTTTGTGGAAGAAATCGTTCTGGACTACCAAGGGGTGCTCAACTGCGTGGTAATCGGTATCCCCCACGTGGACAGTACGGAAAACGACAATCCAATATACATTGTGGAGGTAGAAGATCCCCCACAATTTGACGTCTCCGGCCTTTACGCCTTTTGCAGGAACAAAGTCCCCGCCTATGCCCTTCCCGGATACATCCGGGTGGTGGGTGAATTGCCCAAGACCGACACCCAGAAGGTCCGGAAACCGGTGCTTCTCCGCGAATTCATAGAACGAACCCCGACATCGGATGCCAATGAGAAGGATCTTCTCTACTCCGTAAACCAGGGTACGCTCCAGGAGTTTACCACCGGGGAATACAGACGGGAAATGGGCAAATGTACGGACCCCACAGTCCGTTCCCGTTTCGAAGCCGTAACCAGAAGACAAGATCTTTTTCAAGAGGAAAAAACAATGCGCGTTTTAATTTGTGATGACATATTTCCGGCCATGATGGAAGTCCTCCATGGTCTCCTTTCCAAAGATGAGGTACGTTCCTGCCGCCAGGAAGATGTGGAAAAAGAGGCTCCATGGGCCGAGGTTCTGATTCCTTCCATGACCCGGGTTACTTCCCGGATGATCGATTCATCTCCTGATCTGAAACTGATACAACAATTCGGTGTGGGCCTGGAGGGAGTGGATATTCCTGCGGCGGCAGCCAAAGGAATCCCGGTAGCCAATGTCCCGGGAAATCAAGCCCCGGTTCATGCCGAATGCACAGCCGAGGGGGGGGTCTTCCTCATGATGGCCTGCGCCCGGATGTTCAAGAAGACCCAGGAAACCCTGAGTAAAGGGGAGTGGGGACGACCCAGGGGGGAAGCCCTCATTGACAGGACCGCCCTCATCATCGGCCTCGGCGCTGTAGGCAAAGCCCTGGCACAGCGCCTTACGGCCCTGGGAATGAAAGTTATGGCCACCGACATGTTTCCTACTGACGAGCTCGCTCGAGAACTGGGTTTGCTCCTTGTAGCAGAACCGCAGGAACTCGATTCTCTCTTGCCTCGGGCCGATTTTGTTATTTCAGCCGTGACTCTCACTCCCGATACCCGTGGAAGCCTCAACCGTTCGGTTTTTGAACGCATGAAGCCCAGCGCCTACCTCATTAACATCAGCCGCGGCCCCATCGTAGACGAAGAGGATTTACTGGCAGCCATAAACGAAGGCATAATCGCCGGGGCCGGGCTGGACGTATTGAACAGCGAGCCGCCCTCCCCCACGCACCCGCTGCTCAACCATGAGCGTATCGTGATTACACCCCACACCGCCGGCGTCACGGAACAATCCTTCGGCGCCCTCGCTCGCGGGGTAGCCGACAACATTTCCAGGTTGAAAGAAGGGAGATCCCTTAGGAATACGGT
>CAYOWC010000368.1:0-4498 GCA_964407525.1 uncultured Desulfobacteraceae bacterium | reverse complement strand
GATCACTTGAATAATGTTTTCATGAACGGCTCATCGCGGATTAGCGTGAAGAATCCTTTTTTCCGGGACCGGGGTGTCAGGTTTCAGTACCTAGTGTTCCTATTTTCTAATTTTGATAATCATAACTATTCGTTATTACATGTAATAAGTTGAATGTGGCCAAGTTTTTTCCTGACACCTGAAACCTGGAATCTGAGCATGGCTGATTCGACAATTGAGAAAATATCATGTTAATCCGCGATGAGCCTCATGAACGCGGAATGCTGCTATAAAAAACTTGACTTTCAAAGTAATCTAAAATACAAATCAGTAAAATTAAACAGCGTTCGACATTATCGAAATCAATTCCTTAAGCTAACGGCTATGTAAAAGCAGCTTTCACGCATTATTTAAATTGGCAAATTCGATCTGTTTACTGAGAGAACCCTCATTGAACCCAATAAGAAAGAGGACGATCATGAATGAAAAAGAAAATACCGGCCAAACAAGACTTTTGTTAACCGTCATCGACAGTGGACTGTGCACTGGATGTGGTGCTTGTGTGGAATTGTGTCCATATATGAAAACCCACAATGCTAAAACGGTTGCCCTGTTTTCATGTGATCGTGATACTGGTCGTTGTTTCAGGTATTGCCCAAGAACACAAACTGATTTTGGAGACCTCAAAAAACACTTATTTGATGAAACCGATTTGACTGATGAGCTGGGTGCATTCAAGGGGCTGTATCTAACCCGGGCCATGGATCCGAAAACACAGAAAAAGGCCCAGCACGGCGGCACGGTTACTACGCTTGTTCAGCTTGCAATGGAAGAGGGAATGATCAAAGGATGTGTCTTGACAGACCAAGATGAAAATATGTTGCCTAAAAGTTTTACAGCATTTGACCCATCTCAAATCCTTGCTGCGGCAGGCAGCAAATTCGGAAACGCACCTGTTGTTGCTGAGTTCAATCGTATTTCAGCTAAAAGAACAGAGGATTTAGGCGTAGTGGCAACACCCTGCCAGGCACGTGCCTTAGCGAAAATGCGTGCCAATCCAGGGACAGGCGATGAGGATCGCATGAGTCGGCTTACATTAGTGATAGGGCTTTTTTGCGGCTGGACACTGGACTGGCAAAAGCTACAACCTATTGTGCGCCAGGAAGTGGGAGATGCAAAAATAATGGCTATGGATATCCCTCCTTCCAAGCATGCATGCATGGAAGTCACCACCACCGAAGGTATTCAAGAAATTCCTCTTGAAACGATCAATGACTGTGCGAATGGTTTTTGTGATTATTGCACGGATATGACAGCGGAATTGGCTGACATTTCAGTGGGATCAGCCAGAAGTAAAGACGGGTGGGATGTTGATAAACACTGGAATCAGGTAATTGTTCGCAGTGACGCCGGCAAACTGCTGCTGGATCTCGCCCGTGAAAAAGGGGTCCTGGAATTTAAAGATGTACCCGAAGAAAATGTTGCCAAACTCAAGGCTGCCTGTCTTGGAAAACGAACATACGGTGCGAGAATGCTCACCCGATTACAAGAAGCGATGGATGCATAGGGGGCGTGACAATGTCGATAATTACAAAAAAGGTTTCAAAAGGGAAATGTTTAATGATGATGGGCAATGAGGCTATTGCACGTGGTGCTCTCGAAGCAGGCGTTAAAGTCGTAGCAGCCTATCCCGGCACGCCTTCGTCTGAAATACCTAAAGTACTTGGTGATGTGGCTGACGAACAGGGGCTGTATGTTGAGTGGTCAGCCAACGAAAAAGTCTCTTTGGAAGTTGCTGCAGCCGCTTCCTATTCCGGGTTGCGATCCATGTGCATTATGAAACAAGTCGGGGTGAATGTTGCTTCAGACTATCTTTTGCACTTAGTGCAGTATGGCACACGAGCCGGTATGGTATTGGTCGCCTGTGAAGATCCGGGCGCCTTGTCCAGCACCAATGAAGGGGACTCTCGCCCCTACAGTAAAATGATGGAATTCCCCCTGATTGAGCCTGCTAATATTCAGGAAGCCAAAGAGATGACCAAGTGGGCATTTGACTTGTCGGAAGAAATCCAAAATCTTGTAATGCTCAGATCGGTTACCCGAATGTCTCATGCGTCCGGCAATGTAGTTGTTGGAGAATTGCCGCAGACAGAGGTTAAAGCAAATTTTGAGTATCACGGCGGATTTATGGACCAGATGACAGGGCCCGTATTGACCCTTCCGCCTATGGTAAAAGGCCATCGTCGTCGGCAGCACGCCGGTCTTGAAAAGGTAAAGGAATTGTTCGAGGACTGTAAGTTCAATACGTATGCCGGACCGGATGAACCGGAACTCCTTATTATTACAAGCTCTGCTGCGACCTATTATTGCAAAGAAGCTATCGCCCTGATGGGGTTACATAGTCGTGTGGGCATCTTAAAACTTGGCACCACCTGGCCGTTGCCTTCCCGTTTACTGGAGAAACACCTGGCACGTGTGGATAAGGTCCTGGTGGTTGAAGAGGGAACGCCTTTTCTTGAAGATAACATTAAAGCCCTTTTTGCCGAGATTGTTAAAGTAGTTGGACCCATTGATTTTTTTGGCCGGAAAAACGGACTGATCCCCGATGTCGATGAGCTCAATCCGGATATTCTCATGCAGGCCTTGTCCTCTCTATGTGGCTTGTCGATTCCCGGGCGACTGGAAGAGTATAATCAAAAAGTATCTAAGGTTGCGGCTGAGGGTGCACCGGAAAGATCTATGACCTTTTGTCCCGGGTGCCCACATCGCGCGTCTTTCTGGTTGCTCCATGAAGCATTGACCTTGGACAATCGAAGGGGCTTTGTCTGCGGAGATATCGGGTGCTATTCGCTGGCGGCAATTGAATGCGGATTCAATGCAATAAAAACCATTGGCGCAATGGGTTCCGGTGTCGGAATGGCATCCGGGTTTGGGAAACTGCGTAAGTTTGGATTTGAGCAGCCGGTGATGGCAGTTTGTGGAGATTCTACATTTTTTCATGCGGTCCTTCCCGGCCTGGTCAACGCGATTCATAATCAATCAGATATGGTTCTGGTTGTATTGGATAACTCCGGAACGGCGATGACCGGTTTTCAACCGCATCCGGGAATCGCCCTTGGTGCAGATAAAAAGCCTTTACCGGCACTGGATATCCAAAAAATCTGCGAGGCCATGGGTGTGCAGGTTGAAGTTGCCGATCCTTTTAATTTCATGGCCGCAAAGGAAACCATTGCTGATGTAATGAAAATCTCAAACGGGGTTCGGGTATTGATTTTAAAACAGGCATGTGCACTGAGTCCGGGCAAAAAAGGAAAGAAGGCCTGGAATCTGTCTGTGGATCCTCAAAAGTGCCTGGGTGAATCCTGTGGCTGCAACCGTCTATGCACAAGGGTTTTTAAATGTCCCGGATTGATCTGGGATCCGAAAACGAAAAAGACCAGTATTGACGATTTTGTTTGTGTGGGTTGTGGTGTGTGCGCCCAGGTCTGTCCACAAAATGCGATGATAATTGAAAAGGTGGTGTAGCAATGAAAGAACAAGAACTGATAAATGATCCCTACAATATCATCATCACAGGTGTTGGCGGCCAAGGCAATGTGCTTGCCAGCAGGATGGTTGGTGAAATGCTTTCCATGCAAGGTTTTGATATTACAATCGGTGAAACATTCGGGGCTTCTCAGCGGGGGGGATCAGTGATGAGTCATCTGCGAGTTTCAAAAAATGGGGAATACTCGCCCCAGATTCCCTTGGGCTGTGCCCATATGGTGGTGTCGTTGGAGCCTACGGAAGCCCTCCGGGTACTTAAAAATTACGGCAACCCCGATGTCAAAGTAATTACCAATATGAGACCGGTAAGATCGGTCGGTGTAATCAGTGGAGAACAATCCTATCCGGATGCTCAAAGAATTAAAGAATGGATATCGGAATTATCAGAGAAAGCATGGTTTGTAGACACTACCGAAGCTGCCACCCGTCTTGGAAATCCCATTTTTGGAAATGTCATGTTGGTTGGTGCGCTGGCTCAGGCCGGGAATTTGCCACTTGGCAGAGACGTCTTTGAGTCAGTGCTCCGGGGCAGAATGCCTGAGAACAAAATTGCCGTCAACTTGAAGGCTTTTGATATCGGGAGACAGATGATTAAAGGGTAAACCCGGTTTTGGAGGGGCCGTCCACATCACGCAGAACTGCCCATTACATCTTCATCTGTTCGCCCAGCTTGCGTGCGATTTCCTTGCCCAAAACCAGTGTTTAGCCTGCACTATTTTCTCGAATTCAAGATTGATCCTAACATCTTTCCGATTGCCTTGGCTTCTTTTTGCGCTTTGCTGCCATATTCTTCCGGGCGATTTTTTTCAGCAATTTCGGCAGTCGTTAGACCCATGTGGGCGTATACATTACCGGCTACACAATCATGGCCACAACCACAATCATAGCATTGGTACTGACCAGGATCAGTAAATGTTCCAATCACGGCCATCTTATTGTGAAGCATCATTTTCTCAATAAAAGAAGTCGCTTC
>CAYOWC010000367.1:0-4523 GCA_964407525.1 uncultured Desulfobacteraceae bacterium | reverse complement strand
AGCTTTTAAAGACCGCTTCCGTGGTCCGATATCGGGAGACCACGTCAAGGACGGTCATGTCCGGCCGGATGACGGCTTTTTTCTGATTCATATTTTTTTCTCACGGGCATTTTCCCATGTGGGGATTCTGCCCAAGGGTCTGTGATGCTGAAAAATCATCCAGACCATACGTGTTTTTCGATCCTTTCAACAAGGGAGGACAAGGTGGAATAAGCAATTGCTGATATGGCAACCCCGTCGTCTTTTTTCGAAAACAGATGGCGTTCTTCGTCTTGGAGAAGGTCCGTTTTGTTATACACCACCAAGGTGGGAGTATCGCTCAGTCCAAGATCGGCCAGTGTTTCCTCAACGGTTTTGATTTGTTCTTCAAATCGGGGGCTTGAGGCGTCTACCACGTGCAAGAGCAAGTCCGCGTCGTGAAGCTCTTCAAGTGTTGCGGCAAAAGCTTGCATGAGGCTTTCAGGGAGCTTCCTGATGAAACCCACCGTATCGGTAATAATGGCTTCCCGTTCCCTCGGAAATCTCAGACGCCTGCTGCTGGGATCCAGTGTTTCAAACATCCTGTTCTTCGCGGCTACGGAGCTGCGCGTCAACGCGTTCAGAAGTGTTGATTTTCCCGCATTGGTGTAGCCCACGATGGAAATAACCGGCAATCCTTTAGATCCTCTCAGGCTTCTTCTCCCTTCTCTCTGGCGTTTGATTTTTTTCAACTCTTTGTTCAGCCTCGCAATCCGGTCTCTTACGCGGCGGCGGTTGATTTCCAATTTGGTTTCGCCAGGTCCCCTGGCCCCGATTCCGCCCGTTAACCTGGACATGGCCGTATTTTTGGCCGCCAGCCTGGGTAGAAGATATTTCAACTGGGCTAATTCCACCTGTATTTTTCCCTCTCTCGTGACGGCGCGTCTGGCGAATATATCGAGGATGAGCTGACTTCTGTCAATAATTTTGAGGTCTGTATATTCCCCCAGGCTGTTCACCTGTGCAGGGGTAAGCTCGTTATTGAAGATCAGGAGTCCGGCCCCCGTCTGGAGACATGTGAGAGCAAGTTCACTCAGTTTACCTTTCCTTATCAGGAGGCGGGGGTCAGCCCGCTTGATTCTCTGAACAACCGTTCCAATCACTTCAATATTGTCGGAGATTGCCAGTTCTTTGAGTTCCTCCATGGATTCTCTTTCTTTCCAGTCACGTCCCACCTCCACGCCTACAAGCAGTGCGGTCTCTTTTTTCCCCACAGCGCGAACATCCCTGCCCCTCGCCAATTCCTCTTCAAGGGACTGGATCAGGGCAAGAAAATCCACGTCCAGCCTTCCCATATCAGACAGGCGGTTGGTAGAGATCCCCTTTTTTTTTCTCCCGGAAGGCAGCATGTGAGCATAGGTGACAGGCCCCGGAATCCCTTCCGTTCCGACCTCGATAACGACCATCATATCCAGTCCGAGAAGTACCAGGTCTGTTTCGTCTTCCGTGGAGAAGGACTCACCATTCAGATGGGTATGAATACAGCGCAATCCCACGAGTCTACCAGCGCCCAGCCGAACCCTGTTCAGGGCCGGGATCTGGATGCTATTGTGATCGCCTGCGATCACATAGGCGATTTTCCCCCTCCTTGTGATGAGAACGGCCACTTGACGTCTGATATCGTGAGAAATTGCGGAAATCTGGCGCGTCAGTTCCTGGGAAATGATGTCGTGGGGATCTACCCCCTTGCCATAGAGTCTCTGAAGACGTTTATATTGGTTGGATTTAAGACCTGTTATTTTTCCATGAATTTTTTCGATAAGTAAAAACCTCGTTCATTTGAAAACCGCATTCAGCACTTTACGGAACAACCTTTCTTGTGTAATATCCTATCTGTACCTGTAATATCAAGGATTATTGGAAGTCATTGGTTATTGGTTATTGGTCACTGGTCACTGGTCACTAATTACTGACCACTTAAAAGGATCTATCATGAGGATACTCGTTGTTGAAGATGACAAAAAGATTGCTTCTTTTATTTCAAAGGGGCTGAAGGAGGCCGGATTTGCTGTGGATGTTGCTCCGGATGGCGTTGATGGCCTTCATATGGGATCCACCGAGCCCTATGACGCGGCCATTGTGGATATCATGTTGCCCGGGCTGGACGGGCTTTCCCTCATCGAGCGGCTTCGGGAAAAACGGATAGCCACTCCCGTGATTATATTGAGTGCGAAACGTTCGGTGGACGACCGTGTGAAGGGATTGCAGAGCGGTGGAGACGACTACATGACAAAGCCGTTTTCTTTTTCCGAATTGCTTGCCAGGGTGCAGGCCCTCATTCGACGGTCTACCAGGGTTTCTGAACCCTCCAAGCTCTGTGCGGGTGAACTTACCGTTGATCTTTTGACCAGGGAAGCCACTCGCGGGGACTGCCCCATCACCCTTCCGGCAAGAGAATTTGCCCTGTTAGAATATCTTCTCAGGAATAAGGGGCGTATCATATCCAAGACTTCGATCCTGGAGCATGTCTATGACTACAGTTTTGATCCGCAGACTAATGTGGTGGATGTTTTGGTTTGCCGTCTGAGAAACAAGATCGATAAAGACTTCTCCCACAAAATGATTCATACGGTCAGGGGAATGGGATATGTTCTTAAGGAAAAAGGATAGGGCTGGAATAACATTCAGTCTCAAATTAAGCCTTCTTTACGCGCTTTTTTTTGTCATCAGTTCCACCGGCCTGTTCATCATCGCCTACTACCTGATAGACAACCTCATTGACCAGCGGGCACGGGAAATCATTCAGAACCGAATCGAAGAGTATCGGGCATGGTATCAGGAAGGAGGTATTCGTGCACTCAAAGCCCGTTTCGACGAGCAGAGCGATACAACGCGCGATATCTTTTTTGTACGTATCGTGGGTCCCCGAAACCAGGTGATGTTCGTCAGCGTTCCACGCGGATTCGATGGATTTGATTACAACCAACTCAGGACCCGCCACCCTTCGGAAAAAGATTTCTGGGTGTCCATCAAAGGGCAGGCTGAAAAGGGACTGTGGACGGTCGGGGTCGCCCCACTGGGTGGACAGCTCACCATCCAGGTGGGAAAAAGCACCGTCGAGCGAAGGGATCTGCTGGCTTACTTTCGGACCGTTTTTATTATCTTTATCATTCCGATCCTTTTGCTGGGTATTCTTGGAGGAGGTTTCCTGACGTTTCGAGCGATTCGTCCCCTCCGCAATCTGATACAGACCGTCAGAGATATTTTAAAGACGGGAAAAATAAGCCTCCGGGTTCCTGTGCGGGGTGAAAAGGGAGAAATGAATGAACTGGTCGCCCTTTTTAACCAGATGTTGGATAAGAACGATACGCTCATTGAAGCCATGCATGATTCGCTGGATAATGTGGCGCACGATCTGAGAACGCCCATGACGCGCCTTCGAGGAATTGCCGAACTGGCCCTTCAGAATCCGGAAAAAAAAGAAGCATGCCAGGAAGCTTTGGCGGATTGCATGGAGGAATCGGAGCGGGTGTTGACCATGCTCAATGCCCTTATGGATGTGGCGGAAGCGGAAACCGGCGCCATGAGATTGAATATGGAAAATGTTTCTGTGCTCGATACCATTCGTTCTGTGCTCGACCTCTATGAGATTGTGGCCGAGGACGAGCAGATCAGCATGGATGTGAAACTGCCGGAAACGCTTGATATTCGAGCGGATCAGACCCGGTTGCAACAGGTTTTTGCCAACCTTGTGGACAATGCTATTAAATACAGCGGGGCTGGACAACAGATATCCGTTTCCGCTTTTCAGGAAGGAAAAGAGGCCGTTATTACCGTTTCCGATCAGGGTATGGGAATAGCCCCTTCCGAAATCGGGAAAATATGGGATCGCCTTTACCGGGGAGACAGGAGTCGATCAAAAAGAGGACTGGGGCTTGGTTTGAGCCTGGTAAGGGCCATTGTTGAGGCCCATGGCGGCACGGTTACTGTACAGAGTGAAGTGAACAAGGGATCAACTTTCACCATCAGGTTCCCCAGAATGCAGGAACGGAATGGAAATGACGAGTAACGGGTGACTTCCTGGTGTTATGGCTGAAACAATCTCGAAATGATAAAGGAAGGCTCTGAGGGAGGGGGTACATGGACAAAAGTCAAATCGCAGAAATAATCCGCAGAAGATTGAACCTTGAAGATCACGACTGGTCAACGATTGAAAAGAACCCTAAATTTCAGAGCCTGTTCCAAAACGCAATAAAAGCGTCAAAATACAGGTTGGTTGCCGAAGTTATCCAATCGAAAGGTTGCCACTCAGGGCATATTGCTGGCCAAAAGCTGATTTTTGATAATTCAGGTAATTTACTTACCAAAGAGAATCCAGATCGGATATGTTCTTTTTTGATGCCGAACTTGACGGTGTTGATAAATGCTTTCTTTGAAAATCTTATGAATGGGCGTGATCCAAACGAGGTGATGTTTAACACGAGCGGATGTTTTGATACAGGTCCATCTTGTGGTGGATGGGGACATGTGGTTGTTAGAATGAACGCGGAATTAATCTCGAAGAT
>CAYOWC010000366.1:0-4552 GCA_964407525.1 uncultured Desulfobacteraceae bacterium | reverse complement strand
CCGTGAAAGTCCGCTTTCTCTATACGGTCAAACATGGGTTGAAGCATCGGAATCCGATCTTTCTGGTCAGATGACAGGTTCAAAGCGTAACCGACGATTTCGTCACCGATTTTTGCTACTACCTGTGGAGCGGACTTGCTCATGCCTTGCAGAAGCGGCAGATCATGGTGAACAGTTACAAACCCCTGGGATCTGCATTCTTCCTCGGTAATGCTCTCCTCCAGGTTCATTTTTTCTATGGTCATGATCTGTGAAAAATCCGAATCAGTTACGGCCACTCCATATTCAAGCTCATTTTGTTCCGCCATTTATCCTCCCCCTGAGTTTCATCGCTTCTGAAAGTTTGAAGGTAGCGAAATCCGTTCTCGTGTGTCAACTTGAACTTTCCAAGGCCCTGTCTTCATCAAATCCCTGTTTCGAGTACCACTCTAATTCCATGATATGCAGCTTTTGGATTGACAAATGGGGATGTTATGGGGAATATACACCGACTTGAAACCATTATTTTTTTCTGGAAGGAAGCAAACCTTTGGATAACAACAACGCTTATGAAGAGTCGGTCAACTATCTTTATGGCCTGCAGAAATTTGGTATTAAATTCGGGCTTTCCAAAACGGAAAACCTGCTTGAAGCATTTGGAAACCCCCATGAAGGTCAACGGTATATTCATATTGCCGGTACGAATGGAAAGGGATCTACTGCCGCTTTGATGGCCTCCGTACTCAAAGAAGCAGGTTATAAGGTGGGCATGTATTCTTCTCCACACCTGGTACGTTTTACGGAACGGTTCAATATTAACGGGAAAGAGATGTCTGAGCAGGAGGCTCATGGGCTGATTCAGGAGATGAAGCGCCTGTTCTCCTCGGAGGAACCACCCACTTTTTTTGAAGCCACCACGGCCATGGCCCTCGTTTATTTTGCCAGGGAAAATACGGATATTGCCATTATGGAGGTGGGTATGGGAGGCCGCCTTGATGCCACCAATATTATCAACCCGATGGTATGCGGTATTACCAATATTTCCATGGAGCATCGGGAATATCTCGGAAACACGCTGCTTGAGGTCGCGGGGGAGAAGGCGGGAGTTATCAAAGAAGGCGTGGATCTGATTACCGCCGCCACCCAGCCCGGGGTCCTGAGACTTTTTGAAGAAACCGCCAGGGAAAAAGGGGCTCCATTCCGGCGGGTAGGGAAGGATATTCGTTACCAAAGCAGGGCAGAAGGGTTGTCCTTTCACGGTAGGAACTGGAAGATGGAAAAACTCCAGCTGGGCCTTACTGGAAAATTCCAGGCCCGTAATGGCGCTTTGGCCCTTGGAATGCTGGAGGTGATAGGTGAAAAAGGGTTTCGTATTCCGGAAAATGCGATCCGCGAAGGACTGCGAAATGTGGTCTGGTCAGGCAGGATGCAGGTTGTGGGTGAAAACCCAACCATTATGCTGGACGGCGCCCATAACCCGGGGGCGGCGAGAGCGCTTGCTGACTCCATTGGGAAAAACTCCGGATTCAAACGCGTCATTATGGTAGTGGGGATTATGGAGGATAAGGAAATCCTCAGGGTCCTCAGACCAACGGTTTCTATTTCCGATTACATCATCTATACAAAACCGGCATACTGGAGGGCAGCAGCCCCCGAGACCCTGATGCAGAAGGCTGCTTTCCTGGGAAAGCCCGGCGAGATTGTGCCGGAATTGATTGCCGCCATTTCAAAGGCAAAGGAAATAGCCGGACCAAAAGACCTGATCCTCATCACCGGTTCCCTTTTTACCGTGGGTGAAGCCCTGGCGCACTTCGAAGGCACCAGACCGGATTTCTAAGTGGGTCAATCTCGCGCTGAGACGCAGAGGCGCAGGGTATGCTTGTCCTTAGTTATTATTGTAGAGGAGGTATCTCGTTATTGCTCTAAAAAATCGATACTGGATTGTCGTCTTTTTCATTTCCTTCTTTTCCGGGATTGTTTTTTTCTTTCCTGTGGCTTCCTATGCAAAGGGCATCAGGACAGCAGTAGATTCCCTGAAAGACAGTGAAGCTTCCTGGAACATTTCGGCCAAAAGCCTGACTTATGATGAGAAAAACGGGACATATCACGCAGAAGGGGATGTGGTCATTGAAAAGGCCGGACAGGTCCTTCGAACCCAGAACGCCATCTATAATATCCGGACCGGGATCGCAAAGATCAGCGGAGGCTTGCGTCTTGAAACCGATGGCGACATCATTACCGGAAAAGAGGGTTCTTTCAATCTGAAAACCCAGGCTGGTGATATTGTAGATGCCTCCCTTTTTTTGAAAAAAAACCACTATTATATCGGCGGCAGTCACATGGAAAAGACTGGTCCCCAGACCTATGTGGTCAAAGACTGTCGAGTAACTACCTGCGATGGTGTGAACCCGGACTGGATGCTTACCGGGTCTGAGGTGAATGTTACTGTCGAGGGATACGGCAGCATCAAAAATGCGGCATTTCGTGTGAAAGGGTTGCCGATCCTCTATTTCCCCTACATGCTTTTTCCTGCTAAGACCAAACGGCAGAGCGGTCTGCTGCCTCCCAGCGGGGGGTATTCCACTCTGAACGGCGTTGAGGTTGAAGTACCCTTTTTCTGGGCCATTTCAGACCAGATGGATGCTACCTTTTACCAGCGGTTCATGAGCAGCAGAGGATATATGCAAGGGGGGGAATTCCGCTATCTTGCTGACGAGGGCTCAAAGGGGGTTCTGGAGTTCAATATCCTCTCCGACAAGGAAAATAACAAAAACATGTCGGATCAGGATGCTTTAGACATCAGTCCCTTTGAGCGGACGAACAGTACCCGCTACTGGCTACGGGGAAAAGCCGATCAGGATCTTCCCCTTGACATGGTGGCCAGGTTAGACATGGACTACGTGAGTGACCTGGATTATTTGCGAGAGTTTGAAGTAACGCTTCCGGGGTTTACGGGCATGGAGGATCTGGAAGATGAATTTGATCGTCCCATGCAGGAAAAGCGTTCTCCCACAAGGCGTTCCTCTCTCAGAGTCAGTCACGATGCTGAGTCGTACAGTATCCAGGGAAGCACAACCTACTACCAGCAGGTTGAAGATCCCGCTACCAAGAATTTTACTCCTGAACCGCTGGCAGGCCTGAACTTTACCTTGCTCCAGGAACAGATCCAGAAGCTACCCATTTTCTTCAATGTGGAATCCAATTACGATTACGTGTATAGGGACGAAGGGGACAAGGGACATAATCTTTCCATTGCCCCTGAGGTGAATTTCCCGTTCTGGTTAGGGCCTTATGTGGAATTTGAACCTTCTTTCAAATATACGTACAATTCCATGTGGGTAAATGGAGACAGTGAAAGTGGAAACAGCGACCAGCAGTACGAGTCGGCCTATGAGTTCAGTGGAAGGCTCACTACGGATGCCCAGCGGGTATTTAACGTGGCACTTTTCAATGCCAGTAAGCTCAGGCACAAGATGCGCACATCTCTACACTACAACTACAGTGGGTATCGGACCGACAACGATACTACTCCATGGGCCACGCTCCTGTCCCAGGACAATGCAAATGATTATTTCGGAAACCGGGTTACGTTGTCGTTTGATAATTTTCTGGATGCCAGAATAGAAGGTGGGAAAGGGAGGGTCGTTTACAACCAATGGGCTAAGTTTAAATTGAACCAGAGCTACGATCTTGAAGAATACAGAAGCGATGAAGAGGATAATGAACCGTTTGGCCCGCTTGAAGCTCTGTTGATCGTAACACCTTTTCCTAATCTGGACTTTCGGGGAAGCGCCGGCTGGAACCACTACAGCAAGGATTTTTCAAAAGCTACCCTTTCGGGAACCCTTTCCGTGGATCGTGCAGGAGGCAGGAAAGACAACTACGAGATCAACTACCAGTACATTAACGACGGCCAGTCCAATGTGAATTTTCTGGTCAATGTGAATATCCTGCAGGGCTTTTCCGCCGGTGGGTCAATGCAAAGGGATCTGGAGGCCCAGCAAAGCATATCCACCGCAGGATGGCTGGGATTTGAAAGCCAGTGCTGGGGCGTCCGTCTCGGCGCCGAGCAGGAAGTGGGGCAGACCAATGTTATCATGGTGCTCAAACTTACCGGTCTGGGAGATTCGGGCGGGTGGTAAAGGGTCGCTTTTCCGGTGTGAAAAATCTTTTTAAATTCCCTTCCCGGCCTGGTTTGGATAGTGTCTGTTAGACCTGTTGGGTATCCTCCCTTCATACGGCCCCGTCAGCTAAGGTAATTTGAACGATCAGGTTTTTTGTTTCAACGCCTCTCTGTAAATTTCCTTATCCCTTCGCGGTCCAACAGCCAGTACGAAGACCGTAATCCTTTCTTCATTCACCTGATATACGATGCGGTAGTCACCCACTCGCAGCTTGCGAAAATTGGCCAGGTTGCCCGACAGGGGATCGCCAAAATCCAGCGGGGCGCTGCCCAGTTTCTCATCAATGGCACGCACGATTCGTCTTGCGGCAGCAGGCCCGACACTTTCAAGGTCTTCCTCCACAGCATAATGATAGAAAATAGACCAGCTCATTTGGAAAATTTCTCCAA
>CAYOWC010000365.1:0-4568 GCA_964407525.1 uncultured Desulfobacteraceae bacterium | reverse complement strand
GGCTCAAGGTCTCTACTTGATAGGCACGTGGTTTTTTCACCTGAAACCGGGGAGGCCCCACCTCCAGTTCTGCTGCCAGGTAGTGAAGTTCGCACTCGCCTGCACATTCATCGGTTACGCAGGGACCAGTGTGTCCTGCAAGCAGCAGTTCCACCGTTACTTTGCGCGCTGCCATTACCTTCGGGGAGTTCGTTCGTATCACCATCCCTTCTGTAATGGGTGTGTGGCACGAGGCAACCAGTCTTGGCGCCCCTTCCACTTCCACCACACAAACCCGGCAGTTCCCTTCAGGGCTCAGGTCCGGCCTGTGGCAAAGCGTCGGAATATTAATACCGGCTTCATTAGCCGCTTCGAGGATGGTCATCCCCTCCGGGCCACTCATCTTTTTACCATCAATCACGATTTTTATGTCAGCCATTTTTTCACCACCTAATAAAAGGATCACTAATCATTGATTACGACGATTCCGACAGGGCTTTTTCCCACCTTTCTTCCACAAAGCGTAAGTGGGCCAGGGCTTCTTCCCTGCCTCTTTCAGAATCCCGTTGTTTTACCGCCTCGAGGATATTTCTATGTTGCTGAAAAAGCTTCTCCCGTTTCCCTTTCTTTCTGAAAATGCCGCCCCACGCAATCCGAAGTTCTTCCTGCAACAGGTCGTAGATGGTATTCATGATATGGGCATAGGCCTGGTTGTGGGTAGCTTCCGCCAACAGGGCGTGGAAGTCGAGATCGGCCTTGGCCCCCAGTCGGTTTTTTTTGAGATCTTCGTCCATTTCTTTCAGGATTTCTTCCAGCTGCTCGATCTCCCGACTGGTTGCCCGCTCGGCGGCCAATGCGGCACAACCTATCTCAAGATATTTCCTGATCTCAAATACTTTTAAAATATTGGCAGGGGATTTTTTCACAAAAGAGACCAATGGGTCGTGAATGGATCGTGTGGTGATGGGTCGCACACAGCTCCTGTTGCCCTGCTGAATCTCCAACAAACCCATCCCCTGGAGGGTATTTAAGGCCTCCCTGAGGGAAACCCTGCTGACATTCAACGATTTGGCCAGTTCTCTTTCAGGGGGCAGGCTTTCACCGGGCTTCAAGGTCCCTTCAAAAATAAGGGTTTTGATCTGTTCGACGATTTCTTCCGAAATCCTCTTTGGCTTGATTGGGGAATATAAAGTATCCATACGATCTCTATGAGCCTTCTATTGGTCTTACCACTGAGTATCTTTTAGAACTTTTTACAATGGGGAAACTTGGGTTGTCAATATAAAAAGGCTTTATCCCCCCAGCCGATACCTATTTCTCAAAGAACTCCAAAATAATCCTTGACAAGAAAGTCGATTCGAAATAGTGAGTGGTATGTTCATTATACCTCTAAGCCTCTTCGCCGATGCGGGGCGGTTTTCAAAGATCTTCTTATTATGGTATGGTGTTTATCGTAACTTTATTCTTAAAAAGAAAGGAGGTGTTCGTTTCATCGAGTCGTGTTGAAAGGGCAAGCATTATCAACCATAACAACGTCGGAGGATTATCATGGGAAAATTGAGTTTGAAGAGTCTGCCAATTGTTTTGTTGCTCGCGGTTCTTACCTTTTCTTTCTGTTTCGTAACGCCTGTTCTGGCCAAACAAAAAGTCGTGGGTGTATCCAATCTCTGGTTAGGAAATGACTGGAATGCCCGATGTAACCAGACCATCATCGATTACCTGGAAAAACAGGGCTGTAAAGTAATCAGTACCAATGCTCAAGGAAAAACGACACAGCAAAAAGCCGATGTGGAGAACTTCATCTCCATGGGAGTTGATGGAATCGTTATTAAAGGTGGGGAAGGCGATGCTTTCCTGGACGTCTCCAAAAAAGCCTGGGACGCCAATATCCCTGTGGTTACGGTAATCATGTTCCTGCCCTATGCCGTGCATAATTCCGTTGAAGACAGCTGGCAGGGTGCTACAAACCTCGCGGTGTGGTTAGTCAATCAAATGCATGGTTCCGGAAAATACATCGGTATGGATGCGGCCGGATGGCACACCCTCGAGGTTCGAAAAAGAGCATACGGGGAAGTCTTGAAATGGTTCCCGGAAATCAAAATGATCGGCGAATATCACGAAGTAAACCCGGCCGATCCCGTCAACAATGCCTATAAAATCACCAAAGCAACCCTTCGGGCCCATCCTGACCTGAAAGGTATAACCACCACCTGGGGGCTGCCCGCCGTAGGGGCCATCAAGGCCATCAAGGAAATGAAGAAAGAAAAACAGGTCTCCATAATCGCCATTGACCAGGAAGCGGCACTTCTGGCCCAGATGCACAGAAAAGGTTGCCCGGCCACAGCTGTTGTGGGTATTGAGCCTGTTGTCCAGGGAAACGCTGCTGCCAAGGCGCTGATGGACGCCATGGGCTTTAAGACGGTGCAGGAAGCCAAAGCAAATCTCCCGACGCTTTCCGTGATCGGAGTTTCTTATGTAGCCACCAGGGATGTTGAAGAGTTCAAGGTGAAGAAAATTTACAAGGACGTAAATGCTTGCTGGGACGGTAATTTTTCGGGTACAAAAATTAGAAAGCCCTGGTAAAGGATGGTTTCTCACACGGGTTCCCCCATTACAGGGACTCGTGTGATGTTACCCATCAAAAACAGTATGGAGATGAATCGTCCAATGGGTGATCAAGACAATATTGTAATTAAAGCTGAACGAATTACCAAATCCTTTCCCGGTGTCCGGGCCTTGAAAAAGTTGGACTTTGAGGTGGTACGGGGAGAAGTGCATGCCCTCTGTGGAGAGAACGGCGCGGGGAAGTCGACACTCATGAAGATTATTGTCCGGGAGTATATCGAGGAAGAAGGGAATATCTTCATTGAGGGGCAAAACGCGAAAGACCTGGGGATACGGGGTGTCCAGAAATTGGGATTGAGCCTCATTCATCAGGATTTAAACCTGATCCCCATGTTAACGGTAGCACAAAATATCTGTCTCGGGAGGGAACCCGTCACCCGATTTGGAACCATCGACTGGAAGGCCATGCGCCTGAAAGCGACTGAATTTTTAACGGAGCTTACATCGGAAATTGACGTGGAAGAACGGGTAGAGAATCTCAGCATTTCCGAGCAGCAACTGGTGGCTATCGCACGCTCCCTCGTGACCTCGCCCGGCATCCTAATCCTCGATGAACCCACGGCCCGGTTGGATCTGAAGACATCCGACCAGTTTTTCTCGTTTATAGAGAAAGCCAAAAAGAAAGGCCTGACCGTCGTCTATATTTCACACCGACTCGAAGAGATCTATCGCATTTGTGATCGAATCACGGTCCTGAGAGACGGAAGCAAAATCATCACCTCGCGGGTCAATGAACTTCCCCAGACAGACCTGGTCAAATATATGCTGGGCAGGGAGATCACCCAGCAGGTCCCCAAAGAAAAGGTGCCCATCGGTAAAACAAGGCTAACCGTCAGCAATCTTTTCCCTAAAGAGAAAGGGGAAGACATTAATTTCGACCTTAAATCAGGTGAAATTCTGGGGATAGTAGGAAGTATCGGGGCCGGAAAGAGCGAAGTAGCCCGAGCCATATTCGGTGCGGACCCCAGAAAGAAGGGGACCATCAGCGTTGCCGGCAAGGAAGTGAGGATCAATACACCTCAAGATGCCATTCGTGAAGGCCTGGCCCTGATTCCGGAAGAGAGAAGAGACCAGGGGCTTGTGGGAAGCGAATCGGTAAGAAGAAATATCACCCTGGCAGCCTTAAAGAAGAAGTTCTGTGGGGGGCCGTCCTGGATCAAACAGGATAAGGAAATCCAGGCTGTCAAGGAAACTATTAAGGCCCTCGCAATCGCCACCCCCACCACCGAACAGGAAGTTCAGTTTCTCAGCGGTGGTACCCAGCAGAAAGTAGTGGTGGGAAAGTGGCTCATGAGTGATTCTAAAATCTATATGTTCGACGAGCCGACCAAGGGGATCGATGTGGGCGGCAAGTATGACATTTATAAATTAGTTGTTGATCTTGCCCGGCAGGGGGCCGGGGTCATTTTTATTTCTAACGAGCTTACGGAGGTATTGTCTCTGTGTGATCGCATCCTTGTGATGTTCAATGGCCAAATCATCAAGGAATTGATAACAGAGGCAACCAACCGGGAGGAAGTGTTATTTTACGTTATGGGTGGGAGAGACTATGCAGAAACAGCCAATAACTCCTAAGGACATCATTAACAATTACGGCGCGACGTTTGCCTTTGTCATCGCGATCATCTTTTTTTCTTTCACATCCATGGGATTCTTCAGTGGACAGAATCTACAGAATATTCTTGTGCAATCCACTTCCCTCGGGATCTGCGCCTTCGGATTGACCATCGTTCTCATTAGCGGTGAGATCGATCTCTCCTACGCCGGCGTCATTGGCCTGGTTGGCGCCGTACTTGCGGGAATGCTCAAGGAAGGACACTCCATAGGTCTGACGACGCTTGTCTGCATGGCCATTGGATTGGGAACGGGCCTGCTGAACGCAATCCTGATCGTGGTACTGAACCTGCCTTCCTTTCTGGCCAGCGTGGCGGTCATGTTTATCTGCATGGGCGCGGAAAGGATTT
>CAYOWC010000364.1:0-4617 GCA_964407525.1 uncultured Desulfobacteraceae bacterium | reverse complement strand
CAGGTGTCAGGTGTCAGGTGTCAGGTGTCAGGTTTCGGGAAAAACCTGGCCGCATTCAGATTATTCGACGTAAAACCAATAGTTATGCTTATTAAAATCAGAAAATAGGAAGAAGGTACTGACACCTGAAACCTGACACCCCGGTTCCGGAAAAAAGGATTCTTCAGGCTACTCGACATTAGCCCAATATCATAATCAGCGCCCAAAGTCCGTAGGTTGGGGTGAAGCATGAACCCCAACACAAAACGGTGATAAACCGGAAAATGTTGGGGTTCGTACCTCACCCCAACCTACACAAAACTGGATGTTCACATTCGGACCAATGAGATGGAGGGTGCCTCTTCGAGCTGCTCTTCTCCTTTACGTTTGCATGCCGGGAGGAAGAGAGGGTTTGAGACGGAATGTAATGATGAATATCAGAAGACAGAGCATGGACTGAAAGAGGGTTCCCGGTAAAAAGGTTCCACTCCAGTCCGCAAAGGCTCCCATTATGGACGGCCCGATGAAACCCCCGAAATCGGAAATACAAAAGAAAATACCTCCTGCCGAACCCATGTAGCGGGGGCCAACCTCCGGAATTTCCATCAGGGAAATAATCAAAAGGGGCGCCATGGCAAACCCGGATACCCCCAGGAGGATCAGCCCCACAAAGAGTGAAGCCCCAATTGCGTTTGACAACAGGAGCATGGATGAGGCGGCCAGTAAGGCAAGCAGGCCGATGGCTCTCCCTCTGAAACGGACAGGAATGAGGGAGGGCAGAACCAATATAGACGGTATTTCCGCCAAGAGAGGCAAAGCGGAGGCAAACCCGGCCGAAGAGGGAGACATGCCGCTTACCTCCAATATCTTGGGAAGCCAATTTGTGTAACCGTGCAGTACTGCAAAAGAAAGGAGCCCTCCTGAGAGGATGATGCGGACGTTGGGAATCTTGATAAGTTTGGAAAAAACCTCTACTACCCCCGCTTTTTCTCCTGTTTCTCCATTCGGGGCATCCCTTGCGAAAAGCCTCCACAGGAAAGCTATTATAAAGGTGAAGACCGCGTAATAAACGAAAGTCAGTCTCCAGCTGTATCCCGCAAGGGGCATAACGAGGCTGTTTGTAGCCGTGAGGGCCAGGATCCCTCCAATGGAAGGAGCCGTCATATAAATTCCCACGGCAAGGCCCCTTTCCTTTCCCATAAACCATTGAGCAGTTACCTTGGGACACCCTGTTGAAATTAAGGGGCCGCCAACGCCGAAAAGGGCTGTGACCAGTAGAAGTGTGGTGAATCCGCAGACGAAATAGCGTAAACCGGCGGAAAGCCCGATGATCGATATCCCCAGAAAAAGAGCGTTTCGAACACCCCATTTGTCCATCATAATCCCCGCCAGAATGGCAAAGACCAGATAGGTGAGTTGCCAGGACCCCAGAACAAAACCCATCTCCCCATAGGTCATCTGAAGATCTTTAAGCATGGGTGTGACCAGGGGGGCCATGGATCGGAAGACCAGCCCGAATGAGACATACAGTAACCAGAGCAGTGCCAGCATGACCCATCGATAGGGAGATTTTTCAAGGCGTTCCGGGACGTTTCCCATTGAGAGGTAAGGCTTTTTTTTCTTACTCATTTCTAAAAGGGTTTCCATATCATAATCAGCGCCCAAAGAAACGCCGCCCGGGCGGAAATTCCGCCCGGGCGTTGTTTGTTCCGTGACATAACAGGACGCGGGACAACTTAGTCCAACACATACTCCTTTTCCCTGAGTTTGGCGTGTGCAGCAGCCAATCGGGCAATGGGGACCCTTGGAGGGGAGCAAGAGACATAGGTCATGTTGATCTGGTGACAGAACCGGATGGACTCGGGATGTCCTCCCTGTTCCCCGCAAATCCCCACCTTGAGTTTCGGATTGGTTTTTCGCGCCCATTCTATAGTCATGCGCATAAGCCGTCCGACTCCCTTGATGTCCAATACCTCAAAGGGGTTGTGCTGCAGGATTCCCCGTTCTTCGTACAGGGGCAGAAACTTGTTTTCCGCATCTTCTCTGGAAAAGGAAAAGGCGGCCTGGGTAAGATCGTTGGTGCCAAAAGAGATGAATTCCGCCAGTTCTGCAATACGCCCGGCCCGCATGCAGGCCCGGACCACCTCTACCATGGTCCCGAACTTAAAGGGGATTTTGAGGCCGTATTTCTTTTCAATATCCTTTTTTATCTCGATCACGTAACCGTGGACCCACTTGAGTTCTTCCAGGGTGCATACCTGGGGAATCATGATTTCCGGTGAGACCCGGCCCCCTTCCTTCAGGTGTTCGGCCGCGGCTTCAAGCACGGCCCGAATCTGCATGGAATAGATCTCAGGATAGGTAATGCCAAGCCTCACCCCACGGTGGCCCAACATGGGGTTGATTTCCGAAAGGTCTTTTACCTTCTTCAGCATGTTTTTCTTGTTTTCAATCATGGGACCTTCCAGATGCCTGGACTTAAGCTCCTGTAAACCCTGCACCATGATTTCCAGGTTGGCTGCATAGCGGTCGTGGAGTTCCGGGTCAATCATTTTCAGGACATCCGCCAGGTCCGCCATGCCGTCCACGCTCTGTTTCATCTCACCGAGCTTAGCGATTTCGTCGCTCAATTCCTCTGCTGAAGGCAGGAATTCATGAATGGGTGGGTCCAGGAGGCGGACGGTTACCGGTAATCCGTCCATGAGTTGAAAAATCTCTTTGAAATCCTCTTTTTGAAAAGGAAGAAGCTTTTCCAGTGCCGCCTCCCTCTCTTCGGTGGTATCCGACAGGATCATCTCCTGCACAACGGGAAGCCTTTCGGGCTGGTTGAACATCCTCTCCGTCCTGCACAGCCCAATTCCCACAGCCCCATATTTCTTCGATTTGGCAACCCCTTCCGGTGTGTCTGCATTGGCCATTACCCGAAGTTCGGCGATTTCGTCTGCCCATTCGAGCAACAATAAAAGATCTTCAACGAATTCCGGTTCAATGGTGGGCACTCTGCCCGGATACACATTCCCGGTAGTTCCGTCGATGGTCACAACATCCCCTTCTCTAAACGTCATCCCAGCGATCACAGCTTCTTTGTCCGCGTCGTTGATCTGAATGGCTTCACATCCGGAAACGCATGGTTTCCCCATACTCCTGGCTACAACGGCCGCATGGGACGTCCTGCCACCTCTGCTGGTCAGAATCCCCTGGGAGGCAAAAAAGCCGTGAATGTCATCAGGTTTGGTCTCTTCTCGGACCAGAATCACCTTTTCGCCTAATTTGGCTTTGGTCTCGGCTCGGTCCGCATCAAACACCATCTTGCCCGAGGCTGCCCCCGGGGATGCGGGAAGACCTGTGGCAAGAACCTCCGCTTCGGCGTTGGGATCCAGGCGGGGATGCAGCAGCTGCTCAAGCATGTTGGGCTGGATCCTCAAAATGGCTTCTTCTTCTGAAATCAGTCCTTCGTTGACCATGTCGGTGGAGGTTTTGATCAGAGCTGACGCATTCATTTTGGCATTTCGGGTCTGGAGACAGTACAATTTCTTCTTCTCAATAGTGAATTCCAGATCCTGCACCTCCCGGTAGTGATTTTCCAGGGTGTGCCGCAACTGTTCAAGCTCCATATAAAGTCCCGGCATTTCCTTGCGGAGTTTTCGGATCGGTTTAGGGGTTCGGATGCCGGCCACTACGTCTTCGCCTTGGGCATTGGTCAAATACTCACCGAAAAACCGGTTTTCCCCGTTGGCGGGGTCCCGGGTAAAGGCTACACCGGTGGCACTGTCATTCCCCATGTTGCCAAAAACCATGGTGCAGATGTTGACGGCGGTGCCGTCGGCCATTTCTTTGGTGATATTGAACTCCCTTCGGTAATCAATGGCCCTCTTTCCCATCCACGATTTGAAGACTGATTCTATGGCAAGATCCAATTGAACATATGGGTCCTGGGGAAAAGGTTTTCCCGTCTCCTTCTTTATCAATTCCAGGAATTGATTGCACATCTCTTTCAGTGCTTTTCCGCTCAGTTGGACATCCTCTTCCACCTTATATTTTTCTTTAATAGCGTAGAAAATGCGACTGAACGCGTAATCATCCATGCCCAGGGCGATATTCCCGAAAAGCTGAATGAGTCTGCGATACAGATCGTAAACAAAACGTTCATCTTTTGTGGACTTGATCAACCCGGCTACGCTCTGGTCATTAAGTCCCAGGTTCAAGATGGTATCCATCATGCCCGGCATGGACATGGCCGCCCCTGAGCGTACCGATACCAGCAGGGGATTTACCGGATCCCCGAACTTCTTTCCTGTCTCTTTTTCTAATTTGCCCATGGAAGTTCGAATTTCCTTGGCCAATTCCGATGGGAGGCTGTCCTTTTTTTGTTTAAGGAAGGCCAGGCAGGCTTCAGTTGTAATGACAAATCCGGGTGGTACGGGAAGGCCAATCTGTGTCATTTCACACAGATTGGCTCCTTTGCCGCCAAGCAGTTCTTTATTCTTTCCGTCCCCTTCTTGAAATGAATAGACGTTTTTTGTTTTTTTCATTTTTCCCCCATTATTTGGTTTATTTGATGACATGGTTAAACATAGGAAATATTGGCATCCTTCATTTAAGCCAAAAAGTAGTTTACACTTTCGTGATTTCGCGTTT
>CAYOWC010000363.1:0-4631 GCA_964407525.1 uncultured Desulfobacteraceae bacterium | reverse complement strand
TGAAAGACAAGATCCTGGAAGGGGTAAAGAGACTGCCTCTCCTTTCCGTGGTCTATTACGAGGAAAAGGATGGAACCTTTATCTACCTCCCCCTCGAACCAACAGACGGTCAGGTTGAGGCCATTCGGCTTGCCCTTTTAAACAACATCCCCATTCATTTTGTCGACCGGGACACCGAAGGTTATCCCCTTGATTTCTCCCCCATGCCCGATCCCTATGCCATAACCAGGACTGGATATTTCCCGTACTGCAATGCCTTCGTAAAGGGCAACAAGAACCGCAGCCATTCTCCCAAAGATATCCTGAGGGAAAAGACCATGGCCCATGCCCTGCAGGAATTGGGTAAAACCGGTGAACGCGTCCTTTTTGTGGGGGGCATTTTTCACATTTCCGGAATCCTGGAGTATTTGGAAAAGCCCCAGGTACAGGTCATCGGGCGACGAACTCGAAAAGGTGTGGGGCTGGCGCATCTCCACCTGGAATCCAGCAAAGAAATCATGGGAGAAATGCCCTTTCTTGCAACTGCCTACGAACGGAGCAGAACGACAGAACAGAAGCCGGACAGGATCGAGATCAACAGCGATCTCATCGAAACCGCAAGAAAAGGCTATTGGAAAAACAGCAAGGAGGAACTTTCCCATAACCAGATAAGAATATTTCAAAAGTTTTCCAGAAATTATGCATTGCTTTCTGGAAATCTGGTCCCCGATCTTTACCAGCTCATCGTAGCCGCGAGAGGAATAGCGGACGATAATTTTGCCTTTGAGGTATGGGAAAAAGGGACAATTTATCCCTGGCAGATTGAAGAACCGGGAATACCCGTTCTTCGCCTCAGAGGAGAGGATCTCTTCCTGGACAGAAAGCGGATTCGTTTCCACAGACAGATGAAAACCATGCGCAGGAGACTGGTACCTGTACCGGTCAGAAAGAAGCGAAAAGACCGTGATCCTGAAAAATGGCAAAATGATTTCGACGGTTCATCTATCTGTTCCCATCCTCCCGAAGATGTAGTGATTGAAGGATACGGCCAGTATTTAAAGAAAAAGGCTCTTCAGATCAAAGCGGAAGAAAGTGTCAGGATCGAACCGTTTACCTGTTCCATGTTAGACGGCATTGACATCAGAGAGACCATCCGGGGATGGACAACAAAAACGCTTTATGTAAAAGCGGAACGACCTTTGAAAGGAAAAGTGGGTTCCGTGGTGGTCATTTTCGACCCGGACATGGCGGATGACAATCATGAGGAAAATTTTCCATGGTGCGTGACCTGGCTTGGTGAACACAGCCAGGAATCGGACATGGCTTTTTACAGCACCCCTGCGGGGGAGGTCATGGAAGGCCCCGGAATCTCAAGATGCCAATACGGAGGATTCATGCTCACCTACCCTCCCCTTCGCGTCTATGACATATGGAGAGATCCGTTTTTTTCTTTTGCCAGGAACAAACCTGAAAAGCTGCTCCTTGCCGCCCTTGATTACAGTGTTGAATCACACGTTGTCTACGTGTCGGCCACACCCCCTTCCGGGTGGTGCCTGAGTATGGCAGCACGGTTGGGGAAAAAGATCATTTTTCTGCCCATCGGAATCTTTTCCCCCGTCACCATGAAAAAAATTCGACAATTTCATGTCCTGGACGGGCATCCTGTGAGAAAATACGCCAGGGAATACATATAACTCATCTGAATCATTTGGGTTCAATGGTTCAGTGGTTCACGGTTCCTCGGTTGTTACCTAAAAGCAGCAATTAGCGATTAGTGGTTACTTAGCCAAACAATGTCAGCTATTTACGATGCAATAGGTAAGCATCAAAAAGTGAATTCCCAAATATTGTGAAAAGTCATGCAAATGATTGGGATCTTTAAGCTAACGGCTAATAGCTAAGAGCTAATTGCAGGTTTTCGGTGTTACTTTATTCGACGTTGGGTGTCGGAGTCTTCGCCTACCTGGACGTTGGATGTTGAGCGTTGGTCTTTTGAAAAGTTTCTTTGTCGATCTGACTGACTTCTTTTCCGGTCAGAGGCGGCGCTCGCATGAAACTTCAGAAAAAGAATATCGAATCACGCTAAAAATCTGTTATCTATTCGTGTGATTCGTGAAATTCGTGGTTAAAAAAACATTTTCATGATAAATTCATTTCACATTCATTAAAGGAGACATCTATGGAACCATGCCCCTGCGGCAGTAACGAAATGTATGTTGACTGCTGTGAACCCGTAATTCAAGGTACAAGAAATGCCGAGACCCCTGAAGCGCTCATGAGGTCCCGCTATTCCGCCTATGTAAAAAATGAGCTCGACCACCTTTATAAAAGCCTCCATCCTTCCGAGCGGAAAGATTATAAGAAAGAAGAAGGGGCAGATTGGGCAAAAAATTTCAACTGGCAATCCCTGGAGATACTCAAAACCGAAAACGGCGGACCGGAAGACGAAACGGGAACGGTAGAATTTGTGGCCCGATATCGAAAGAAGGAAAACCCCTTCGAACATCATGAAATCGCGGAATTTGTACGGGAAGACGGGCAATGGTATTTCAAAGATGGTCAAGCTCCCAAGCCGGTACAATCCATAAGACAGGGCCCGAAAATCGGGCGCAACAATCCATGCCCCTGCGGAAGCGGTAAAAAATATAAGAAATGCTGCGGCGCGTGAAAGGAGAAAAAAAATGACGTTATGTCCCATGGCAATCGCGGTTGGTTGCAAAAAATGCCCTGTTTTTTCAGTGTGCCCACTGAAAAGCGTTATCGGTGACTTTAAAAAGAAGGAAGAGCCAAAATCAAAAAGCAGCAAGGCAGGAAAACCTGCGGCAAAAAACAAAAGCAGGAAATGATGACTTCTCAACCACATTCCTTTTAAAGGCGTTCTATTGCCGACCCTTTTTCTCTTCATGTTTTTACACAAAAGGGATAAAAGGAATCCAACAAATTTTCAGGAGTAGAGACTACGGATCATGCATCCACGGAGCATGGTTTTTGAAAAACCGTTATCACAAGGAAGAAATCTATGGATCAAAAAGTAAAAGCATCGATTGCTTGCATTTTTTTTATCGCTTCTCTCCTGGGTTTTTCATCCTGCTCCAAATCCTTCTACCAGTATCAGGAAACAGTGAAAGATGATGCAGCCGTTCGAGAAATGAAAAATGTTTCTCCTCCGACTTTCGACAACAACCCGCAACTGGACATGGTTCTTACCAACAGAAGGCCCATACTTTCCGTAGGAAATCCCAGGCGGCCGCCAAAGCCCTACACCCTGACTTTTGAAATATCCTCTGATCCGCATTTTCCCATGAGCAGAACGACCCATTACGACGGTATTGAAAGGCAAAACAGATATATTTCTGAAAAACAGGTGGAAGCTGAAGATGAGCTGGCAGATGGAACATACTTCTGGAGGGCAAGAGCGGTTGATATTGACGGCTATTTCAGCAAATGGATTCAAACCAGATTTACAGTGGATGTGGCCAATTCCAGGTCTTTCTCCGGTTTTCTAAGAGCTCCCGTATCCCACATCAGTGTATTGAGCGGAGAAGACCCTGAAAATATCATTGACTGGAGCGACCAGGGACAGATCACATACTGGAATAATGCACCACGTGCAGCAGGAGAAGCCTACAGCTGGGTCATGCTCGATATGGGCAAACCAACGCCCGTTACCCGGTTCTGGATGCTTTCAACCAGACGCACATCGCCGGCTCCCGGCTGGCTAACCCATTTCGTATGGCAATCGAGCGATGACGCCCGTAACTGGACCGACATCACAGGGACAGAAGTCAGAAAGAATGACACCTATAAAAATATTGTGGATTTCACGCCGGTCAATACCCGGTATTACCGTCTCGTCATCTATTCCCAGAACGCATTGCAAGCCCAGCTGAATGCGATCATACCTTATGTAAAGGGAGAACCGGAAATTCCAAATGTACCTGACGGGGACTACGTCCTGATTGTAGGCAACCAGATGAACGGCTTCACCTATACCCAGATTGCCAAGTTCGTTGAACGTCAGGGTTACACAACCATCACAATTCCCCACCAGAACATATCCCTGAAAACAGTTCGTGCTCTCAGAAACAAACCGATGGCTATCATTTTGAGCGGAAATAATGCAGACTTTCAATACCTGCCAATGTTTGAGTATTATGGGGAATTTGAAATAATTCGGGAGGTTGATGACATCCCCATGTTAGGGATTTGTGCTGGTCATGAATTTTACGCAATGGCTTACGGCCTCAGTTTCGCCAACTGGATGGGGTGGTTCGCCGATACCATGTTCCGCCTGACCAAAGGCGAAAAACCTGCTCCGGTCCATATTTTGCCGAACTACGCTGGAGACTCCATTTACCGGGGTCTGCCAAACCCATTCAGGGCGGTAGAAATTCACAGTTGGGCCATCAGCCCGCTCTTCATCAAAGACGTAAGACACGAAGAATTCCAGGTCACCGCAAGGACATCCTATATCCAGGCTTTGAAAAGCTCCAAAAGGCCCCTTTATTCAGAACAGTTCCATGCCGCAGCAGTCAACGATTACAACCAGAGCAGTGGATATCTTATCAATTTTCTAAAAATCGCCAAAGAATATCACCTAAAAGCTGCAATTAGCTTTTAGCTATTGTAAATATTCGGCTTGTTTTAAATTT
>CAYOWC010000362.1:0-4632 GCA_964407525.1 uncultured Desulfobacteraceae bacterium | reverse complement strand
CACTCCCGTCGAAATATTCCATGGTAATGTCGGCCTGATATGCCCTTCTTTTGTAACCAGTCAGTCGTTTGCACGCATCCTTTATCAGATTTTTTGTTTCTCCGTTCATTCTTTTCACCCCTCATTTTTTTCAATGTATGAATTTCATGCCTTCCATACATTGTGCTCATATCACCTCCTTCCCTTTTTGTCCCGCTTTTTTTTAATTGCGTTTCAATGTGATAAAGATTCTGATGAATTTATTTTTTCAGGGTAACATTACGCTTGAAAAAATGAGTAGAGTATTTCTTGGGAATTCCCTCAAGCATCTGCGCGCGAGTGGAAACAATTCCTTTGATTTCCCTTGGAACTCTCTCAGGCAAATCGATAGTCTTGGCTGTGTAGTCATTTTTCCTGAATCGTTCGTTGGCTGAGGCAATGGTTTCCAGCGGAGTGATGATTTCTTTTCTGAGAAAGCGCTGAAGGGTAACCATCATAAAAAGGATTATAATGGCGACCAATCCCAAAATTCGGAGAGCATACCAGAAAAGATGGGAAGCGCCTGCATCTCTGGTAATGGCCTCATAGAGAAGAGTTCCTATGAGCAGTATGACCTCGATGATCAGGATGCGCCAGAAAACGCCCATCAGCAGTGTTTTCCGCACGCCCCTGTCTTTTGTGCCGGAGCGTTCAGAGAGTTCAGTTTTATGATTGCTCATTCGGGTTATCCTCAAAGTACAAATTCTATCAACGGTTCCCTGCTTGTGGGATGGTCTTTTTTTTTGGTGATGGACCTTGCTTAAGTCCCTATATGCTGAAAAAAACACATCAAAAAAGGTATCAGCCACCAAAATCATGATTTTTGGGCAGGGCAATATTCCTATCTTCATGATACAGCATGGGATTGTCTGAAATTACCTTTGCATGATAAGCAAGTCTGATGACGCTCCATTTAGGGGGGATACAGCTAAAACGCGCCTCAAAGCGAGATGCGCGGTGTTTGCGAGCTCCGGCAGTTTTTGGAAGAATTTTCGGTGTGTATGAAACATTCGCTGCTTCAATCACCAGTCCGCTCGGGGAGACTACTGCTATATCCACATGACCGATTCCGGAAAAAGAAGGATTGCTCCGGATGACCTTGCCGGAAATCACCAGTTCATCTCCTTCCTGCATGGCGATGATATCCGAAAGATATGCGCGAGAAGAGGGAATCGTTTCGATGAACAGATCATCTACTTTGACAAGATGAGAGCTATGAGATGAACATCCCGAGACAAATGTGATAGCGACCGCCCATGTCAGCAACTGAAAAAAAATGCATTTTACTTTCATCGTTGCTTCCTTGTTTGTTCTCGTGTGAAACTTCATCTGGTTATTGGTTTGTGAACCGCAAAGTCGCGAAGGCCGCAAAGCCTTTTTCGAATCGGAACGGACGATTCGAAAAAACAGCCATTATTCTTCTGTGTGTGAAGCATAACCATTCTCCCGAAATGCCCGAAGGGCTGATTGCTTTATCGAATCGTCCGTCCCGATTCGGTAAAAAAACAAAATCTTAGCGTTCTTTGCGTCTTGAGCGAAGTCCCGCTAGCGGGACAAGTCCCGGCGACGGGACAAGCGGGCGGTAAAGTCGTGCGAAAGTTTCTTTCTCGATCAGACTGACCATTTTTTCCGGTCAGAGGCGGCGCTCATTTGAAAACTCGGAATGATATTGTAATCCGGCCGGGATTACAGGGTGAATTCCTGCAATCCGCAAAAGTGATTCGACAGGGCTTTCCAATTGCTTCCTGATCAAAAAGGCAGTGTGGAAGCAATTTGGTCAATAAGGTTTTTTCGATGTATATTTAACCTAAATTATACGGTATTGCCGTATGAAATGCAAGGTCTTCAATCTTTTTTGAAATGTTCAAGTCTTGAATAGGGGAAATTTCAGGGGGATGGATCTGTTTCAGATGGCAGGACGGCAAAGGTCAATGATTGTTTCACTCATGACATGAGCCATAAAAACCCGTGTTGCATCATACCTGAAAGCAGCAATTAGCTTTTGAGCTATTAGCCGTTAGCTTAATGATGTAAACAGTTTAGGTCAGTTTTTTTCTGTATTTCAATTTTCACTTTTTGATGCTGCGCTGTTTTCCCGTAAACAACTTGTTTTACAGGGCTATGTAACCGCTAAGCGCTAATTGCAGTTTTTAGGTCATATGCTTTTGGTGCGACTTTCTACTTTCAATTTCAAGGAGAACATGTTACCCACAAAATGCGAGTCATATCTCCAAGGTGCACCATATATGGGACTTCAGGAGGAACGGAATGGTAAAAGGACGACTTCATTATGGTTGGATTGTTATTTCCATGGGGTTGCTCACGACCATAGCTGCCCATGGATTCGGACGTATGGCGTACACCATTATCCTTCCGGCCATGAAGGATGGCCTCCAGTTCGATTACACCCAACTTGGCCTCCTGGGAACGGGTAACTTCATCGGATACCTGACCATGGCGATTATCGGGGGTTTTTTAGCCGCCCGCTTTGGAACCCGGATCGTCATTACCCTGGCTCTGATCCTCATGGGGATTACCATGATCCTGACAGGCCTGGCGGAGACATTCGGTTTTGCCTTTGCCATGCGTCTCATGACAGGGTTGGGCAACGGCGCGTCCTACGTTCCGGCCATGGCTCTGGGTTCCGTCTGGTTTTCCATGGAAAGAAGGGGATTCGCCACGGGGATCGTGTCTGCAGGGATAGGGGCGGGTACGCTGATTTCCGGCCTTGTCGTTCCGCCCATCCTTGAGGCCTTCGGACCCGAAGGATGGCGCATTTCCTGGTATATCCTTGGAGGAGCCGTGATCCTGATTGCCGGTATTGTGTTTCTTTTTGTCCGTAGCCGTCCTGAAGAAAAAGGACTACAGCCTGTGGGCATGAAAAAAAACGATAGCGCTGCAAGGGCGACTTCCGCTGACAAAAAGGCGTCATCTCTTGACTGGACCAGTGTCTACAGGATGCCTTCTGTCTGGTATTTAGGATTGGTGTACTTCTTTTATGGTCTGTCCTATATTATTTACATGATCTTTTTCGCGGCCTATCTCGTCAAAGAGATGGGTCTCTCCCAGGCTTGGGCAGGGACCTTGTGGGCAACTGTTGGAGGTCTGAGTATTTTTTGCGGCGTCATCTGGGGAGGAATATCGGACCGGTTGGGTCGCGGCCGAGGGGCGGCTCTGGCTTACCTTGTTCTGGGTGTCTCCTATATCATTTATGCCCTGGTAAAAGTGAAATTCGGGTTCTATCTTTCCGCATTTCTTTTCGGGCTTACGGCCTGGAGCATTCCCACCATTATGGCGGCGGCGGCCGGAGATTTCGTAGGGCCTCGACTGGCTCCTGCAGGTCTCGGTTTCATTACGCTGTTTTTCGGAATCGGCCAGGCGATCGGTCCTGCCTTGGGCGGGTATATTGCCGACGTGAGCCAGTCATTTACCATCCCTTTTCTGGTGGCGGGAGGGATTTCCTTTCTGGGGATGCTGGCTTCGCTCTTTTTGAAAAAACCGGAGAACAGGCAAAGGGAGTGAAGGAGCTTGAAAGAAGGGTAGTATCTGACAACCAAAAAGATATGGTATATGGCAAGAACTGAACCGCTTCGCGGAATATAACTGAAGATCACCTCACCCCTACCCATCTTCCAAAGCCATTATAATTCCCCGATTTAACCGGTAATCAATTACAATACCTCCCAAGGGAAGCATGTGTTTCTCATTTCTTATTAACTCTTTATCGAGGAGGTATCATTATGAGCACCGATCTAAGGACCCAGTTTCTGAACTACATGACGTTACAACGATTCGCAAAGGAAACGAAAAGGCATTACGTAACTGCTGTTAGGGGGTTGGCAAAATTCTACAATCAATCTCCGGACACCCTCACAAACGATCAGATTCAAGAATATTTTCGTCACCTTCTTGAAGACCGAGAGCTTTCCTGGGGGACATGCAACAATTATTTTTCGGGTATTCTCAGCTTCTACAGGAACATTTGCGAATGGGACGAAACTCAGTTCAATATTCCCCCCCGGCCCAGCATTAAAAAACTGCCCACGGTCTTCAGCATGGAAGAAGTCAAACGGCTATTCGCTGCCACTACCAACTTGAAACATCTGGCCTTGCTGGAAACGGTATATAGCACAGGGCTCAGGCGCAGTGAGGTAGTTCACCTGAAACCCCATCACATAGAAAGCAATCCTTCCAGGATGACGATCCGGGTGAAGCAAGGCAAGGGCAACAAGGACCGTTACACGATTCTTTCCAATTGCCACATGATCTTAACCCGATCATATTATGCAACAAGAAAACCACCCTGCAAATACTCTTTACCGCTGTCAGTGAAATCTTGCAGGCATTTGCAAAAGATCCCCAATGGCGACTTGAAGGCCAACTCGGATTCATTTGTGTTTTGCATACATGGTCTCAGACCCTTATAGATCATTTTCATCTTCACTGCCTGATCCCGGCAGGTGCTTTTTCACTGGCCAAAGATAGATGGACACCGGCGAGGGATTCTTTTCTTTTCCGGATTGATTCTTTGGCAAAGGAGTTTAGGAAACAAAATGAAAGGGCTTGGTCCTAACGTCGGCCATTAGAGTTGTTTTCTTACTCATAATCTTAATC
>CAYOWC010000361.1:0-4642 GCA_964407525.1 uncultured Desulfobacteraceae bacterium | reverse complement strand
CAGCATCAAAAAATGATGCCTCGAATATAGACAGAGGCAATGCAAATACTTGAGATCTTTAAGCTAACGGCTAATAGCTAACAGCTAATTGCAGCTTTTAGGTGTCATAATAAGGCGAGATAACGAGGTCTGTAGTCTCGTTGGACGGGGTGTTTTTTAACCTTCTGAATTACTAAATTTCAGCGGTGCCAGTTGACCAAATCCCGAGTGGCGGATTTTGTCAAAATGCCCAGATTTTGTTTAGAATTAAAAAGATTTTCACACAACTCACATTTTCTATATTGGACAATCTCACTGGCCTTAAATCCCAGATAGGACGCGATATTGGTCAGCCCCATGGTCCTGATTAACTGATAGAGTAGGTTGTTTTCTCTTTTCAGAAATAACGTCTCGATGTCATCCGTAGCCAGGTTTCCAAGATGCAGAAAGTCTGTTTCTGTGAAGCGATTTGCCCCATCACAACAGGCGAACATATCCAATTCCGGAGAAAGGTATGGGTTCATGGAGCATACATTGGGTCGATAATCTGTAAATACCTTCTGTCGATCAAATTCACCTGCACGACCGAAATAAATGACGGGCTCCGGGAAAAACTTTAACTGATGATCCCGTAGAAACTGTTCATATGAGTCATCTTTTTTTGAAAAATCAGTAACAAATGAAATGAAATAATCAAGACCATGCTTCTGACAGCTTAAAGCCGCGTGAATGATGTTTTCACGGTTAACATGCTGCTGATGCCAGCGACTGTAACTGAGTCGTAATTGGGATAGACCATTCGACATTAAATCTAAAACAACACGATCTGCTTTTTCCCGTGTCTTTGCCCAGTATCCGTTGGTAACAATTCTTGAATATATTCCATATTTCCTGCAGAGCTGAATTAATTCGCAGATATCATCTAAAAACAAAAACGGTTCGCCTGCTGTAAAACTGATGCCTGTGACATGACAACGTGCCATCTCGTGAATGGTATCTTTCGCCCGGTCAATGTCCATTTTTGCGGTTGGTCGCGATTCGTCTGCGGCCACACAATGACCACATCGAATGTTACATTGCGTTGAATATCCAAATGCGATTTGTCGAACTGGATTCATTTTAAACAGCGTCCTTTTGAAGTTTTTTGCCGAGCGCCTAAAGAAAAAGTAAAAAAAACTATTTCAGGCTATATTTTTTCAGCTTATACCGCAACATCCTTTCGCTGATGCCCAGGATGCGAGCGGCCTTTGTCTGGTGGTTTCCGGTTTCCGCCATGGCATTTTGAACCATGTCCTGCTCCAGAAGCGCCATGGATTCCTTCAGGTTTCCTTGGTTCCAGTTCCGTGTGTTGACCGAATGCGCATTGCTCTCTGAAAAGGGAAGGTCCGCAGTTTCAATATGGGTCCCACGGGCAATGACCACGGCCCGTTCCAGTATGTTCTCCAGTTCCCTCACGTTGCCCGGATAGTCGTACTTCATCAGCAGGTCTCTGGCTTTGGATGCGATGCCGACAATTTTGCGATTGTTTTCAGATGAAAAACGCTTTAGAAAATGATCAATAAGTGGTGAAAGATCTTCTTTTCGTTCCTTGAGAGGAGGAATCGTAATGTCAACCACATTCAATCGGTAAAACAGATCTTCCCTGAACTCGCCTTCTTTCATCCGATCTTCCAGGTTCCTGTTGGTGGCGCTGATGACACGAACATCCGAATGGAAAGTGCGGTTCCCGCCAATCCGTTGGAACTCTCTTTCCTGAAGGAACCGCAGCAGCTTCACCTGAACGGTGTTTGTCAATTCCCCTATTTCATCCAGAAAAAGTGTTCCCCCATCCGCTTCTTCGAATCGGCCAAGACGAGTGCTTGCGGCCCCCGTAAAGGCCCCTTTTTCGTGACCGAACAACTCACTTTCCAGGAGATTTTCCGGCAGGGCTGCGCAATTGACGATGGTCATCGGTTTTTCAGCGCGAGGGCTCAGGTCATGGATCAGGCGGGCAATCAGTTCTTTTCCGGTTCCACTTTCGCCTTGTATCAGCACGGTAGCCCGACTGGGTGCCACCCGGCCGGCCAGATTGATGACCTCCTCCATGGCGACACTCCTGAAAATGATCTGCTCGGGCGTAACTTCTTTTCCCCGCAGCTCTTTCCGAAGTATTTTGTTTTCCTGAATAATGGTTCGCCGTCCGGAAATCCGGTCAATAAGCAACCGCAATTCATCCAGATCGATGGGCTTGGCAATATAGTCGGATGCACCGGCCTTCATGGCCTCGACCGCTGTTTCTATGGTGCCGAAGGCGGTCATCATCACCACATCCAGGTCCGGGTTAAGCTGTTTTGCTGCCTTAAGGAGCGCCATGCCGTCCATGCGTGGCATTTTATAGTCGGTCAACAGCAGGTCGAAATAATTTTCCCGAACTTGTTTCAGAGCACTTTCCCCGTTTTCAGCTTCCGAAACCGGGTACCCTTCATCCTTCAGGAAATCCCGAAGCATCTCCCTCTGACTCTGCCCGTCTTCCACCACAAGAATGTTTATTTTGTCCATCATTACTATTCACGCGCCCTTTATCGGTAGTGAAATGTCGAAGGTGGTTCCCACGTCTGATACACTTCGAACCCTGATTTCTCCGCCGTGGGCCTGGACAATTTCATGGGCCAGGGCGAGTCCCAGGCCCAGCCCCTGCTCTTTGGTGGTGAAATCAGGATTGAAAATTTTATCCTCGTCTCCTTCAGCAAGGCCTACCCCTGTGTCTGATACAGTGAGTGTGGCTATTTTTTTTTCTTCCAGTCGGATCCCGATTGTTACGGTTCCGGATCCCGAGATGGATTCCATGGCATTCTTGAGAATATTTATAAGAGCCTGCTTAATCTTGTTTGCATCCAACAACATCATCAGGGAAGATTCCGTCACAGTTGTTTGAAATGCAACGCTCCTTGACCGCGCTTCCTCCTCCATGATGGAGACAACCTGTCGAACCAGATCTACAAGATCCGTATTTACCAATTTCAGCTGACGTCCTCTTGAAAACCCCAAGAATTCTTCAATGATCCCGTTTAGTCGACTGATCTCGATGCGAATTACTTTGGAAAGTTCTTCCAGATTATCATTTTTGAGTCGCTGGCAGGCCATGCTGATAGCATTTAATGGATTGCGGATCTCATGGGCCACCCCTGCCGCCAGACGTCCCATGGCAGACAGGCGCTCTGCCTGGTGAAGCTGCTGTTGCATCTGCTGCATCTTGGTGATGTGACGATTTTGGTTCCTGTATAAAAACCACATGGAAAGTATGGCGATGAAGACCATGAATCCCATGGCAGCAATACCCCACCTCCGTTCTTTTCCAATCATCTGGTCAAGTGCATCCGTTTTCAGGCGAAGACGCGCAACTCCTGATGCCTCTTCTCCGAACGAGAGTTTTGCAATCATCAACAATCGTTTCTCGCCTTTCGAGACGACCCTTTCACTGGAAATGCTTTTTCCTTTTTCAAAAAGAGCGGAGGTGTTGTCTGTTTCATCGTACAAGTCGGGACATCTTCCTGTTTGGAAGAGAACCCGGCCAGCTTTATCTTCAATGGAAAAGCAATCGGTATTTGAAGGCAGTCCGACAGAGCCTATGGCCATTTCTAATGCAGTACGCAACTTCCAGAAAAAAAATGATTCATGGTCAAGAACCAGAACCAGAAAGCCTTTGCCGTTTTTTCGGCGAAGGGCAAGGAACCGCGCTGGCTTGTGTTTTCCAAGGGGATTGAATAGATGGACGTTCAGATTTTCCCCCTTTCTCATCATCGCTGAAATTGATTTCAAGACCGGCTTGGGGACGGTTCGTTTTTGAAACGTTACACGGCCTTGCGTATTCAAAAAGACCGTATTTGATAAGCCTTCCTTCGATGCGAGGGATATCAACTCTTCATTATTGAGTTCTCCCATCCTTCTTTCATGGTCAATCCTCTGCGCCAACTGTAAGAGTTCCATAACCATGGATTCCTGAATGGAAAATGGCTGATCCCCGAGTCCGATTGGAGAAGTCCCAAAAAAATCCTCGCCGGACGGATGATTGATCTGTTGCAGATTGAATGTCGCGGTTTTTTGAACTGTTCTTATGAAACTTATGCCCCTTTTCTCCATATACCCGAGAAGCGTTTTGTCGAGAGTCCTGAAATCCATGAGGCCCATTGTCAATACGAGTGTCACGAAAATAAGACATACGAGTCCCAGCGCCAGGGGTTGGAGAAATGGACCTCTTGGATTGTGGCGTGTTTTGATTAATGGATCTTTTTCTTTTCTCATGGTTCAAGAATAGCTGCGAAATTGAAAAAGTCAATCATTGGTCATTTACGGCGTAAGGGCCATAGCATCCCTGATGAAAAAATCCAACCATGTTGCACGGTGATTTTCGACGATTTAGTCGCATCATCCCCTTTATTTTCGACAATTCTTGCCGCTTCGGCAGGCTGCCTTGTGTTTTCCACGGACTCCTGTGCTTAAAGAGAGCAAAGAAAACTCTCTGTAAGACAAAATGTTACTGTTTTTCATCGCATTTTTGGATTTTGCTAATTTTCAATAGATATTTATATGTCTGGCAGTATTATCTTTTTTACGATTTTTCTCGATTGAACCATGCTTATCCGGTTAGCACATACACGCGCCCTCCTCCAGCGAAGAACTGTAG
>CAYOWC010000360.1:0-4704 GCA_964407525.1 uncultured Desulfobacteraceae bacterium | reverse complement strand
TTTCCGGTTTATCATCGTTTTGTGTTGGGGTTCATGCTTCACCCCAACCTACGGAATACGGACCTTCTACAGTTCTTCGCTGGAGGAGGGCGCGTGTATGTGCTAACTGGATAAGCATGAACTAAAGTTGGCCATTATGAACTGTTGAATGTATTCATGGATGATCGCATCAGGTGGGTGAAGTTAGGACCAAGCCCCATCTTTCATCATCATGGCGTTTTGTTCCTGAAAAAAGTATCAATTTCGTCTAATTCACTGGTAATGGGCATGGGAGGGAGACTTTTCAAAAAAAGTTTCCCATACCTGGTGCTACGGATTCTGATGTCCAGGATGGACAGTATGCCTCTGTCCGAACCCTTCCTGATCAGCCGTCCGAGGCCCTGCTTCAGGGATATAATAGCCGAGGGAACCTGGTATTCAAAAAATGGGTTTCCGCCTTTTTTGCGAATGGCGTCTATTTTTGCGCCCACAAGCGGTTCCCCGGGAGAACCAAAGGGAAGTTTGTCGATGATCAAACAGCTCAGAGTTTCGCCCGGTACATCCACTCCCTGCCAGAAGGATCCGGTAGCCATAAGAACCGAGTTGATGTCTTTTTTAAAGGCTTCCAGGAGAATCGATCTGGGAGCATCTCCCTGTTTGTAGAGGGTGTAGGGAATTTGCTTTTTAATTATCTGATGTGCGATGTTCAGATTGTAATGGCTTGTAAAAAGGACGAGAGCTCTCCCCTTTGTTTTTTTGATGATCGCTAAAATTTTTTCTGCCGCCGCCCGGCTGAAACCTGGATCAGCGGGAAGAGGCATCTTTGCCGGGATATACATCAAAGTCTGGGTCTTGAAATCGAAATCTGAAGGATATATGCCCTGTATGAATTCTTCGGGAAGGCCGAGGCGGGAATGGATATAGGTGAAAGTCCCGCCGGTAGAAAGGGTTGCCGAGGTAAAGACAACATCTTCCACTTTTTCATAAAGCATTTGCTCCAGCGATTGGGATATGTCAAGGGGAGATGTGTGAAGGGCGAGGCTTTTGCTTCGCCTCTCATACCAGTTTAACCAGTTCCCTTCTTTTTTCTTCAGAATCTCCTCCAGTGTTTGTTTCAATTCCTTTGCTCTTATCAACAAGGTCTTGATTTTATCATTTTCGGAAGCTTTGAGTTTGGAATTTTCCCTGATCGATTCAAGGGCGTTTCTTATATTCCGAACAGGGCCTTCTTCTATTCTTAAAAGGTCATTGTCTTCCAATTTCCCTTTTTCATTCCGACCCGGGAAAAAGGCTTTCAGGTTTTCTGTTTCCGCACGTATGGTTTTCAGGTGCCCCATTGCTTTGGTGTGTCCTGTTGCTTTTGTGAGGAAGCCTTCTTTTTTATTTGTTACCGCTCTTTCAAGATCTCCTGTAAATTCTATAAGCTGGTGCGTGCTGATGCTTTCGCCAAAATACGATGCGGCGATCTCTTCCACCGTGTGGGCTTCATCGAATATGGCCACCTGGAAACGGGGAATGATCTCTCCAAAACCGCCTTTTTTCACCTTCATGTCTGCAAAAAAGAGGTGATGATTTACGATAATGATTCTGGCCCTTGCGGCCCTGCTCCTGAGCTTTCCCAGAAAACAGTCGTCAAGAAACATGCATTCCGATCCAAGGCATTGATCAGAAGTGGATGAGATGGAATCCCACAGGAGATCGTCATCCTTAAGCCATTCCACCTCGCTCCTATCTGCGAACCGGGTTTTGTGAATCCACTTTTCAATTTGGAACCCCTTCTCGCTCAGGTCGCTGTTCAGGAGGGATGGCTGCGAAAAAAACTGCCGATATCTGTGAAGACAAAGATAATTTTTTCTCCCCTTCATGATGACCGCATCGATTTTCATGTCCGCGGAATTTCTCAGTAGAGGAATATCCTTAAAATATATTTGCTCCTGAAGATTTTTTGTGCCGGTGGATATAACGGTTTTTTTCCCGCTCAACACCACTGGAACGAGATATCCGAAAGTCTTGCCGGTTCCGGTACCGGCTTCCATGAGGGCAGGAATTTTTTCACGGATAGATTCCCCGAGGTTTAAGGCCATCTGGAGTTGGGATGGTCGGAATTCAAAACCTTCGAGGTTTTCGGCCAGCATTCCGCCCGGTCCGAGGATGTTCTCAATAGAAGGTGAGGTGTGAGGCATGGGGTGACTCTAATAGCAAAAAAGGCATTGTCCCTCAGCGGAGACGATGCCCCTATTTCAGGTTATTATTATGAGATCAGAGCTTTACAGCATTTTTGGCTTTGGGGCCTCGATCAGTGTCTTCTATTTCGAAGCTCACCCTGTCTCCTTCATTTAAGGTGCGGAAACCGACCATATCGATGGCTGAATGATGTACAAACAGGTCTTGGCCGTTTTCCTGCTCAATAAAACCGAATCCCTTCCTGTCGCTGAACCACCGTCTTTTATGCTAAACCATGCCCTTTATAGGGGTCAAGAAAAAAACGCAGCAATCGTCATTATGGATTCTGTTTTACTGGAAAACACTGTGTGAGTGGCATCTTGCCACGACTTTTCGCGGCTGGAACCCACCCAACCGACTGTGGGCAAGGGCCCTCCCACAGGATATCTTTTCGGAATGAGAATTGCTGGAAAAAACTACTTTTTCTGCTTCTGCGCCTTTTGAATTCTTGCCCACGTATCGCGTAAATTCACCGCTCGATTAAATACAAGGGCTTCTTCGGACGAGTCTGCTCTATCCACACAGAAATAGCCTCGCCTTTCAAACTGAAATATGCTTCCCGGTTCAGCCCGTTTAAGGCCGGGTTCAACACGGCAGGTTGAAAGCACTTCGAGGGATTTCGGGTTCAATCTGTTCTCAATGGGGGAGTTTTCCTCTGATTTTGCGGTTTCCGGATCCAGGAAAAGGGTGTCATAGAGGCGGACCTCCGCGTTCAGTGAGTGGGGAACCGAAACCCAGTGCAGCGTCCCTTTGACTTTTCGACCGTCCGGGGAATCCCCTCCTTTGGTTTCAGGATCATAGGTGCAATGCAGTGCGGAGATCTCTCCGGTTTTCTCATCCCGTTCGACACCGGTGCAGGTTATGTAGTAGGCATATCTAAGCCGCACTTCCCTCCCGGGTCCCAGCCTGAAAAATTTCTTCGGAGGGTCTTCCATGAAATCTTCCTGCTCAATGAAAAGTTCCCTTGAAAAAGGAACCTTTCGTGTTCCCATGGAAGGATCTCCAGGGTGATTCATGAATTCCAACTCTTCCGTAACGTCTTCCGGATAATTGTCTATGATGACCTTCAGGGGGTTTAACACTCCCATGACCCGGGGAGCAATTTCGTTCAGATCTTCCCGCAGGCAATGTTCCAGCAGCGCCATCTCCACTGTGCTGTTTCTTGTGGCCACTCCGATTCGCTCACAGAAATTTCTGATTGATTTGGGTGTATATCCCCGGCGTCTTAATCCGGACAGGGTCGGCATGCGGGGATCATCCCAACCGCTGACTGCCTTCGTTTTAACAAGTTCCAGGAGTTTGCGCTTACTCATGACCGTCTGGGTCAGATTCAGGCGGGCAAATTCGATCTGTTGCGGATGACATGGTACATCCAGATGGTCCAGAATCCAGTCATATAGGGCCTTGTTATCCTTGAATTCCAGCGTGCAGAGGGAATGGGTGATCCCCTCTATGGAGTCCGAGAGACAGTGTGCGAAATCATACATGGGATAAATGCACCACGTACTTCCCGTCCTGTGATGGGATGCGTGTGAAATACGGTACAGGACCGGATCTCTCATGGTCATGTTTGGAGAAGCCATATCGATCTTTGCCCGGAGCACATGGGCGCCGTTTTCAAATTTTCCGGCCTTCATGTCATGAAATAGATCCAGATTCTCTTCAACCGATCGGTTTCGGTACGGACTGTTTCTGCCTGGTTCCTTCAAGGTTCCTCGATATTCCCTGGTTTCATCGGCACTGAGGCTGCATACATAGGCAACCCCTTTTTCTATGAGTTGGACGGCAAAGGCGTAGAGTTGCTCAAAATAGTTGGAGGTATAATAAAGGTGTTTGCCCCAGTCAAAACCGAGCCACCGGACATCTTTCTTGATGGAATCAATATATTCCACTTCTTCTTTAATAGGGTTGGTGTCATCGAACCTCAAATGACAGATTCCACCTTCATTCTCGGCGGCAACGCCAAAGTTGAGGCAGATCGACTTGGCATGTCCAATGTGAAGATATCCGTTCGGTTCAGGGGGGAAACGGGTTTCTACCCTTCCGCCGTGTTTGTCTGTTCTGATATCTTCCGCAATGATGTTACGAATAAAATCCCCTTTGACTGTAACTTCCGTACCACTCATTTTGATTACTCCGTTTCTTTATTTTTTGCCAACCTACTAAACCATAAAAAGCAATTCTCATTTTGAAAACATATACCTGTGAGAGAGGCTTCTAGCCTCGAAAAATCGTGGCAAAATGCCACTCACACAGTGTTCGGAAATGAATGCGGCCCCATAATGAGAATTGCTGAACCATAAAAAGCAGTTATTGCACCGCTAAGTAACCACTAACCGCTAATTGCTTCTTTTAGGTGTTACTCAAACGTTCCCTTTAATCCTATTTCCTCGGCTACTTCCCGCATTCCCATGATTGTTTCGGTGATTAATTCTGACAATTCCATTCCGAGCATTGTTGCTCCTTTCTGGATAATTGACCTGTCTACGCCGGCTGCAAACC
>CAYOWC010000359.1:0-4728 GCA_964407525.1 uncultured Desulfobacteraceae bacterium | reverse complement strand
GAAACCCCAGCTGAAGACAGATCCCCCGTTGCTATCTCCTTTACTACGCCCGTAATCCCCGTAATGGGCCTCGTCACCCTGTTCCCTAAAAATATGGCGATGCCGATCACCGGAATAAGCACTGCAAGACCGCTCACCATCATCACACGAAGGAGTTGCGACATGGAATTTTCAACTTTCTGTTTTGCTTCATAGTAATCATCCATGTAAACACTCGCGCCGATAACCCAGTCCCATGGTTCGAAATAGGTCAGGGCCACCAACTTCGTACGAGGGTTTTCCTCCCCCGGATTCTTCCATGGATACCGCTCATAGGCCACTTCATTTCTCTTAAGTACAACGGCTTTGTTTACAATATCCTGGACATAAAGACGTCCTTCCGAGTCTTTAGAATCCCAGAGGTCTTCCCCGTCACGCTGCCCACCTTTCGAAATAATGTAATGTCCCCGGTGAAAAAGGTGCTTGCCCCCAAGGGCATATACGTATCCGGTTTTACCCACCTTCATGTCAATAATCGCCTGACGAAGGGATTCGGGCGTTTTATAAAGCGGCCCGGTATACAACATACCGATAATTTTTCCTTCTTTGTCGACGATGGCGCTGCAGGCACTGAAATGCCAGCCGTTCACAATATAGGCAAGGCCGTTATAAATTTTCTTATCAAGGATGCGTTTAATAATAGGGTTCGCAACGCCATCCTGCACCGCCGGGATATAGGTCCCCTCGGTAGGATGTGTCTTCGAAGAACCCATGGTTGATGCCACGAGGATCATATCTCCCTTCTCATTCATGCGCTGAAATATGCCGTAGTCTCCACCAAATTTTTCTTTTATCACACCCACATAGGTGGCGGGGTCCATCATCCCGTAGATGAGCATTTTGGGAAGGGTAACCGTTTTCTTTTTAAGGGTAACCTGGTTGACCGCATTTCTGGTAACCGTCTCCGAAGTCAGTTCGAGCCCTCCCATCCCTTCGAAGAAACCGGCACCGTCCCGCAACTGCCGGTCCAACTCTTTTTCGATCATCTTGCTGGTAGCCTCGCAGGTATTATGCACTGCATGGGCGATCCGGGCAATATTCTGACGTGCAAGCGCAGCCAGTTCGTCCTCGATATTTTTTTTAACGCCCCCTTTCGCCATATACGTCAACACAAAAATTACGAGCACCGGGACGATCGCAGCCATCACCGGAAGACCAATTACCTTGTTTTTTAAAGTCACCATCATGGATTTCCTTTTGCTTTTACGTAGTCACTTTGAAACGGGAAACTTCGTCCTGAAGACCTGTCGCCGCTTCCTTGAGATAATCCGTTGCAAGGTTGAACTCCCTCAATGATTCCAGGGTATCGTGGGTCGTAATGGTCAGTTGTTCCATGGTTTCGCTGATCTGGCTTGCATTTTCAGACTGGGTTTCCATAGCCGCATTGACGGTCTCAAAACCGGGACGAAGGGTCTGCACCTTATCCATAATGCCTTCCAGCTGTTTTCCAAATCTGCTGATTTTATCAACACCGGACCGGACTTCCCGGGTAAAGATCTCCATCTCTTCAGCACCTTCCGTAACAGACGATTCCATTTTATTGACAATCTCCTCAATATCCAGAACCGCTACGGAAGTCTGGTCTGCCAATCGTCGGATCTCATTTGCCACCACAGAAAACCCCCTCCCATACTCCCCTGCTTTTTCCGCTTCAATGGCCGCATTCAGAGAAAGGAGATTGGTTTGATCCGCCACTTTTGTGATTGTCGTTACTATGGTACTGATTCTTGATGCATTTTCACTGATCCCAGCCAGTTTCCCTGAAACGGAGTCCGTCCCCCCTAACACGGCTTGCATGGATGTTTCCATAGTTTCAAGGCCCTTCTGACCGGACTCCGCCAGTTTGGCTGTTTCAGAAGCGGCATGGGCCACCCCGCTCATGGTTTCAACTAGATTTCCGGCAGTTTCAGAGATCTGTTTCGACGATACGCTGGCCTGTCGCGTAGAAGCTGCCTGTTCGCTCATGGTGGTTTCGAGCTGCCTTGATGACGCGGCAATTTGTGCCGATGAGGAAGTAATCTGGTTGCCGGATTGTTGCACCTGTCCGAAAAGGGCATTCAAACTTCTACTCATTTCTGCAAACGCGTGGAGCAACCTGCCGGTTTCATCCTTCCTCACACCTATTTTACGCTCAATCGTGCTCAAGGATCCGGAAGCCCCTCCAATATCCCCTGCCGCAATTTTTTGGGCGACTTCCGTCAATTGTGAGATTGGACTGCTGATACGTCGCACCATGAACAGGGAGATTAATACATAGAGGAGGACCTGAAACGAAATAACGATGAAAGAGGTGATCACATTAAATCGATCCAATCTGTTTATATTCGCATAAAGCTCATCATCGGGAGCCAGAATACCAAGTCCCGTTCCTGTTTTGGTCACGGTTGCAAACAGCGAATACTTTTTCTCTTTCAGCACAATTTTTTCAATAAAAATCAGACCCGGAACCCTGTCTTTCAAATCCAGAACTTTCCCCCCCCACTCCTGATTTTTCATTTTCTTCATGACTTTCGACGGATCTGCCGGAAAAGAAATAAGGAGATCGCTGGACAAATCCACTGCAAAAGGAAGGGAACCCGGTGTCACTTTCATTTTGTAGACCATTTTTTTCAAATTTTCCAAGCTGAAATCGACTGTCGCCAGACCGACCGTACGATTCTCTCTCCCCATCATTAGCGCATCCACCGTAATCATTAGCGCCTGCGTTGCAGCCTCATCCACATAGGGATCCGTCCAGTAAATCCTTTCAGGCCGCTTTTGCAGCCTATCCCAGTTTTCCGGCAGGGCAAGAACATACCAGTTTTGGCTGAGATAATCATATTCCGGCGTATTCAGATCCCAGGTAAAATTCACCCGACCATCTTTCCTGTACACATACGGCCCAAAATATTTCTTGTCTTTCTGAATTGTATAGGGCTCATACCACAGCCCCCCGCCAATCGCTTCGGGCAGGAGCTCAAAATTCCGCAGGAGAAACTCCTTCATCTGGGGGGTAATATTCCGTCCAGTATCTCTGCATATGGCAAGGAAGGTCTCTCCTGCAACCGCGAGGTCCTCGGCATTTTTTTCCATAATCAACATGGAAGATTCAATACTTTCGGCGTTCTTTCCAATGAGTGCTTGAATATGCTTTTCCGTCTCTAAGCGCAGACTTTTTCCCATGTCGCGGGCATTATAAATCAGCACAACACACCCCAGCAAAGAAGAAAGGGTGATAATACCGACCATGATAAGGATATTCAATCTCAGTGTAACATTCATACAAGAACCTTTTGTTTCTCTATCCCCGCTTTATTATCCATAGAAATCTCGTTAGACAGAGAAGCTACCATTTACATTATACCATGAGTAACCTTATAATATAAATAGCAAATAAACAAGACCTCACTTGATCCAAATACCCGAGAGAACCTTCGGGATGTCAAAACCTTAATAGGTTTCATCTTCGTCGCTTTCCCTCAGGTACCTTCTCTTCTTTATAATTACCCGAATAAACGCATAGATTGTAATCAGCGCTCCGAACCCAAAAAGAAATTCATACAGATAAAAACTGAGATGGGCAAACCAGTTTGTTTTCGATTGCAGTGAACTACGCCAGTTTTTTTCAAGGGCCTCAAACGGTACTTTCAGAGAAGAATAAACGGCATTATTCAGATCTTCCCCCTCTCTCATATAATGGAGAATCCCTAACATTTTTCTTTTGCCAAAAAGGCCCACAATATACACGATGAAATCTTTACTTTCCTCATAGGCCAGTATGAAATCGGGATCTCGCATGGGAAAGCCTCTGCTCAAAGAAGGTAGAGGCAAGAGTTTTCCTGTGAAAGCTGCTTTATTAAGAATAGACCTTTTCCCATTATGGACAATATCACTGATCCCATCGCTGGCCCACTGGGCGATGCCTTCGTCAAGCCAGCGGGGAACCTGCCGGTTTTTCAAATACTGATGAACATACAGATGACACAATTCGTGCTTTATCACGTTCCTGAGGTTGAGAGGATCAATATTCGTTCTCGAGCAGTCAACAACTATGAGATTCCTGCCCGATTCCGCAAAGGCGACGGTCAGAGGGCTTCTCACCATTCTCTGAAATTGTTGGCTTTCGTGAATGAGGACGATGGTTGGTTTCCTGTACAACTCCCATCCGAGAATTCTCTGCAGTTCGGCCTCAACCCGTGGCACTATTCGAGTCACCTCCTCCGCTATCGGTTCCAGGTTGTTCGGAAACACGATCCTGGCATTTTCGTCTTCGATAACATGGTCGGGAGCACCCATAGCATTCCCGGAAAAGAGCATCAGGAAAACAAAAAAGGTAATGCGAATTGCGTAATTGAATTGTTTGTCCATTTATGTTTTTAATTCTATCATAGAGAAAACATTAAAAGGGAAGCTTTTTTTGGCATCCTTCACGTACAAGTTTGCACTTTTTTACAATAAAATCCTTACGGATTAACTCCAGCACCTTGATATTTCAGGGAGTTTAGGCGTAAGCCTTTTATTGCGTTTTCCGGAAAAGTGTGAAGAGACAAGGGCCTGAAAATACTTTTTGAATGTTGCAGAAATAATGATAAGATAAGTTTTGAAGAATTCGTAAAAAGTCAAAATCCATCCGTTTTCGTCATTCCCACGAGGCGGGAATCCAGGTAAGCGAGCCTGCGAGACTCCGGGTAAGCGAGCCTGCGAGACTCC
>CAYOWC010000358.1:0-4734 GCA_964407525.1 uncultured Desulfobacteraceae bacterium | reverse complement strand
TCTATGATTCTATGTTGAATCAATCGAATGACAACAAGTTTTTTCCTGACACCCGTCGAAGATCCCGTCTAAAGCGAAGCGGAGCGGGGAAACCTGACACCTGAAAAAGGTCTATAAGAGAGCAAAGTCGAGTAACTCGCAAATGCATGACAAACAAAGGTGAATGGAATTCATTCACGGGTATTGATTCTAAGCCGACATGTTATGGGGTTGTCACAATCTCCACACCATTGTCCAAAAGATTTTGCAAAACAATCACATTGCGAGGCTCTCGAAAATACTCGTACACGCTGCCCGCCGTTTCAGGGCCAATACCTTGTATGGAAATCAAGTCGTGCACTGAAGCGCTTTGCAGGTTTTCCAGATTGCCAAAGTGATTTGCCAGAATGTGTGCCACATGTTCGCCCACATGACGAATACCCAGGGCATACAGAAAATGTTCCAACGTCGGCCGTTTACTTTCCTGAATCGCCTGCACAATATTCTGCGCTGATTTTCCCCCCATGCCTTCCAAAGACGCGAGCTGCCCCCGGGTAATTCCATAAAAATCGCTGACATCCTGAAGAAGCCCGGCCTGAACAAGCTGCTGAATCAGCTTTGGACCCACACCGCTGATATCCATCCCCTGACGCGAAACAAAATGTTCAAATCCGGCGATCTGTCTGGCCGGACAGAGAAGATTTCCACAACGATATATGGACTTCCCATCCAGATGGGCCACGGTGCCACACACGGGGCATCTTTCCGGAAACACGAACGGCCTTTCATCCCCCACACGCCGCGACAAAATTACTTTAACGATGTCTGGGATAACATCTCCGGCCCGTTCAATTAGAACTGTATCCCCAATGCGAATATCTTTACGCGCGATCTCATCGGGATTGTGTAAAGAAACCCGGCTCACCCTAACGCCGCCAATTTTCACTTCTTCAAGCACCGCCACTGGAGCCAGCGCGCCCGTGCGCCCGACCTGGATACGAATATCCTTCACTTTTGTGGTGGCCTGTTTCGGGGGAAATTTATAGGCAATCGCCCAGCAAGGTTCGCCGGCATTGTTCCCCAACTGTTTTTGCAAACGCAACTTATTAACTTTCACCACTACACCATCGATCTCGTAAGGGAGCGATTCCCGGCTGTTCTTCAGGTCCTGAAATTGCGCAATCACCTCATCCATACCGTGACAGACTCGATTAAGCGGATTGACACGCAACCCAACCCGCTTAAAATATGCCAGTTTTTCCCAATGGGTAGCGAATTCCCGGCCTACCATCGCCCCGGAACCGTAGAAGAACACATTCAAGCGACGTCGCGCTGTAACAGCAGGATCTTTTTGACGCAGAGAGCCTGCCGCAGCATTCCTCGGATTGGCAAACAATTTTTCCCCATTGAAACCGCGTTTTTCATTTAACGCAGTAAATGTTTTTTTGTCCATATACACTTCTCCCCGGGCTTCCAGACGGTCCGGAACATCTTCATTTCCCTGATGGAAAAGCTTGAGAGGAACAGCATGAATGGTTTTCACATTCTGCGTCACATTTTCTCCGGTGACGCCATCCCCTCTGGTGGAACCAGCCGTCAAAATCCCATTTTCGTAGACAATTTCAACGGCCAGTCCATCGATTTTCGGCTCAAAAACGTATTCAATATCAGCGCTACTACCCAATATTTCTTTCAAGTGTTGGTCGAAGGCACGCAGGTCATCTTCATCCCGCGCCTTTGCCAGACTTAACATGGGAACGGTGTGCGTGACAGTTCCAAATTCCCCTGAGGGAGCCGCACCCACTCTCTGAGTCGGCGAATCCGTTGTAATTAATTCAGGGTGAGCCGCTTCCAGAACTTCCAGGCGCCGCCACAAACGGTCATATTCACCATCGGAAATTACCGGATTGTTATCCACATAATAAAGTTTATTATGGTAACGAATTTCCTCTCGCAGCTTTTCCATCTCTTGCTGCAATTGTTCCGTGTTGAATGGGTTTTGTGCGAGACTAACGGAGGAGACGAGCAGGAGAAGAAAAACCATGACATTTGAGATACGATATTTCATAGGAAGGGCCCTGAAAACAAAGACTATATATCGTACAGTTTAACGTACTGTATTTTGGGTGTCAAAACGTTTGTCGCGTGGCTGATCTAAGAGTGGAAGCAGGAGCTTCCAATAACAGTGCGTTCCTAAACTGGAGTTTGGGAACGAGAGGAAAATTTCTACCGACTCGTTTCGTAAAATCCCGTACGCAATTTTTCAGAATTTTTCCGGTTGGTTTTTATGTCAGCAATGATTTCTTCAGGCACTCTGTCGTCTTCCCAGGAACCGGAAAGCTCCAACAAGGCTTGTGCCGGGGTTTTTTGCGTACGCAATAAATGCCTTTTCACCAGATAATCCTTTACAAGAAATAGAATTTCCTGACTCAGGGACCTGTTTTCTGATGCCGCGAGTCTCTTTATTTCTTCATAAAGCTCATCTTTAATTCCCTTAATTTGCAGATTGGCCATCTTCGGATCTCCTTCGAGGTCGACATTTCATGAAATCATACGCCATTTCCATGATTACCCTCAAGGAATAATTTCCCTCAAGGAATTCCCGAAATATAGCTGTTCTTTTCTATCGTTCCATTACTTCACTACTCCAGCAAACCGAAATAATAAGCTTTCTCTCACGTCCCTGCGCCAACCACAACCCTCGTTCCCGAACTCCTGCACCACACCCGTTCCCAAACGCCAACACCCCTCGGTCCCAAACTCCACAACCATCCTCGTTCCCAAACTCCAGCCCACCCCTCTCGTTCCCAAACTCCAGTTTGGGAACGCACTCCTCTCGTTCCCAAACTCCAGTTTGGGAACGCACTTGTCTGGAAGCTCCAGCTTCCCCCCCTACAACACCGGTACAGGGTCCAACTCCAGCACCCCCTTTTCCCCAACCAATATCTGACCAGCACTCGAATACCGCCAATGCTCTGCTCGCCTCACATATCCTCTCCGCACAGGATTATGATGGAGATACTCAACCTTCTGTCTGAACATATTGGGGCTCAAGATCTCTTCCGGATGATATCCTTCTTGCCAGATCTGATAATCGCTCTCTTTTTTATGTTTCGCCTTGTAAAAGGAAAATTGGTTCAACATCCAATCCATTCCCTTCCTTGACATGCTTTCGATCAACTTCTTGGCGGTAAAACCTTTGAAAGACTGCATGGTCCTGGACAGGTCAGGGCTGCTTCCCACAAGATGGATGTGGTTTTCCATGATGACAAAGGCATACAGCTTCATCCCCTTTTCTTTTCTGCAAAATTCCAATGAGCTTACCAGAATGTCAAAATGGTCCTGGTGAGTGAAAAGAGGCATCCACTGCACGGTTGTTGAAGTGACAAAGTAGATGTATTCCTTCCCTTTGTTATGGGCTTTGTATCGGGTTCGCATTGTTAAACCATCTAAGTGTCTGGAAGCAGGAGCTTCCAATAACAGTGCGTTCCCAAACTGGAGTTTGAGAACGAGTCGGAGTTCTTGTCCCCAAGCTCCAGTTTGGGAACGAGTCGGAGTTCTTGTTCCCAAGCTCCAGTTTGGGAACACCCTTGCCGGGAAGCTCCAGCTTCCCCTTGTCCCGAAACGGCGTTTTTCCATAAAACGCCTGCACAATACCAACCAGTTCTTTGCCGTACCGGTCAACCTTTTTCCTGCCGAATCCGTGTATCTCCCGGAGGGCGAAGAGAGGTGGCCCGCTTGTTCAAAAGAAATTTGGCAAGAACTTCATCGTCAAAAATCTCATTGTATGGATCAAAAGGTATGGTAAAGATATGAATTGGCATTTTGATAATACCTTTGTCCTTACTGGTTTCATCTATCATACAGCATGGAAGCTAAAGCTTCCACTGATAGTGCGTTCCCAAACTGGAGTTTGGGAACGAGAGGAAGGCCCGTCCCAAAAACAATCTGCGCCTATCTGCGGAAATCTGCGTCCCTTTTCATTTTCAGCAACAGAGAAGTACCCCTTTCACCTTTTCGGCCACTTCCTCCAGATCTGCCTGGTTAGGCCTTCCCCTTATATCCCCGAGGCGACCACCAACGGAATGGCTTTGCAGTTTTTTTGTTTTATATTCGCCCACCACATACCACTCCCCCAGAATCGAGAACCCCAGGTGATCAAAAAGCTGCCCCATATACTTCACGGCCGGAATCGCTTCATTGATACCCGTGTGAACACCGCCATAGGTACAATAGGGTACCACATAGGACGAAGTTCTTCTCGGAGAAGCAGGGATTATCTCTCCTGCCTTCACATATTTCTGAAGCATCCCCCTGTGAAAATCCATAAAACCTTTTCCCGGCAGCTGGCCATACACCCCGGATCCGGCAAAAACGAAATCATAGTTGAGGATATCCAGGGAAAGTTCTTTCGAACCGATTTTTACGGTATCCACAGCGTACCCCAGTTCCCGGACTGTTTCATCTATCTTCTTAGCGACTTTCTCGGTATTCCCGGTTGAAGAAAAATATAGGTTGAGTATTTTCATTTCATCCTCCTTTTAGATTCGGCTCATAATCATGTCCTTGATCTATTTAGCCATCATTTTCCTTTCAGGTCAAATGAATCCTCTGTCTTTTGCAAAAAAGTTCGGAAGGGTACAGTTTTCAGCTTTTTCAACATCCAGTACGGTCGCCATTATTCCGTCCATTGAAACAGCCCGAAACAGACTCAAAGTTCCGGAAAGTGTATCTGAACTGGTCATTCCCCTTTGC
>CAYOWC010000357.1:0-4735 GCA_964407525.1 uncultured Desulfobacteraceae bacterium | reverse complement strand
AGCTCCCAAACAGAACCGGACAAACGGAAAGAAACGTGGCTCTGGGCCGATGTGGGTACAACCGCGTCGTGGAAAAAATCGCCGCAAGCCCCTGAAGGGCTCAAAGGCGCCCTATTAACCGCATGGGCAAAAGAAATGGCGACCTCAAAACGGCAGACCCATTACGAAGAATGGGATGCCAGGCTACACCCAGGCGCATCGATCACCGTGGAGCATACGGATGATGAGCTTCGATTGAAGATCGATGGTATTCTGGGTTTGGAACTCTTTGATGAACCCGATACGCCCTTTATTGCGGCCCAGTGGCGTCTTGCCACACGTGATTTGAATATTACGGAAAAATTCACAGCCAGAAGATTGGTTACGAAACTGCTGGCGTTGCGGAAAACCGACCATGGAGCGCTCAAGGAACGTGTTATTTCTCTTGATGATGAAATTACCGTTTTGGATAACCAGATTGGAACTGCTGAAAACGTCATGAACGAGCTGGTGTACAGTCTTTATGGTCTTACCAGAGAGGAAATTGCAGTTGTGGAAGCTGGCGCATAATTCGAGGCAAAACGCTGTTTTACCGGGAGATGGAATCCGAATACCACCCGGAAAATGAAATTCGAATTACACCACCTGCCAAGTCGTGGAAATCATTTTGGAAGACCTGCAACAGGATCGGAATTTGGGACTGGCGCGAGCACTATGAAGAACCGGGCGTGTGTGACGGCACGGGATGGGACGTTCACATTTAACAGGATTTCCAGGCAATACATACAAGCGGTTCTGACGCATTCGCAATATTGATTTGTCGATAATACAGCAGTAATAGCAGAACGTTCGTAGGGGCGAAAAATTTTTCGCCCTTGCTTGCATTCAACCCTGTCGCAAATAGCAAATGGTAGTCGGTACGCAAAACAGGGCAAACAGGGTTTTGACCAGATACAGACGTCTACCCTGACGATAACACCGCGTACCTGAAACGGACACAAGAACGATGGTTCCTGAAATAAATTACGATCCAACTATCCACCGCCGCAGGTCTATCCGGCTGCAGGGCTACGATTATTCCCAGACGGGGGCATATTTCGTCACCGTCTGCACGCACAACCGGCAATGCTTGTTCGGGGGTATCGTAAACAGGGAAATGCGGCTAAATGATGCAGGACAGGTTGTCCAACAATGTTGGGATAATATCCCTACCCATTTTCCGCATGTTGAATTGGACGAATTCGTTGTGATGCCCAACCATGTCCATGGGATTGTGATGATCATGGATATAGGCCATGTTGTAGGATCCGATGCAGGGGCGATGGCAAGGGCGAAAAATTTTTCGCCCCTACAACCGCCCATACCATTGCATCCACAATCCCCCCTACCCAAAACGGCACCACGTCCTTGCGGGACATCAAAAACCCTGGGTTCCATTGTTCGCGGGTTCAAAATCGGTGTAACCAAATGGATACGAAACCACACCGTGATTCGCGATGTGTGGCAACGCAATTATTGGGAACACATCATCCGCAATGAACTGGAATTGAACCGAATTCGGGAATACATGCGGAACAATCCTGCCCAATGGGAATTAGATCGCCTGAACCCGTGTGGAGGTGATGGTGTGGGCGACGGTGTGGACGATGGTAAGGGCGAAAAATTTTTCGCCCCTACGGTATGCGAACCATCATCCGAATATGGAACGGAGGTATGGATGGTATGAAAAAATCCGGAACAGATAAAGACATGAACCTCATGAAAATCATGAAGGCGGTGGTGGAAAAGGTAAACGAGGAAACCGTTGACGAAGAAGAATCATTGGTTTGGCCTGAAACACCTGGAAAATCGCAGTTATCCCCTCTTGAAAAAGCCATAGCCATAGCCGTTCACGCCCACAAGGGCCAGGTGGACAAGGCCGGGGCTCCCTATATCCTTCACCCCTTACGGGTTATGTTCCAAATGGAAACCGAAGAAGAAATGATCGTTGCGGTTATCCACGATGTGATCGAAGATACGGAGATCACCTTGGAATATCTGGAAACGGAGGGATTTGAACGACCCATTCTGGAGGCTGTTCAAAGCGTCACCCGTCGTGAAGGAGAAACCTACGACGATTTTGTTATCCGTGCGGGTCTCCATCCCGTGGGCGCTCGAATAAAAACCGCTGATATCTCCGACAATATGGATCTGTCCCGTATTGCATCGGTTACGGAAAAAGACCTCAAGCGCGTGCAGAAGTACCATCATTCGTTGGCACTTCTTGACGAATTAAAGGACATCCGAAAGGAGCCTGCGGAAGTCAGCTATTACAAAAAGGGCGGCAACGTACTTGCTGCAAAGGTTACTCTGGTCCCGAGAGGCCTTTCCTATCCCAATGCGTTGAACACCTACGGTTCGGTCGCCACAGTCATTATTGATTTTGACGGGTCGGTTTCGGAAGCTGTCATGCCGGAAGACTTTATGACGCTCAGAAAAATACTCAAGACCAAAGATCCGGCCATGCTGTATGATTTTCACCCTCTCTGGGCGCCGTTTTTCTGCCCCGAGTGCCAGGAATGCTATCCCTATGGGGAATGGGATATGGATGACGGTGGATACGGGTCGTGCCATCGTGGGCATAGCCGAAAAAAAGAGGACAGGTAGAGGAAACAGATGTCTTGGATTTGGATCCATCCGCCGGGTTCGACGCGGTATGGGCGAAAATTTTTTGCCGCTGCCGCTGATGATTCCGAATTTAACGAGAAATTGCCTCTTGTGTTTTACTTGTGATTCTGGGGTGGAGGTTGTTCTTCTATGCAAACGAAGGGAATGAGCCGATTCATGTGCATTGCCGAAAGGCAGAGATGGAATGTAAATACTGGCTTGACCGGGAATATTTCGGCATTGAAGAAGCGTTTACTTACAACATGTCATCAAGGGATACAAGGCAGATCAGGAAGATTATCTGTGAGCATTTTGAGTATATTGAACAGCAATGGGATGAATTCCAGCGGAGGCGCCAACAATGAAAAAACATCATCAAATTGGTGGCTTGAAGTTTGAGGAAGATATCCTCGTCATAACTATCGACGGGCAAGAGAAGAGATTTTCGCTTGACATGATATCTCCATTACTTGCAAAGGCATCTGAAAGAGAAAGGTACAGCTTCGAGATTTCTCCCTCTGGATACGGAATATACTGGTCCTTGTTGGATGAGGATATTTCTATCGACGGGTTGCTTGGCATTACTCATACCCCAGATCAAAAAAAGAGGGTTCCACCACAAGCGCCTACGCCAAGGCGGCTACGTCATGCGGAATCTCAGGTGTAGTTTATTTACCAGTGCTACTGGTGAGTTAATCGAATGAGTGCCTTGTATCTGCGCCTCAAGCCACCTCTTCTGGGGTGGGGGGAAGTCTGAAGGGTCAAAGCAGAGTGCCCATTATAGACTCCAGTGGTTTCAATCCGTAAGGATTTACAATCCGGTCTTGCCGTCGATTGGGATTTGGGGCCGGCGGGAGGATTATGAAGAACCGAGTGTGTGTGACGGAACGGGATGGGTTGTTCATATCCAACAGCATTTACAGGTAATAAATGCAAGCGGCTGCATCGCATTCGCAATATTGATTTGTCGATAATACAACAGCAGTAGGGGCGAAAAATTTTTCGCCCTTGTATTGGCCCCTGTCGCAAATGGTAGTCGGTACGCAAAACAGGGCAAACAGGGTTTTGAGCAGATACAGACGTCTACCCTGACGATAACACCGCGTACCTGAAACGGACACAAGAACGATGGTTCCTGAAATAAATTACGATCCAACTATCCACCGCCGCAGGTCTATCCGGCTGCAGGGCTACGATTATTCCCAGACGGGGGCATATTTCGTCACCGTCTGCACGCACAACCGGCAATGCTTGTTCGGGGGTATCGTAAACAGGGAAATGCGGCTAAATGATGCAGGACAGGTTGTCCAACAATGTTGGGATAATATCCCTACCCATTTTCCGCATGTTGAATTGGACGAATTCGTTGTGATGCCCAACCATGTCCATGGGATTGTGATGATCATGGATATAGGCCATGTTGTAGGATCCGATGTAGGGGCGACGGCAGGGGCGATGGTAAGGGCGAAAAATTTTTCGCCCCTACAACCGTCCATACCATTGCATCCACAATCCCCCCTACCCAAAACGGCACCACGGCCATGCGGAACATCAAAGACCCTTGGTTCCATTGTCCGTGGGTTCAAAATCGGCGTGACCAAATGGATGCGAAACCACACCGTGATTCGCGATGTGTGGCAACGCAATTATTGGGAACACATCGTCCGCAATGAACAGGAATTGAACCGAATTCGGGAATACATGCGGAACAATCCTGCCCAATGGGAAACGGATCGGTTGTACCCATCGTGTAAGGGTGATGGTGTGGGCGGCGGTGTGGACGATGGTAAGGGCGAAAAATTTTTCGCCCCTACGGTATGCGAATCATCATCCGAATATAAAAAAGAGGTATGGATGGTATGAAAAACCCCGCAACCCGCCCCCTACAGCATATGGTAGGGATCTACTTCAATCAGGAGGCTGACCCCACTGGATCTGAGTTCGTTTGCACAGAGTCTTTCCACTTCGCTCAAAAAGAGCTTCAGGTACCCGTTGCTTTCGCATTTAAAGAGAAATTGCCACCTGTATTTTCCTTTTATTTTCGCAATAGGGGACTCAACCGGCCCCATAACACGGATCTCTTTTCCCCTTTTTGACCACTGTTTCAGGA
>CAYOWC010000356.1:0-4743 GCA_964407525.1 uncultured Desulfobacteraceae bacterium | reverse complement strand
TTACGTGGTGAAGAACACCGGGAGCATCGAGTCGGGCTAATCTTGGCATAAATTTATCAATCCCTGGGCGGGGTAGGCGGGGTCTCACGCAACATAATCAGACTCGCAACATAACGTCCCCCATTTCACACCCATTTCACACGATGAAAACAAGACAAGGATAGTCCATTCCATTTCATAAAACCTTTTTCAAAACATTAGCAAGACCCGTTTTCTGATAAGGCTTGGCAATGGCACCTTGAAAACCGTGTTCCGCATAATTTGCCATAACCGGGTCATTGAAATAACCACTGCATACGATGGCTTTCACATCCGGATTGATTTTGTTCAGTTCCTTGATGGCTTGATCACCGCCCATTCCTCCCTTAATAGTGAGATCCAGAATGACCGCATCGAAAGGTTCTCCTGAATCCATATGTTGTTTGTATTTTGAAGTAGCCTCCAACCCGTCGTTGACAGTCTCTACTTCATAGCCCAACCGCTCCAACATCTTTTGAGCTAGGTTCCTCAGGCTTTCCTCATCGTCCATGACCAGGATTTTTTTGATTGTTGTTTGACCACGGCTGATTGAGAGCAAAGTATCGTTACTCTCCTGCTTTGCCTTTTGATCTTCTCTTTTATCCTCCGAGGCCGGCAGGTAGATGGTTAAGGTTGTTTCCACACCGATTGTGGAATCGATCATGATATGACCACCATGTTTTTGAACAATAGCATGAGTAGCGGCCAGGCCCAGGCCCATTCCTTTTTGGACCCCTCTTTCTTTTGTAGAAAAATAGGGGTCAAAGACCCTGCTCAGGTGTTCTTCCGGAATCCCTCTCCCTTCGTCTTTAATGGAAATGCTCACATACTTCCCTGTGTTGAGAGGCAGTGCGACATCCTTCCCATTGTTTTCGATGACTCGGTTTCCCGCCTCAATGGTAACTCTCCCACCCTGGGGCATAGCCTCAACGGCGTTTATCAGCACATTGCTGATGGCATATTTCATCTGCTCTGAATCATGTTCTACGGCCCAGAGATCGTCTTGAAGAGAAAAGATATATTTGATGCCTTCCCGCTCTTGGATCTCTTCCGGGATCTCCTTCAGAAGGTTCTCGATCGCCCCAAGTTTCTTCATAGGATACCCTCCCCTGGAGAGGGTCATGAGTTGATGCGTAAGGTCCCTTGCTTTAGAGGATGCCTGTTCAGCCTCATGGAGAAGTTCCGCCATGAACGAATGGGGTTCCGTTTCCTCCCGGGCGATGGAGAGGTTCCCCATGATAATGGCGAGGAGGTTGTTGTAATCATGGGCAATTCCGCCAGTCAAGGTGGCAATGGCTTCAATTTTATGTTTCTGCTTCAACTGTTCCTGAAGTTTTCTGCTTTCTCGTTCGGCTTCGATACGATCAGTAATGTCCCGTGCAGAACCTTGAATAAAAATTGGTTCCCCGCTATCACCTTTTACCAGCACATTATTGTAGTCGAGAACAATTTCCCGTCCGGTAGCCGTGGTGATGATCATCAACCCCTCGTCATGTCCCCGGCTCTTGATACGATCGAGGTAATCATCGAAGCGATGGCGGTATCTTTCCGGAATTAGATCCCTGATATTTCTACTGGGCGGCAACTCCCCGTCCCAGCCGTATCCCTTCTTGAAGGCGAGGTTGGTGTCGATAAGGGTGCCGTCAAGGCTGTGAGTGCAAATAAAGTCAGATCCATTTTCAAAGAGTTCCCGATATTTCTTTTCTGATTCTTCCAACCTTTCCTGAGTTTGTCGGCGGGTCTTGAATAAATCGTCGACCTCATTCTTTATTAGCTTGATGGCTTGAAAAACATCATGAAAAGGATGATTTCGATCATCTGCGCCAAAAACCTCACTTAATCCCTCCTGTTCCCAATCAATTCCTCCGATATATGCCAGAAGCTCATCTCTATATTTCTGAATCGGATCGGATTTCGCTGCCGTTTTTTCTTTTTTTTCCGGGTTTTTATTGTCCTGGATGACCTTAAATGCCTGGCCAATATTCTTGGCGACAATGATCTTGAAAGGCATAAAGGGATTGGCAAGCCGCGCCGCGGTCCTCATGAACGCATTGGCACCGTACATGACATACAAGCGGAAAGGAAAACGTTCGTACCACTGCTTGAGGGATTGCATATACAATTGACGGGCCTTACGGCTTCCCCCCTCAAGTGCAGATACGTCAACCACGATATAGTCGAGGTTTTCATGGGAAGACAAGTTTTCCCGCACACGCAAGCGCATGTCATCGATCAACGGCACATGAGCTTCCTGAAAAAAGCCGCTTGAAACAGAGTGGAGAATACACCGATCGATGAGAAGGCTTCGATTTGTGTAGCTATCAGTTTTAACATCCCAATCACTGTTAGAAAGCAGTTCCGGCGGCATCAGCTTCGGGCTATCATTGCGATAAGTCTCCTGCTTTCCGAAAACAAAAGGACCTGTTTCCAGGTTAAACTCATTACATAACCTGAGAGCCATGGTGATCGCTGCCTTGTAATCCTGGACGACATAGACGCTTTTCTTTGCTGTGTTGAACCGTTCGCCAATTTTGACAAAGAACTGCATCATCGGAGACAAATTGCAGAAAATCAAAGCCATAAGCCTGTCACGCGATATCATCTGGTCGATGAAATGTTTGCGAGCACCTATCGTTGCCTTGCTTAGTTCAGCATAATCTTCAATTTGAATGTATGATCCAGTGCCACCTGACACCTGTTGAGCCACTTCGGCGCTGAGCTGCAAAACGGCCTTTGTGCTGTGCAGATCCGCTATGCCGGATGGGCTGCTGTACAACACGGATTGACCGACGATATAGAAATTAGCCGTAAAATGCTCTCCGAGCTTTCGTCCTCGCCAGTTATTCTGCGTAAGGACCTGAAGCCCGAGTATAGGGCAAAAGTTCATGATTTACCTCCTTTCATGGAATGTTTTTCCATATCGTTAGTTTAGTATGCTTTTTCTGACTCAGGGGGTAACGCCCTTGACTTTACCTCTTCGAATATGTCTTTGTAGTTCTCTGCAGTGGATGGCGTCATGTGTAGCAACCGGCCATGCTTGCGAAAGGTTTGCCCGAGGAACGTGAATCCGTCTTCTATGTGCGTGATCACCGTCTTCTCGAGTGAGAGTTCGAGATCCCGCTCTGCAAGGAAGTCTTTAATCACTGGTTGGTTGGTATCTTCCAGCATACTTTTCGATTTACCTGTACAGATGAAATCATCAGCTTAGCGGTCTGCCGTTGACTCTTATTGTTTCCCGAAATTAGAACGAAGAGTCAACGGCAGACCTATTCATTAATATCGATTACCTTTCCCACTCCTCCTTCAATATAACATTCTGGATAGAGAAACTCTATTTCTTGTTTATATTGAGTGCAATGGGTCGAACAAATCAAATCAAAATTCTTCAAGGATTCAGGCCTATTCCCATGTAAGCCTCCTATAATCCCGTAGACTTTCCCAAATTCAGAAGCAGCGGCTATAATATGCTCGATTCGTGGATGTGAACATCCTGCAATAATTACAATACCTTTTTGTGTTTCAATGCAAAGGGACTGCTCTATGTTTTCTAACTCCCCTGTGGAGTAAATTCCTTCGTATAGCTTTATGGGATTTTCTATTTCAATAACTTCTTTTGCGTTCCTAACGCCCCGGAAAGAGCAAGGAACCCATACCTTCACTTCATTGTTCTGATCAAGGAAAGCGGATAAACCGCCGGTGTGATCAAAGTGAGCGTGAGAAATAAAGACTTCGTCAATCTCTTTAGGGACAATTTCTAATTTACTCATGTTCGAAAGCAGAATAGAAGCACTTCCGCCTGTATCAAAAAGAATCCTTTTCCCTTTTGCCTCTATAAGGGCCGAAAAGCCCCAGTCAGCCTGAAGGTCCTTTCTGAAAGCAGTATTATCATAAATAATAGTAGTTTTCATAACATCACTCCTTGGATCAATGTTTTATGATGCCGAACGAGAGGGCTCAGGAGACGCGTGCAAAGGGCGCAATTTCTTGAAGCCCTTTGTTATGCGGTTTTTTCTTTCTTGCCAATCATGTACAGGGCTTTTGTTCTATCGCCGATCAGCTTCGATGTCTCGATCACAAAGCCAGAATCTGCCATCATTGTTGTTAGATCCTCGGAGGAAAAAGAATGTGTATGTGCAGGAGGTTTCCCCCATGTTTTCAAGAACCTCACACCCATTTTGATCTTCTCCCACAGCTTCATACCGTAGCCAGTGTAGGTAACAATAATAATGGTGCCGCCATTCTTGAGGATTCTATAGCATTCCTGAAGCACTTTATTGGGGCTGTCGACAACATGAATCAGATTGGCCATGAAGGCTGTATCAAACGCTCCTGACGCGAAGGACGTTTCCATGCAGTTTTCCTTCTGAATTGTCACGTTCGGAAGATCGTGCAAACCCTTTCTTGCTGTTTCCAGAAGGTGGTCTGACAGGTCAGTGGCAAACAGGTTCTTGCTCTTCCCGACAATTGTCGCTGTGAAGCAACCCGTTCCGCATCCCAACTCAACAACATCGCCAAGTTCAGGAAGGCTATCCAGTTCTTTCGTGATTTGATCGAGAAGCTCCTTCCCGACAACATACTCTTGGTTCCTGTCATAGGTATGCGGAAATCGGCTCCAGTATCGCTCTATTGTTCTATCAATCAATTGTTCTCCTCCTATCATAGAGCGGTGCATAATTACCCAAATAACCGGCTCGCCGTGGGATAGGGGACGTCCATCATTAAGCA
>CAYOWC010000355.1:1602-4749 GCA_964407525.1 uncultured Desulfobacteraceae bacterium | reverse complement strand
GCACCGTAACTGCACCAGTTACAGAGAAAGGTTGTGATTTTTGGTTCCCAATCGCTCATCCCCTCATCTCCTATAGGCTAAACATGGTTTTCAATTAAAAAATTAAGGTGTTATACCCGTTTCACACTGTATCCTATATCTCGTTGATCATAGCCATAATCTGGTCCTCTCTGAAGCCCCGTAGATTCAAAGCGCCGGAGCGGCAGGAGGCCACGCAGAGTCCACACCCCTTACAAAGGATGGGGTTGATCTCGGCTTTGCCCGCAAATGGCCCTTCTTCCAGAAAAGACGGAGCCGAATAGGGACATACATCTATGCAGACACCACAACTACTGCAATACAACGGGTTGGCAGTCGCCACGGTCCCGCTTACCTGAAAGCTTTTTCTGGCCAGCAGGGTTGTAGCATTTGAAGAGGCGGCGAGAGCCTGCGCCACGGATTCATCAATCGGCTTTGGATAATGGGCCATGCCGCAAAGAAAAACACCGTCCGTGGCAAATTTAGATGGACCCAGCTTAGCATGCGCCTCCACAAAGAATCCATCTGCATTCATGGGGACTTTAAAAAACTGTGCCAGTTTTTCGTCTTTATAAGGAACAATGGCCGTACTCAAGGTCAGGAGATCAGCCTCTATCCAAATGGTCCGTCCCAGGATACCGTCAACAACTTCTACCTGGAGGGCATTCCCCTTTACCAACACTTTCGGCTTCTGATCCAAAGAAAAACGGATAAATTTCACCCCTGCCATACGGGCTTTTCTGTAGAGATACTCTCGCTCGCCGTAGGTCCTGATATCCCGGAAGAGGACAACCACTTCCATATTCGGGTTCAGGGTTTTCAAATGAAGAGCACTCACCATGGAATGGGTGCAACAAACCCTCGAACAATAGGGCCTTTCCGGTTCCCGTGACCCTACACATTGAATAAATACGGCAGTTTCAACTCCCTTGAGACTGGGGTCATCGGCCAGAAATTTTTGATCCAATTCCAGATGGGTAAGCACTCTCGGATCTTCTTGGTATAAATATTCGTCCGGTTGGTATTCGGAGGCGCCTGTTGAAATTACTGCAACTCCGTGCTCCAGAACCTTTTTTTCATTTTCGGCAGAAGCCAGGGTAGTTTTGAAGCTGCCCACAAAGCCCTCGACTTCTTCGACCTCCGTATTTATGCACACGTCAATATTGCGATCCGATTCCACCGATTTTATCAGATCTGCCAGATTCTGCTGAACATCCTCTCCCATCCAGGTCTTGAAAAGTTTGCGGGCCTGGCCTCCCAAAGTGGATGACCGTTCAACGAGACAGATCTTATAGCCCTGAGCAGAAAGGGTTTTGGCAACGGTCAGTCCGGAAATCCCGCCTCCGATCACGAGTGCCCCCTGGTCAATCTCCAGAGTGGATTCTTTGAGAGAGTCCATTAGGGCGACCTTTGCCACGGCCATCCGCACCAGGTCCTTTGCCTTTTCAGTGGCGGATTCCGGATCATTTTTGTGCACCCAGGAATCCTGGTTACGGATGTTCACCATTTCAAAAAGGTATTTATTCAAATTGGCGTTAATCAGGGTTTCCTGAAACAAAGGTTCGTGGGTCTTAGGAGTACAGGCGGCAACAACAATCCGGTTCAGGTTTTCTTTCTTAATCACCTGGCTCATGGTGTCCTGGGTGTCCTGAGAACAGGTATAGAGGTTATCCGTAACATAATCAACATATGGAAGGCTGGCTGCATAATCTCTGACCTGGTCGACGTTCACCACGCCCGCGATATTGATTCCGCACTTACATATGAAGACACCGATGCTCGGACGCTGTCCCGCTACGTTCGTTTCCGGAACGATCTCTTTGGTTTTTGTAAGGGTATGTCTGGCACTGCTTAATGCCTCACCTGCAGCACAGGCGGCGGCGCTTGCATCAATAACGGATTGGGGAATATCTTTGGGGTTCTGGAATGACCCGCTCACAAAGATACCGTCCCGCGAAGTAGATACAGGGGCAAAACTCGATGTTTGGCAGAAATTTCCTTCCGTCAATTCTATTCCCAGATCACGGCTCAAATCCACCATTTCCGGCGATGTTTCCAAACCCACTGAAAGTACCACCATGTCAAATGCTTCCGTTGTGGACTGGCCGTTTTCTGTTGTATACCTAAAACTGAGGGTATCGTTATCAGGAACATGGTCTACCGTGTGGATCCGGGACCGTACAAATCGTATTCCGTGTTTCTGTTGAGCATCCTCATAAAATCGCTCAAAATCCTTTCCGTAGGTCCGCATATCCATGTAGAAAATGGTGCATTCCAGATCGTTTCCTGCATGCTCTTTGGCGATAACCGCTTCTTTTATGGCATACATGCAACATACCGATGAGCAGTAAGCATGGTCGCACTTGCTGTCTCTGGAGCCAACGCATTGCAGCCATGCAATTTTCTTTGGCTCTTTGTGGTCTGAAAGTCTGACAAGGTGACCGCCATAGGGCCCGGAAGCGGAGAGAATCCTTTCAAATTGCATGGAGGTTACAACATTGGGAAGATTGCCGAAGCCGTAGGAGTCCAGATTGGTAGGATCATATGGAGAGAAACCAGGGGCCAGAATGACCGAACCGACATTGATTTCCTCTGTAATCTCCTGATCCTCATGGATGATGGCATCAGCCTGACAGACGCGTTCACATCCTTTACAATCCATAACACCGCTTATTTTCAGGCAGTTGTCCAGGTCACGGGTAGCCTTGAGGGGGACAGCCTGGGGATAGGGGATGTAAATCGCTTTTCTTTTTGACAATTTCATGTCAAATTCATTTGGGATTGCGATGGGACAGGTGTTTATTCTATTAATGGCCTGTTCCTTACAGACATCCATGCATTTCCAGCAACCCGTGCAATATTCGGTATTGTAAATCGGTTTTTCGCAGTTACACGCTTCAGCCTGTTCATCGGAGCAGGTTATACCGATAATGTGTAGGTTTGTTGTTTCTAACTCTCCTTTCTCCTCTAATTTTCTGATCGCCCTTACATCACATCCCCTCAAAACAGCAGCAATACGCATGTCGGGCTTTTTCTTGAGCATCAGGGAGAGCGTTTTGGCCAGTCTGTGTATTGGCTCAACCTCAATTCCATCAATTTCCTCAATATTTCTAAACAGGTATGGCCCGA
>CAYOWC010000355.1:0-1502 GCA_964407525.1 uncultured Desulfobacteraceae bacterium | reverse complement strand
TCACTGGTTTGCCTTGCCGTGATAGCTATTTCTCCCCTTCGAGAACGGACCAGGACCTCCTGCCCTTCTTCGACACCCAAAGTTGCGGCATCTTCGGGATTGATATTCATATGGCCCGTAGGAACTTCCTTGTTCAGGAGATCGATCCTTCGAGTCATGCTGCCCCCGTGAAAGTGAAAAGGTATCCTCCCTGTGCTCAGTATATACGGATATTCATGATCTGGGAGTTCGGCAGGAGGGATATAGTCTATGGAGGAAAAAATCCCCTTTCCTCTTGCAAAACCATGTTCGTAGAGAAATGGCGTTCCGGGATGATCTTTGTCAAGACACGGCCACGCAAGAACTTCGCCATTGTCGAGACGTTCGTAAGAAATGCCCCCATAAGAGGGTGTCACGGATGCGATTTCTTCCATAATTTCTTTCGGTGAAGCAAAATCAAACCCCGGAGCGTTCATGAAGGAGGCAAGTTCTGAAATAATTTGCCAATCCGGCTTTGATTCTCCAATAGGCGCTATAGCTTTCCTGACCCGCTGAACCCGTCGGTCCGTATTGGTAAACGTCCCTTCTTTTTCAGCAAATGAACAGGCTGGAAGGATCACATGAGCAAGCTCTGCGGTCTCCGTCATGAAGATATCCTGGACCACCAGCAGGTCGAGGGCTTCCAGGGATTCTTGAACATGTTGGGTGTCGGGATCGGAAATCATGGGATTTTCGCCTACCACCATCATCCCCTTTAGAGCACCGCTCCTTGCAGATGCCATCATTTCCACAAGTGTCAACCCCGTTGTTTCGGGAAGGGGCATATCCCACTTATTTTGGGATCGTATATCGGGATTTGAGACCAGTTGATAGCCCGTCAGAACGTTAGGCAGGGCTCCCATATCGCAGGCGCCCTGGACGTTATTTTGTCCCCTTAAGGGGTTCACCCCGGTAGATGGACGGCCAATATTGCCCGTTGCCATGGCAAGGTTGGCAACGGCTTTCACATTGTCCGTGCCCCTGGTGTGCTGGGTAATTCCCATGGCGTAAAAGATCATGGCTTTTTCAGCCCGACCGAACATCAGGGCAGTCTCTCTCAAAACTTCCACGCTAACACCGGTAATGTCACTGACTTTTTGCGGCGGATATGCTTTGACCTTTTCTTTGAGCTCTTCGAATCCTTCTGTTTTCTCCCGAATGAACTCCTGGTCAATTAAATCTTCTTGAATAAGGATATGCATCATCCCGTTTAAAAAAGCCACATTGGTCCCGGGTTTCACTCTGACAAAAATATCAGCATATTCCGTAAGGGGGATTTTTCGGGGATCAACAACGATGAGTTTAGCGCCCTTGTTTTTAGCCTCTATCATTCTACCGGCAATGATAGGATGCTGCCCGGTGGTGTTGCTCCCAATGACGAACATACAGTCCGTGTCTTCAATTTCGGAAATAGAATTTGTCATAGCACCAGCCCCGAAAGCGGCGGCAAGACCTGCCACCGTGGAGGAGTGTCAGAGGCGTGC
>CAYOWC010000354.1:0-4765 GCA_964407525.1 uncultured Desulfobacteraceae bacterium | reverse complement strand
ATGGCCGCCGCCCAGCAGTAAACATCGGGAGCTTCCAATGATAACGCCTCTACCAGATCCGTAGTGAAGGTCGCGATACCGCACTGGCGTGGCAGATAGTTGCCGATTACAGCAACCGAGTTGATTCCCTCATAATATTTAATAACAGATGTCATAGCCGCTACCTTCTTGTTTTCCGTCTATTACTCATTTTCCCAAATGGTTTTATTTTTATCCTTTTTTTGCTTCTGCTTTTCCTTCCTGGTTAGTTTCGCTCTTTTCTGTTCTTCGCGTCTGCCTTTGTCTCTTTTTCCCTTGTCTCCCATTGAAGAACCTTTTCCTTTCAAGAAAATTTCTATCTTAACCTTACAAATCTTTCATCACATGTCCCCGGCCAAGGGGACACGTTTTAGTTAACCCTCATTTGATTTTTCGATAAAGGGTGCAAGTCCGTTGGCACATGCGCGGCTCACGGTATAATCAGGCTTTTCCGTTTGGCCTGGCATTTTGTCCCAGCCCCCTTTTTCGATGTATTCAGACCTCTTCCATGATTCCAATGCCCCCAATTCTTTGAGCATCTCCTTATGGTTCGGTTGTGCCATGAATTGGCCGACGCAGATCTCCGCCTGGCTCGACAGGACCGCTGCTTCGTTCATTTCTTGGGTCGTGCCGGAGGTTGTCCAACCTCCCCAGGCAAAACCGGTGATCATTACGATGACTGCCCCAACAATAATCCCCCAGATTCCATACTTGATTTTCCCCTGTGTTTCTGTTTTCATCGATAATACCTCCTTGTATGATGTGGTGCTGTTTTTGCCTGCGATGACCTTTCAACCACTTAGGTTGGATGCGGTCATCTTCCTCAGTCGGCATCAGACCGTTTTTGCAACGTCAAGATTAATCCAGCATCTATCTTTCCGCGGAAATTTTTGAATTTTCTGGAATTCATCAAACATACACTATCCCTTTCCTTTCCATTGCATATCACCTTTTTTTTGGGCACTTAAAGGCCAATCAACCAGTTGATGCCAGAAGTTGATCTTGCGGTTCAACCCACTTTTGAACATCGGCAGTGTTGTGATGTGCCGTCTCCAGAGCCAGCTCAGTCAAAAATTCGAAAACATCCATGCCTTGAAGGTCGGCCGCTTTCTCACCCCGAAAATACTGTCCAAACCAATCCAGATCTACATCGCGCTGTGGCGAAAAGTCGCCTTTCTTCATGCCTAACAGCAGAGTTCTTTCATCGAATAGGATGAGATGCTCAAAAGTGGGAACATCGCCACTGCTAAGCTTTGCGATGGCAAAGGTCTCCAAATCATGGTCCGTCGGCCCGAAAAACAAGGGTTGAAAATTCAGAAGTTCAAAAAAGAAGCCCAAACATTCCTGAATCTGCTCAACGGATTTTTGGGCCAGCCCGCGGCGCGCATCCTCAAGGAGCAGGGCCATATCATCCCTGGAGCAGGTGAGGTCCAACAAAGCCAAAGCTCTTGCGTGTAATTTCTCAACCGATGCCTTCCCCTCACTGATAAGGACATCCTTATCATTCATGATTTTCCGGATATTTCGAATATTCACCATTTCATGCCAGCGAGGGCTCTTGCGCAGGACGATGTCATTCACCGTTGTGTGGTAAATGGGCAACTGGTTGTCCAGCACCAGTACCTCCATAATATTATCCACCAAAGGGCGCACATAGAGCTGGAGATCTCTAATCTCTTCATGTTCAAAATTGGTCATATGGAGAAGTTCCTGCGCGAGGACCTTGTCCAACCACCACCTTCCAGGGGGCTCTTTCATGGTGGAAACCAGCTTTTTGCAAAGCTTGTCAATCTTCATTTTGGTCTTCAGATTATCCTTTAAAGACATGACAAAAAACTCCTTTCAAACCAGAGGTCTCAAAACGATTTCAAGTCTGAATCTGCTTTTCCGGGACGGGCTTTTTACCACCCGCCATTAATTCATCGATATCTCGCCTGTTCAACGTCTCCTTCTCCAAAAGGGCAATCGCTATATTGCCAAGGGTATCCAGATTATCCTTAATGAGAGCTAATGCCTTCTTGTAGGCTTGAACGACAATGCTCTTGACCTCCTCATCGATCTTTTGTGCCGTCATCCGGCTGTAATCACTCTGCCGGCCGAATGCCCTTCCCAAAAACACCGGCTCTTTCTTTTTGCCAAAGGCAAGGGGGCCAAGTTCTTTGCTCATACCGTATTCACAAACCATTTTCCTGGCCAGTTCAGACACTTTTCGAATATCATTTTCCGTCCCGGTTGACTGAGTATTGAATATGATCTCTTCCGCAGCCCTTCCACCCATCAAGACGCAGATACTGTTCTGCAAGTCATCTTTGGGATATATGTGCCTATCCACCATTGGCAGCTGCTGGGTCAGGCCGAGGGAACGACCACGGGGAATGATGGTCACCTTGTGAATGGGATCTGTACCGGGAAGAAGCCTTGCCACAATTGTATGCCCTGCCTCGTGATAGGCCATGGCCTTTTTTCCCGCTTCAGAGATAATCATACTCTGTCGCTCGGGTCCCATCATGACCTTATCTTTGGCGTCTTCAAGGTCGACCATCTCTAACTGGTCTTTTCCGCGCCTGGCCGCCATGAGCGCAGCCTCGTTCACCATATTTTCGATATCGGCCCCGGTAAACCCCGGGGTTCCCCTCGCAAGGACTTTGAGATCAACATCATTTGCCAGTGGATTTTTCCTAACATGGACTTTCAGGATTCCCAATCTACCTGTTATGTCGGGAACGGAAACCTCCACCTGCCGGTCGAATCGCCCAGGTCTCAACAGTGCGGGATCCAGCACATCAGGCCGGTTTGTGGCCGCGATCAAAATGACGCCCTCATTGGCTTCAAACCCGTCCATTTCCACCAGCAGCTGATTAAGGGTCTGTTCTTTTTCGTCATGCCCGCCACCCAAACCGGCGCCCCTTTGGCGACCCACCGCATCAATCTCATCCACAAATATGATGCAGGGCGCATTTTTTTTACCCTGCTTAAAGAGATCTCTCACCCTTGAAGCGCCAACACCCACAAACATCTCCACAAAATCCGATCCGCTCATGGTGAAAAAGGGAACACCCGCCACGCCGGCGATGGCCCTTGCCAGCAACGTCTTGCCGGTGCCCGGCGCCCCCACCAGCAGAACCCCTTTGGGAATTCTTCCCCCCAGCCGGGTGAATTTCTCGGGGTCCTTGAGAAAATCGACAATCTCCTGCAATTCGTCCCTGGCCTCATCAATTCCCGCCACATCTTCGAAGGTGACCTTCTTCAGCGCATCTGACACGAGGCTTGCTTTGTTTTTTCCAAAGGACAGTAGATTTCCACCGCCCCCCTGCATCCGGCGCATGAAGAATATCCAAACACCGATCATCAAAAGCATCGGTATCCAGGAAAGGATCATTCGAAACCATCCTTTGCCGTTTTCGGGCTTTACCCGTATTTTAATCCCCTTGTTCTTGAGCAGCGTTATCAATCCCGAATCTTTCGGAGCGAACGTATGAAATGCCCCTTGGGCGGTTAATCCTGTTATGTCGCCACCTTGAAGGGTGACCTGGGTAACGCTTTCGCTTTCAACCATTTTCAAAAAGTCACTGTAATCGATAGAAGCGCTGTTTCCCGGTTTGTTGAACCCTCGAAACTGCATGAACAGCATAAATCCGATTATGGCCACCACAAAAATGCTTTTATAGGATAGATTCATTTTAAAAATTTCTTTTTTGGGCCCCCATGCCCCTGATGACATTGACGACCTCCACCCCTTCCGAACGGGAGACCGTATGGATTTTCATTTCCAAAGGTGTGTCCAAAAGGCTCTTCGTCCCTAACAAAACGCTGAATTTTTCGGACCCTATATGGCGATCAAGGTCTTCACGGGTTTCCCACTCCTCAACCAAATCAAAAACGGCATTGCCTTGGATATCGGAAAAAACATCATAGCTCAGACACCCTCTTTCCTTTCCCGCCGGCTCAATCATCGAGAGAAGCGTTTGCAGCATTTCCGTTCGTTTTTCCATGAGTGCCTTCATTCTAATCCTCACGATAATCATGGAAGCTCTCCTCTCCGGAAAATCCCCTTCAAATATTTCGTTAATCGCGTATGCCCGAATGCACGAATCAGTTCGTCCTGCCTGCCATCAAACAGTCAAACATAGTTATTGTATATCCAAGCTTCGTGCCAGACCGGGAAAACCCTGGCCTTATTTGGAATAAGAAATTGATATTTCAATGAATAATCAAAATGGAAAGGTAGTGGAAAAGAGGAAAATTGACACGAAACGGTGACCATATATGGCAAATGGTCAAATATGGCCACGATATCAGCATCATTCAGGTAAGGTGTATGATTCCTGGAGAGAGTATATAGAAGCTCTTAAAATAGTGTTTCTGGAACCCACCTGTGGATCGATAAGGAGGGTAAGAAACAGGCGGTCGATAAACAGGCTAAGTAAGGAAGGAGCCAAAGCCCGTAAGAAAACAATAGAGGAAGCAAAGCAAGTTCGGGACGAGGCTACACACAATTTACGGTAGTTAAAAAATCCGTAGGGTATGACCACCAACGCCATCCATAATAGAAAGAGCCCCGTGCTTCTGCACGGGGCTCCTCGTTTCGCCAAAAAAGACTCCTTCGTGCTCTCTATGCTTTTCTAAAAGAATTTTTCTTTAAACTTCCATCCTCCTTCTTCTCAGATAATAAATCGATCCAAGCCCCATGAGTACCATGAAGATTATCATGCCCCACTCGGAAAGCGTGGGAACGGAGGTCGGAATT
>CAYOWC010000353.1:0-4774 GCA_964407525.1 uncultured Desulfobacteraceae bacterium | reverse complement strand
GTTAAATGAGGTTGTGGGCTCTACCCTATTGGGCAGCCCAGGCTTTATAACCTTCGTCAAAGACAAATTTTTATCGGGCAAAAAACCTGATAGAGATCTGCCAGCGTTAAAAACCATTGGTTGATAAGGCATCCATGCAAAACATATTCGACGAAACTGAAACCGTTTTCGGAAAAGAATCTGCCTTGGGTAGAAATGTAAAAATGGCTCTTTCTCAGAGGTATACAGGCGAAAAGCTGAAAGATATTGGCACCCATTTCGGAATTGGAGAATCCGGCGTGTCCCAGGTAAGTAGGCGTGTTACTGATAAAATAAGAAAAGATAAAAAGCTTAAAAGTAAAATTGATAAGATTGCAGGAAAACTGGATTTGTCAAGAATGTAGACCTGACCCCGATGTCTTTTCAAACAAGATATCTCATGGAAATCTCCGGGTGCAGAAGGAGTAGTTGCAGATTTGTCGCCCTCCCGGGTGTACTACAGGGCAACGGCCTTAACATCCTACCCGTTGCCCTGTAGTCAGTTATTCAAATTCCGGGTCTAGAAATCCTTGAAATCATCATCCATAAGGATAATGTCTTCAGGATTGGGTCCATCTTTTTTCTCCGGTGCGGAAAGCGCCCTTCGTTTCCCTTCGCCTGACCTTATCACGCCGGATTCGGCTTTCTTGACTCCCTTTGTGGACCCGGTACGTTCGTCTGATGAACTCCTTCCGACCATATTTACCAGGTCACCGACAAAAGACTGCATTTCCTCGGCTTGGGCGCTCATCTCTTCAGACGCACTGGCGGACTCTTCGGCATTGGCAGCCACCTGCTGGACTACCTTGTCCATTTCTGTTACAGCCTTGTTGATTTCCTCGATGCCCTGAGCCTGCTCATTGGAGGCCGCCGATATTTCATCCACCAGACTCCCGACCTTCTGTACAACCTCGATATTATCTTTAAAAGCTTCCCGGGTTGTCTGGGTGAGCTCATTACCTTTTTTGATAGCCGTGATGGTATTTTCGATGAGATCCGTCGTGTTTTTGGCTGCTTCTGCCGCTCTCAGGGCAAGATTTCTGACTTCATCCGCCACAACGGCAAAGCCCGCTCCTGCCTCACCCGCACGCGCGGCCTCAACGGCTGCATTTAGAGCCAGAAGATTGGTCTGAAAGGCGATTTCATCGATGGTCTTGATGATCTTGCCCGTCTCTTCACTGGACTTGGTGATCTCCTGAATAGCATCGGCCATGTCGCTCATGTGCAGGTTCACCTTTTCCACAATCTGAGCAGCCTCGCCCACCCGGGCCCTGGCTTCATTGGCGTTATCGGCGTTACTCTTGGTCATGGAGGACATCTCTTCGAGCGACGAAGAGGTCTCCTCAATGGATGCAGCCTGTTCGGATGAACCTTCCGCAAGGGACTGGCTGCCGGCAGATACCTGCCCTGCCGCAGACGCCACCTGGTCTGAACCGTCACTCAGACCTGCAATGATTCTTCTGATGGGCTTGGTGATGCTCCGGGTAATAAAAAAGGCGATCAATATTCCGAATACAACGGCCGCGATCAGCCCGATAATCATGATCCATGATGCGGTTTTCAGGAGGGTCATGGCATCGTTGGCAATTCTTTCAGTGGCTTCCATGCCGTCGTTGACTGTGGTCCTGCAGGCAGTAATCACACTCCCACCCGCGTTGTTGCACTTACTACCGAGATCCTGCATGTTTTTCCAGTTTTCTAGAAAATTTCCCATGGCGCCTTTGTATGTGTTACCGGCCGCCTCAACCTGATCGATTCTTTTGAGACCCAGATCCAGCCGTGTAATCTTCCTCAATTCCCCGAACTTCTGCCCGATTTTCGGAAAGTTCTTAAGGGCATCTTCTATGATCGCGGGGCTCCGAAGGGCCTGTGATTTATAAATTTTAACCATTGTGTCATTCCCTAAATTAATAATATCATTCACTAAAGTTATTTTCGTATTCCGCTCCCGCATGTCGCGCGCAAGTTTCTTCTGCTGGTCTTCCAGATACGTTTCACACTGCGTCACGTATTGACCGGCCGCCGCGCCCATGGCATCGCGGTGCTCATCGAGTTCTTTAAAATTTTTCCTATAGGCTTCTATGGCCCCAGCGTAGGTGTCAATCTTACTTTTAATGCCTTCGATGAGTACCTGGCCGGTCCTGTCATGGGTGGTCTCCGCTAATACAACACATTTTTCCTGAATTTGCTTCATATCCTCAACAGCTTGGAGCATCATTTCAGGATCATTAATTGCCTGGGCCTTGAAATTCAACACGCGTGCTGTGCTGATAGACTCAATAATATCGTTAATCAGCGAAATATTCTCCAGACCTTCTTCGAGGTTTACACTCTCCCCGCCAAGCTCCGCCTGCATTTTCTCGCTCTGCACATACAGAAACTCGTTGCAGTGTCTCTTTAATAACGCGGCGGCAGCACTCATTTTTTGGCCGAGGGCGTTCATTGTTTTGTTGGTTTTGATGTACGCCGTCATGCTCTGGGCATACTTCTTGGCGGCCGCTTCCGTGTCTTCGATCCGCTTTATACCCTCAGCGTCCTTGGTGATCGGCCGAAGCTTTTTCGTATACTCCTTTAGCCCGTCCAGAAGAGTGCCGGCCTCCATCATGAGCCCCATATCATTTTTGGCCTGGGCCCTGAAGTTGGCTACACGCACCTTGGTGCCAAGGCTGACGATGCCGGTAACAATTACGACTTTCTTTTGCCGCTGGGCCAGATCCTTCTTGAAGGCCTCGTTCTGACCGGCCAGAAAGTCATTGGAATTGGCCATATATTTTCCGGCCGATTCATCAAGCACTTGCCTGTCGCCCTGCATCTTAGCAGCGGTATCAACCGTCTGTTTGACAAGGTCCTTGTATTCATCCACGGCCATGGTAGCAACCTCTAATTGCCCCTCCAGCGCCTTGAGATTTTTCGACTTCTTTTCAAGCTGTCGGCCCTCTTCAAGGATCTTGTCCACGGCCTGAAGTTCCTTCTGCGCCTCATCATAGAATTTCGGGTCCTCTGTGAATCCGTACCCGCGCATGGCATACATCACGCGATTGGCAGCTCCATGAAGTTCAACGGCCATATTCATTTCGGGAACATATTCTTCGGCGAGTTTGGTAGTTTCGGTCTCCACAGTGCCCATCTCCCAAACACCGACCACGCCGAGGATTGCTGCGATTACAATCAGAACACCGAACCCCAACGTGATTTTTGCACCCAATTTCATGCCTTTCATCCCTTTTTCTCCTTAAAATTTGCAGTTCACTATTACGTTATGCTCGCCACTCTATAAAGTCTGCTCTAACGTATCAACCTCGTCCCTGCTCAGCACCCGGTCTATATCGAGCAGGATCTTTACACCTCCTTCGATCTTGGCCATGCCGAGGATATAGTCCGTATTTAGTTTAGCGCCGAAGGTGGGAGTGTTCTCGATCTCTTCCCTTTTTATGCTCAGCACTTCTGATACCGAGTCCACCACAACACCAATCATGACCGTCCCTGCTTGACCCTCAATCTCCACCACGATGATGCAGGTCCGTTCAGTGTAATCGATTTCCCCCATACCGAAGCGGAGCCTCAGGTCGATAACCGGGATCACCTTTCCACGTAGGTTGATGACCCCTTTGACAAACTCCGGTGTTTGAGGAACACTGGTAATGGGCATCATCCCAATGATCTCTTTGATCTTCAAAATCCCGATGCCATATTCCTCTTCATCAAGCGAGAAGGTCAGGTATTTACCCTCCTTCTCTGACATGACCTTCACTGCCTGATCCATTGTTTTCACTAATTCCGTCATTTTTTCACCCCGTTCCTATTGATTGGTTTTGGATTTCTTCCTTCCTTGAATTCCATAGTTGCTATTGATGATAACAAAACCTTGTGATTAAGCCCGTTTTCTTAAAGCTTTTATCATTTTGGTAACAACCTGTATTAGTGCCTTGCGATTTTTTCTTCTCAGACTTTTCCAGCCACCATGGCCAAGGATGTCCCCGGAGTCACGAAATTATACAGCGCCGCCGTGGTTTCCGTAGCGCCGGGGCGAAAACGACAGCCCGTTAAAAATTGCTGAAAGAATGCGCCGATCCGGAATCGGCCTGCAGGAGCTTCCGGTTCTCCGCGGTCGGCGCTTCGGCCGGGGTGACTCCGGCGCTTTTTCTCGTCTCTCGCCGTGCATCGAAAACCATGTCGGCCAGTTCTGAAATCCGTTCCCGCATTCGACCCGACTGGCCGCAGATCGATTCCGTGATCGCTGCAGTCTCCTCTGCCGTGGCGGCGTTTTGCTGCAACACCTTGTCCATTTCCGCCACCGCGGTGTTGAGTTGGCCGATGCCCTGCGCCTGTTCCGAAGAGGCCGAGGCGATTTCGTTGACCAGTTCGCCGGCCTTCCCGGAATTGGAAACCACCCGAGCGAAGACCTCCGAGGTCCGACCCACTGTTTTGCTCCCTATAGGGAAAAATGTGTTTGTGTTTGTAACGGTAGAACCTTCGAAACGGGTATTGTCGTAACTTTTATCGGCCCGAGGAGGGGAAAACTTGAGTACTTTCCATAAAGACAACGGGGTCAGGTCTACATTCTTGACAAATTATATGAGTAATAGCTATACGGTACGGTAAAATATTTACTGCCGATATATAGGATAACTGGCTCGTCCCTTGAGGATAAATTATCCGGGGGCCTTTTATCATGTAACTTCCCGAGGTAATGAACGAAAGAATGTATTCAAAAGTAAGCGCGACAGGGAGAAGTTTTTTGAATATCTTGAGTCGG
>CAYOWC010000352.1:0-4873 GCA_964407525.1 uncultured Desulfobacteraceae bacterium | reverse complement strand
CGTCCGTTCCGATTCGGTAAAAAACAAAATCTTAGCGTTCTTTGCGTCTTGAGCGAAGCCCCGCCAGTGGGACAAGCCCCGAGACAAGCCCCGAGCGCCGGGACAAGCCCCGAGCGCCGGGACAAGCGGGCGGTAAGGTCGTGTAAAAGTTTCTGTCTCGATTTGCTCCCGCTTTTAAGCGGGAAGGCTCCACTCCGCGGAATCTTTTACCGGTGTTTTCCGAGAAACCTGAATACGAAGACTCTTAATGTTTTTTTTCTCTGCGTCTCTGCGTTTTGGCGGGAGACCTTGTCACTCAAGAAATCATCTCCAGAAAGGCTTCCACCCTGGTGTTCATCTGACCACTCACTCCCTGGTTCAGCTCCACATCAATGACCAGTGTGGCAATTCCGTATGCTTTTAAGGCCTTTACGACCCTCGGGATATCGAACAGTTCAGGCTCACAGAATTTGACCATATAAAAAATCACCCCTTTCGCGCCGCTCGTCTTCGCCATTTCGAGAAAATAGGCCACCCGTTCTTTCAAAGGCGTATTCTTTGTGGTACACGGGGGCATGCCAAAATAGCTGTCCGCAAGCGCCTTCAACGGATCTTTTTCAAGACTGGCAGGAACCAGCAGGCGACGACTGCAACTCAGAAAATCGTCATTGACCACCCTTGCGCCCATTCCGTCTAAGATATCCAGGATCTCGGGGGGATTGGGCAGGACACCACTCAAGATGACAGGCAATCCTTTTTTGCATTCACCCCTGTGGGTCTGAACAAACTCCTCAAGCAGGGGAATAAAATCGTCGGGATGAAGATATTCTCCCTGCCGGATGACTTCATAAAAACGGGCATTGGATGCAAAGAGTTCCCCTTTGCTCCTCAGACTGTAAATTTCCAGGAGATTATCGGACAACCGACGTCCTTTCTCCATGCTCTGCTCAAGGGCAACGGGGTTCATGGCCCCAAAATGTTTTTCAAGATGCGCAATCAGCCCTTTGATCTGCTCAAGATAATAGTCTTTGGAACACACATGGTAAGGGGCCTTTGGATGATAGAAGAAAAAACAGGGTTTCTCCAGCTTCAGATAATCATTGACAATCGATGCCAGATTCTGAATGGAATCACAGGTATGGGGGAAAAGAAAACCGTCGAGCATATCCGCTTTCCCCTGTAGAAGCAATTCCAACCCCTGTTTCACCACGGAGCAGATATACGGCTGCAGGTGGGCGTTGGCATCGCTGCTCTCCAGAGGAGGGTCCCAGATCTCAACAGGCAGCAGATTCATAGCCCACAAAACCTCTTTAGGATACTGGGCGGGAAACACGCCAAGAAGACGCCGACCCATCTCCTTCTGTTTTACAAGATATTCTTTACGTGCCATAGAGCCATTATCTCCACATGATGTTCACAGTTATTCGGCAATGTCTTTGTCCTGTCTTTTTCTATCTCTTCAGATTCCGGTTGACAAAAAGCAGGGTTTTGAGGTTTCCTGACCCAAAAAGCGAGAAATGCGAAGCTTACGTGTCCCTAAAAACGTATTCTCCTTCGCCAAATACGAAGGAGAAAAGTGTTTACAAAAGATAAAGGAGTTTAACAGATAACCCGCTTATGTCAACATCTTAGGGATTACCAACTGAATCTTTGCAAGAAAACAGAGAAACTTACAATCGGTTCCATAAATGGAGGGAAAAAATAATGAAAGGACAAAACCAGAAAATTGAAGGCCTCAAAAAGGTATCGCTCTCCCTTGAGGCAGGAACCACCGGGAAGAAAATGGATCTAAGCTCCGATCCGGTTCTTTTTGAAATGGTGGTAGGTGTGGGTACGGAAGGATACACCCCATTCGAATACGAACTGCTGGGAAAGGAAACGGGCGATACCATTCAAATCGAAATAACAGGTGGGAACCTGCGCAAAATATTCGCGCATTTTGATGTGCCATTGCCGGAAAAGGCAAGAGCGCTCAGCTCTTTTTTCCTGAAAGCAACCGTTGAAGGGGTTGCAGCTGCAAATCAAACCGAAGTGGTTCGTGCAATGGCCCGCACTATCAGCGAGTGCGGTGGAGACTGTTGCGGAAATCATTAAAAGTTTCAAAGAGTTCCAGTTTCCCTAAAGATACAATTGACAGCTAGGCATAGACAATAACTAAAAGCTGATTGCAGCTTTTAGGTTAACAAAAACGGCTCAACGCGGATTAGCGTGAAGAATCCCTTTTTCCGGAGCAGAGGTGTCAGGTTTCGGGTGTCAGGTTTCAGTACCTATTATTCCCATTTTCTGGTTACAATAAACACAACTACTTGTTATTACGTTGAATATTCTGAATGCAACCCGGTTTTTTCCTGACACCTGACACCTGGAATCTGAGCATGGTCTATTCGACAACTGACAGAAATATCACGTTAATCCACGATGAGCCACAAAAACCTGCGCCTATCTGCGGAAATCTGCGTCCCCATAAGCCCCCTCAGTAGTATTTATCGGGAGTTACAGCATTCCCGATTCCTTCAATCTGCTCACAAGACCATCCACCTGTTCCGCCGGCGCCCCCTCTAAAAGCTCACACGTCCTGTCCCTTTTTACTTTTGACATGGAGATCACCTTTGTTGGAGAACCCGCATCCCCCGTCATTTCAGAAGACAACCCAAGGTCCGCTATGTTCCAGTTTTCAAGGGCCTTTTTTTCAAAAGCCACCTCAATGCTCTGAAGTCCGATGTCTCCAGGCTCAAAAGACCGGAGGCTTACTGACAGGGCTGCAGGAGGCAAAACCTGGTATTTCTCTATAAATTCATCAATCCGCCGTTCCACATGAAGGTCATCATCCACAAACTCTATTGCATGCACACCCGTTACAATGGGGATACCGAGAGCGACAGCAGTCTGGGGACCCACCTGACCGGTATCACTGTCAGCAGTCCTTGTACCAAATAAAACCAGATCAAATGAGTCCAATTTCTTGATCCCCGCAGCTAAAACCGTTGAAGTTGCAAGGGTATCGGAACCCTTGAAAGCAGGATCACAGAGGAGGATTCCCCGGTCGGCACCCATGGCAAGCGTTTCTAGAAGAGCGGCATTGCTATCTTCCGGCCCCATGGAAAGGGTAGTCACCGTCCCTCCACGGATCTTTCGCAATCGGAGAGCCGTTTCTACAGCAGGTCTGTCATAAGGATTTAGTTGCAACAGGTCCTCGGAGCGGACAATGTCTCCTTCAGGAGGTTTCATAATTACGGATTTGATACATACTACGAGGTTAAGCCCCATGATTACTCCTTTTTAAAAGCTATTTCTTCAACAGTCCCCTGAAAATAACCATTCGGTGCACCTCTGACGTTCCCTCATAGATTCTGGTCACCCTTGCATCACGGTAATACCGTTCAACGGGATATGCCTTAGAATACCCATACCCACCATGGATCTGCACAGCCATATCCGTTACTTTACACGAAGCCTCCGACGCATAGAGCTTTGCCATGGCAGCGGCCTGGGAAAACGGCTCCCCTTTGTCCTTCAATCCGGCCGCTCGATACACCATCAAACGGGACGCATCCACCTGTGTCGCCATATCTGCAAGCATCATCTGAATCGCCTGGTGTTTTTCAATGGGGGCGCCGAACTGTCTTCTCTGTTTTGCGTACCGAAGCGATTCTTCAAGGGCCCCCTGCCCTATTCCAACCGCCTGGGCGCCAATTCCCATTCGTCCCGCATCCAATGCTACAAGCCCAATTTTCAGTCCATCCCCTTGCCTCCCCAAAAGATTGCATTCAGGGACTGCACAATCATAGAGACGAATGGAACTGACCGGGTTTGCACGCATGCCGCAGAGGTCTTCAAGATCACCCACCACAAATCCGGGGGTTCCCCTTTCGGCAACAACAACGCTGACCTCTCCCGGAGCACCGGTCCGGACAAAAATCAAACAGATGTCGGCAACCCCACCGTTGGTCACAAAAACCTTGTTCGCATTGATGATAAACTGGTCTCCACGCAAAACGGCGGTTGACTCGATTCCCCTTGCATCAGAACCCGCGTTCGGCTCGGTCAGACAGAAGGCCCCGATCTTCGCCCCCTGTGCGAGAGGAGCAGCCCATTTGGTCTTCTGCTCATCAGAACCAAATGCAAGCAAAGGATAAAGCCCCACGCTGTTATGAACGGTTACACAAAGTCCAATTCCTGCGCACACCCTTGATATTTCTTCTATAATAATGGAATAACTAATGGAATCCATTTCTGCGCCGCCAAGCTCTTTTGGCGCCTGAATCCCAAAATACCCAAGCCGGCCCATTTTTTCCACCACTTCCCATGGAAATCGGGCTTCCTGGTCTATTTCCCCGGCGATGGGGCGAAGTTCACGTTCGCAGAACGAGCGGACCGAACTGCGCACCAGTCTCTGCTTCCTTGTTAAGCCTGTATTCATACCTGTCCTTCTTTCATCTTCGTCCAAAACCCCAGCTGAATGATTTTTGCAAGCCCTCATGGCCGCCAATACGGACACCGGAAAACATGACTTCGGCCATTCGTGGAGCACCTGCTCTGGCAATATCTATCATTAATTCCGCATCAGCAATCAACCGTTCTGCATCTTCTCCGGGATAACCACACCAGTATTTAATATCGTGAAAAAAACAGGCCTCGTACAAATCGACCCCATCCCACGAATCGACCCACATGGAGCATCCGTCACTCTTAAACGGTCTAAAAGGAGGATCCGCTTCGATTTTCGCCCATAACTCTTCATACCCGAACGCCATACAGATTTCCCTGATTTCCGTCAAGGATACTTCCTGATTTTTTTCAGGTATTTCCATTCTCTTTTTCTCCTCGACAAGGGGTTGTGGCATCCTTCATCCATAAGTTTACGCTTTTCCCGGAAATGGGGTATGTTTTCTGG
>CAYOWC010000351.1:0-4880 GCA_964407525.1 uncultured Desulfobacteraceae bacterium | reverse complement strand
TTCGAAAACTAATAAATGTCCAATTTTGCTCTTCCAGAGCGTTTGTTTCCGATGTATTACAACAAGATTTGTTTGATTTCAGCTAGTTATAGTTCTTTCTCTTATCCCGTTAATCCCGCTGGAAGCGGGATTGATTCTGTCAAAGTATTGAGGTCTGGACTCATGAAGTTTACCTTGTTGTTGATCCCTTCTGGAGCAAAGCGAAAGCGGGGAAACCTGATTTCAGGAACTGGAGAAAGTGCGAATTACTTTGATGCAGCTCCGAAAGATGTCAACAGTTGTTCACGTTTTTTCACCAGCCGGGATAAAGATTCTTCAATAGTTTTTGTGGTAAAGGGCTTCTCGATAAAACCGCTAATTCCTAATTCCCTTGCAGCTGAAACAACACCTTCACTCTTGTAGGCAGTAATGAGTATTGTCATGATATGTGGCTGCGTACCTCGAATATGCCTGATGAACTCCAGGCCATCCATGCCCGGTAATCTGTAGTCAGTAATTAAAATGTCATAGCCCTGCCTTTTTGTGGCTTCCATACCCTCTTCAGCGGTCTCAAGCGCCGTTAAATGACACCCTTCACTTTCAAAAAATCCGCATAGGGAATCACTTATCCATTCATCATCATCGATAAGTAATATTTCCAGGCTTTTGAGTTTTTCAAACAGATCCATTAGAAAACCATTGAAAGGGTTACGCCGCCAAAGAGGTGCTCTGCCTTTCCATTAAGTTGAGGTACCATCCCTGATACTTGCTGACTTCCCGATAAACCGTCAGGGTCGGCGCCAGAATAGCGTCCAAACCCACACTGAGGAAAAACTCTTTGGAATCATCCATATCGTCCAGTCATTTTTTGTCCCTGATTTTTCTACTTCTGGAATATTGATCTAACCCGATCTAAAGATCGTTGAATGTGCTATCTGTCTCACCTTTCGGCAACGGGATGATAAAAACAGGTTTCCTCACCCGGCGCAGGACTTTCTTAGTAACACTTCCCAGAAATGTATTACCGATGATGCCTTTTCCATGGGTTCCCATGACAATTGCATCGCATCCCAACTCATCCACCTTCTTTAATATCTCATCTGCTGGACAACCCCTGAAAACGCCTATGGATTCAACCCTCTTCAGGGATTCAGGGTCATTCTCAAGCTCCTTGTTGCAAAATTCCTTCAGTCTCTTTTTGATACGATCCAGCACATGGGTTATCGCTTCATCCGAGATCCTTTTCTGTTGCTTTTCGCTAAAGTAGGATTCCGTCATACCTTGCACATAGGAAGGCAACACTTCTAATACATGCACAATAATGATCTTGGCATCATGCTTTTGTGCAAAATCTATAGCATGACGAAACGCATAGGCAGAATTGTCGGAAAGATCAGTAGCATAAAGAACCTTTTGAATTTCGAGCGTCATGGCATTAACCTCCATCTTCTTAGGCTTATTGAAATACACAAGCAACCCGACTTTTCCTTTTGCATGTAGCAATGCATAATGCATACCACCTAGGCATCATTCTTATAAACAGAGTACATTCAAATCTTTATCAATATTTATACCTTCGAAAGGAACTACAGGAATAGCAAATTTAGAAGAATTGCTAAATCGCATGTAGAATATTTTCGAAATCAAAAGATCCGCACAGACATCAGCAATCTGAAATGGGACGTGACGAAAATGACACATTAGAGGGGAATTTGAGAATTGTGAATTCAGTCAATTGGGTCGAACGGGATCTATTTTGTTTGCATTTTTTTATGATGATAACGGAAAGTGTGATGATTCATGTTAAGGAGTTTGGCTGCCTTACTTTCATTCCCGGCAGCCATTTTCAGAGCCTCTTCGATATAATGTCTGTCTAAAGAATCGTGGAGTGCGGAAAGGTCTATACCTGCAACCGAAAGTGAGGGAAATGCCCTTTCACTCTCCCCCTGCTTAACCCCTTCAGCCTCGTGGGAACCCTCCATACCAAGATTCATGTCTTCTAATTTTGGTCCTTTTCCGATGAGGACCCCTCTTTCAATAATATTTTTCAGTTCGCGAACATTCCCCGTCCAGTTATACTCCACTAATAAACTCTCAGCCCGGGGAGAAATGCCGGTAAATGTCTTTCCGAATTTGCGGCTGAACTGATATAAAAAATGCCTCGCAATTGGAAGGATATCTTCCCTGCGTTCATTTAGCGAGGGGACCTGGACTTTAATCACTCCCAGTCGAAAATAGAGGTCTTTTCTGAACCCGTCTTTTTCCATCATACTGTCTAAATTTTTGTTGGTGGCAGAGACTACTCTGGTCTGGATTCGTCGTTTCTTTGTTCCCCCTACCCTATAAAACTCACCCTCTTCAAGAAATCGAAGGAGTTTTGCCTGGGCCTCTAAACTCAGATCGCCCACCTCATCAAGAAAAAGGGTCCCACTTGAGGCCTCTTCGATTAAGCCTTTCTTGCCCGAAGCGTTTGCCCCGCTAAAGGCCCCTTTTTCGTATCCGAAGAGTTCACTCTCAATCAGGTCCTGTGGAATGGCCGCACAATTCACAGTCATTAAAGGGCCTTTGAAATTGGGGCTTCTGTAATGGATGGCACTGGCAAGCAACTCCTTGCCTGTGCCTGTCTCCCCAAGGATTAGAATAGGGGTATCAGGGCTTTTGGCCACCATCCCTATGAATTCCATTACATCCTGGATGACTTTGCTCTCTCCTATGAAGCACGGAAGGTTTTCCTTGAGATAATTCTCCTGCAGGTTCTGAACCTCTTTCCTTAATCTGATGGTTTCAAGGGCCTTGCGAATCGTTAACTCAATGGCATCCATATGTAGGGGTTTCACCACATAGTCGTAGGCCCCAAGCTTCATAGCGGAGATCCCCGTACCAACATCTTCATATGCGGTAATCATAATGACCATGATATGGGGATAGAGTTCTTTGATGATGCCAAGAGCTTTAATCCCATCCATACCAGGCAATCCAATATCCAGCAGAATGAGATCCGGAACCCCATTTTCCAAGGCCTCAATCGCAGTCTCTGCCGTAGAAAAGGTCTTTACCTGGTAGTCTGCTTCAAGGGCCATACCCACCCCTTCCCGTATGGTCTGTTCATCATCAACAACATATATGGAATAAATCATCTCGTTCGCCATCCTTGCCGTTTTAGAAACCATCTAAGATATGTTGACAAACTACTCTCTTCTTTTGGGTGGCATTTTAATCGTAAATTCCGCCCCGCCCCACTTACTTTCGGATACACTCAGTGATCCTTCATGATCTGTAATGATTCTGTGGCAAAGACTAAGTCCTATTCCTGTGCTTTCAGCTTTGGTGGTATAAAAAGGATCAAATATCTTTTCTCTCAAATTCAAAGGAACGCCGGGACCGGAATCGGACACTCTCACTGAAATGCAATTATTTTCCATGGATGAAATGACTTGTATTTGCTTTGCACTATTCACGCTTTTCATGGCTTCAGCGGCATTGGTAATCAGGTTTAAGAGAACCTGTTCAAGCAACTGGGGGTCTGCGTAGACCATTGGCAGGTCCTCAGCCAGGTTTTGATCAATCTTAATGCCTCTTTTACGTAAGGTAACGGAGGAAAGACCGATGGCGTCTTCAATAGGTTGATTTATCCCTGTCAAAACGAGCCTTGGCGTGCTCGGTTTGGAAAAATCCATGACTCTCCTGATCACCGACTCGATCTTGTTTGAAGCCGACTGGAGTTGCTTGAAAATCTGACTTACCTTTTCTACACTTTCTTTTTTATCGTAAAACTTCTCCAACGTGTTCAAATAAATATTGATCCCCGAAAGTGGATTCCTTATTTCATGGGCGATGCCGGCAGCTACACGCCCTAAAGAGGACATTTTGTCCTGAATTTTCAAAAAAGCTTCCAGCTCCTTGGCACGGGTAACATCCATTACGTTGACCAATATAGATTTTTTCCCTTCATATTCGATGGAACTCGCCTGACAATGTACCCATTTCAAATCAAGGTTGGTTCCCTCTTTCTCCGGAGGATAAAACCTGAAATCCGTTTCCTGCATTCGAACCATTTTTGACGTTATATTTTTGTAAAATTCCTCTACTTTTTCAACATCATCAGGATGGATCGTCTCTATTTCTACCAATTTCGTCTTTCGGGGTAAAGGTCCAAGGAGTTTCTCCTGCACGGGGTTTTGATAAACGACCTGACCATTTTGAATAATGGAAATCCCGGTAATTGAATTTTCCACCAAATCACGAAACCGCTTCTCCGTTTCAAATAGAGCCGTTTCTACCTGTATGCGCTCGACGATTTTCCCTATTCTCTCGGCAATGGCATGTAACAAGTCCCTCTCTTCCCTCTGGAAAGGAGCATCTTTTCGCTTTGATTTTTCTTTTAAATAGCCAATCTCCAATCTGCCGATTTGCTTTCCATGAGCGATGATATCCGTAATCTGCACCCGGCTTCCTTCCTCGTATCTACTTGTTTTAAATACCTCCCCTTCCAGTGTGATTCGTGCACACGTGATTTCGGGATACTGGAAGGCTGCGGGAATAAGGTCAACGGTACCCCGCAATATCTTATCCAACGAAATGCCATGCTTTTCATTGAGACGGGAAATGGCATGGAGACAATTCAGTTCTTTGGCCCGTTCGCCAAGCCCGTGCATGGTTTCACGCAACGTTTCTTCGGCCTTTCCGCGATCAACTACTTCTTTCTTTAATACCTTGACCATTTGTTCTAATTCTTCGTAGGTTGGCTTTTTAGTCATCATAAGATCCTTGAAAATGCTTTTCTATAAGCCTATAGATCGGCTTTTCGACCAATCTACCACATCGCGAGGGGGGATACAATTAGAAGGGGAGGAAGTTAACAGCAAAAGCGGAAGGTCTTAACCACAGGAGCACCAATCGGA
>CAYOWC010000350.1:0-4892 GCA_964407525.1 uncultured Desulfobacteraceae bacterium | reverse complement strand
ATAACACTTCCCAAAAATTTATAGTTTCTTTGTCAATGTCATTAACTTAACAGCACGACGAATAGCGAACATTCGATTGACGAACATTCGAACGGAACGGCAAAAAAACAGGTCACTTTCTTGCCTTCAGAGAGCCTTTGGTTCGATTGTTCAATTGTTCGGTTGTTCATCACTCGATTGTTATCTTTTGAAATGTCCTTAAGTTAGTGACATGGGGTTCTTTGTGGCAGAAAAAATAATGGGTGGGATATTTCGGAGATCGGTTTATGGAAACCATTCTTGTTGTAGATGATGAAAAAAATTATCTTGTGGTGCTTGAAGCCCTTCTGGGATCGGAAGGATATGAAGTGGTTGCCGCTGTCGATGCAAAAGCTGCTATCAACACCGCACGGGAAGCGGATCTGGATCTCATTCTGACCGACATGAAGATGCCCGGGCTGAGCGGAATGGAATTGCTTGAAAAGGTCAAAGCCATGAAACCGGAACTGCCGGTCATCATGATGACCGCCTTTGGAACCATCGAAATGGCTGTGGAAGCAATGCGAAAAGGGGCCTATGATTACATTCAAAAACCTTTTGAAAATGAACAGCTGAAACTCACCGTGAGAAAAGCGCTGGACAACTATCGACTTATCAAGGAAAACAGGCTTCTGACTGAAGCTCTTTCAGATCGCTTCAAGTTCGGCAATATCATAGGAAAGAGCAAGCAGATGAAGAAAATCTATGATCTTATAGAAAAAATCTCTCCCTCCAAAGCCTCCGTCCTCATAACCGGCCCTTCAGGAACAGGGAAGGAACTGATTTCCAAGGCCATACATTACCGAAGCAACAAAAAGGACAGGCCGTTCATTTCCATTAATTGTGGTGCCCTGACTGAAACACTTTTGGAGAGCGAACTTTTTGGCCATGAAAAGGGAGCTTTTACAGGAGCGGTGACCATGAAAAAGGGAAGGTTCGAATTGGCGGATGGAGGAACGCTTTTCCTGGACGAAGTGGGGGACATGCCGGCCTCCCTCCAGGTCAAACTCTTAAGGGTACTCCAGGAAATGGAATTTGAAAGGGTAGGGGGAACAAAAACAATTCACGTAGATGTCCGTATCATTTCAGCTTCCAACAGAAATATCAAGAAAGATGTGGCAGAAGGCTCTTTCAGAGAAGATCTCTATTATCGTCTCAATGTCATTCATATAGAGGTCCCCTCCCTGAAAGAAAGGGTGGATGATATCCCCCTGCTCGTTCGCCATTTTATTACAAAGTTCAGTGAAGATAACACGGCCGGCGTAGAACTCATCCCGGAAGCCTGGAAAACCCTGTATTCATATCCATGGCCGGGCAATGTTCGCGAACTCGAAAACATCATCGAAAGGGCCATGGTTCTTAATTCTAATGGGGTCATTACCGTTGCCGATCTTCCTGATGAACTGACCGGCGCCGAGGCACAGTTTGATGTGGACAGATTCATTCCCAGCAATATAACCATGCCCGAGGCTCTGGAAAAAATCGAAGAAAAACTTCTGAGAAGGGCTTTGGCCCAATGCAATAATGTTCAATCCCATGCGGCAAAGAGCCTGGGCATTACCAAGAGTCTGATCCAGCATAAAATGAAAAAGTACAATATCACCGTGTAGAGGTATACTATTTTGTACCCAAATTTTTCCTTTAATTCAAGCAGGTTAAATAACATAAACTATTTATGGAGTTTTTTCGGTACAATTTTTTGTACCAATCGACCTCGGGCAAACAAGCACCGGAACCCTCCAATAAAATTAAATGTCTCTAATTTCAATGCTTTACCGTGCAAATAAAAATAAATATACATTTCTGGCAAGCCTATTGCATTTACCATAGAACCAAACAATCATTACTCTTTCCTCCTAAAAAACCAACCGCCATCGGGGCGGTTGGTTTTTTTTTGGCAAATGCTACCTAAAAGCAGCAGTTAGCTTTTAAGCTATTAGCCGTTAGCTTAATGATGTAAAATATTTATATCAGTTTTTTCTGTATTGCAGCTTTCACATTTTGATACCGAGCTGTTTCTCCGTAAACGACTTATCTTATAGGGCTATGTAACCGCTAAGTGCTAATTGCAGCTTTTAGGTGCTAATCTAATATCCCAGCCGCCTGAGAGCCCTTGTGTCTTTGCTCCAGTTCTTCTCCACCCTGACAACAAGATCCAGGAACACCCCTGTCCCGAATATTTTTTCCAGCTCAAGCCTGGCGGAACGCCCGATGGATTTAATCATCCTGCCGCCCTGTCCGATGACAATGCCTTTCTGGGAATCCGTCTCCACACAGATACGCGCAGCAATCCTGAGGAGGTCCTTGCCCTGCACATCTTCCACATTATCGATCACAACCGCACATGAATAAGGCACTTCCTGCCTGATGTGGAAATACAGCTTCTCCCGGATGACTTCGGATATCCAGAAATCCTCTGTTTGATCGGTCTGCATGTCCGGGGGGAAAAACTGAGGACCTGGTGCGAGTCTGGTTTTCAGCTCTTTTAGCAATTTGTCCACACCGTACCCTTTGAGGGCGGAAATCGGAATGATTTCTCTAAATGAATGGAGCCTGCCATACTCGTCAATGATCGGTAGAACCTTTTCCTTGTTCACCTTGTCTATTTTATTAATAACGAGAAAGACCGGCTTCTTGATTCCTCTCAAATTATCCAACAGGGAGGGCATATCCTCCTCTTTCCGGGCGCCCATCTGGATCATGAACAACACAATATCCACTTCGGAAAATGTAGCCAGAGCGGATGACACCATACTTTGATGAAGGGCTGTTCTGGTCTTGTGAATCCCGGGCGTATCTACAAACACCATTTGAAAATCAGTCCCGTTCAATATTCCGGTGACACGATTTCGCGTGGTCTGGGGCTTGGGAGATACGATAGAGATCTTTGCCCCCGCAATCCTGTTCAACAACGTTGATTTCCCCACATTAGGCGGGCCTGCTATGGCGATAAAACCCGATTTAAATGTCATAGACTCTCCACTCTGATCCTTCCACCTGGCAAGGTGTCATCCGGGACTATTCCCAAGACCCTCGCCGCTGTTTTTTCCTCAATACATTGAATGCCCTGGTTTTTATGGCCCCTGAGCAAAGGTTCATCCCGCTGGTTTACAAAAATTTTTATTCTTTGCGTTCTCCTTTTTTTGATCAACTCAGGAGTAATGAGCTCGTGGAACAGAAAAGACCGAACCAGGAAACCGAAGGCCGGATGCCACGGTCCGGCAAGGATACGACCCTCTTCAAGGAGAGACGGAGAACTCATGAGCCCCATCCGTATCACCGCAATCCCTTTCTCCTCAAGCCTCTTACAGGCATGGCCACAAATCCTGACAGCATCTTCCAATGAAAAAGGACGGTAACGTTTCGCCCGGTACAGATCGGCAAGCTCCGTACCGTCTATGACAAGTGCAGGGTATAGTCTCGCCATGGAAGGATTCAGATCTATTATCTTTGAAATGGAATCGTGAAACCTGTTTTCCGAATCCCCCGGAAGTCCGGGCATCATTTGAACACCAACCCGAAAGCCCATCCTCTTCAGGGTATGGACGGCATCGATGCTGTCTTGTACGGAATACCCCCTTCTGGAGAGGGAAAGGACCTCCTGATCCATGGACTGAACGCCAAGTTCGACTGTATCCACAAAAAACCTTTTCATGATATCAAGGCGTTTCATATCAAGGGCATCCGGTCGCGTGGACACCCTGATGGAAGAAATCAGACCTTCTTGGATAAATGGTGCAACTGCCTCCAGGAGTCTCGTCATATCCCCTTCAGGCAATCGCGTAAATGTACCCCCGTAAAAGGCAACCTGAGAAAAACTCTTTTTATGGAACTTCGGAGATTTGAGAGCAACCTCGATAATGTCCTTGACAGTGCTGCCGGTGACAGAGCGGGCCTCCTGGGATGTAATCTTTTCCTGATCGCAGAATATGCACCTGTGGGGACATCCCCTATGGGGAATAAACACAGGGATAATAAAAGGCCTCATTTTTCCTTGAGACAAAAAAAGGCCTCCCTTGCAGCATTTTGTTCAGCTTCTTTCTTGCTGCTGCCTTCACCCTCGGATATTTTTTTGCCCTTCAGGACGAGGGCAATCCTGAAGGTCTTTTTATGGGCCTGTCCGCTTTCTTCAACGATCTGATATCTTGGCAACGTCTTTCTGGTCTGCTGGGTAAATTCCTGTAGGAGGCTCTTGAAATCGCTGTGGAGTTCATAGGTTCCAACTTTTTCCAGTAAATTGGCAAACGTCCTCCGGATCATCTTCAGAGCCTTGTCAAACCCTCCATCAAGGTAGACCGCCCCGATAACAGATTCCGTGGTGTCCGCAAGAATAGATGGTTTTTCCCTGCCCCGGGTCTGTTCCTCTCCTTTGCCAAGCAACAGGTATTGCCCCAGGCCCAGTGTTGAGGCGACATGAAAAAGCCCGGATTCATCCACCACCATAGCCCTGAATTTGGACAGCTCTCCTTCGGAAGCATCCTGAAAACGGCCCATGAGAATATGGCTTATGGCCAGATCAAGGACAGCATCTCCCAGAAATTCGAGCCGTTCATTATCTCTAAACTCCGGGTTGTTCTGCTCATTGACGTAGGATGAATGACTGAATGCCTGAACAAGCAGCTCAGGATTTTTGAACCTGTACCCTATTTTTTTGCTCAATGCGTCAAAATTAGGCACGCTCACGCTCGGCTTTTTCTTTTCGTCATCCATATCCGGCATTTCCGGTACATTTACTCAGAGGAATGGTTCACGGTTCACCCGCCTGTCAGGCCGGAAAAATAGCCAGTCTGATCGAGAAAGAAACTTCTCACGCTATTTCTTACCGCCCGCTACGCTCAAGACGCAAAGAACGCCAAGATTTTGTTTTTTTACCG
>CAYOWC010000349.1:0-4906 GCA_964407525.1 uncultured Desulfobacteraceae bacterium | reverse complement strand
CGTGCCTTTCAAGCGACAGCCAGGATATGAGCGCCTACATGGAAAAAATCATGAAAGCCACCGGCCAGGATATGCCCGTTTCCAAGCGCGTCCTGGAACTGAATCCGGATCACCCGGCGATTGAGAAACTGAAGGGATTGTACGAAACGGATAAGAGAAATCCGAAATTGAAAGATTACAGCCTCCTGTTGTATGATCTGGCTATTATCGGCGAAGGTGGAAAGATTGAAAATCCTTCACTGTTCAGTAATCTTGTGGGTAGTCTTTTGGATAATTCGCTGTAGTTTAGTTTGTTGTGGAAACCCACGCCCTATGGGCGTGGTCATGTGGGACAGGCTATGCCGGTCCCGTATGGGCTTGGCCGAAGGCCTGAAAGCTTTACTCGCGAAATAGATGTATCACATAGGCGACATCCAACATCGTCATTCCGGCGAAGGCCGGAATCCAGTGTATTCAGGCTTTTCTGGACTCCGGCCTTCGCCGGAGTGACGTGTTTTGACCACTTTCACTGGAACATAACAATGGCTACTACAAAAAATTGTGAATGGCCGATGCCCCCTTACAGGGGGCTTAATCAAGGCCCCGTCCTTTGGGCGGGGTTGTTTACCTAGTTTGAAGAAATTCATGAAGTACAATTAATTGACAGTTCTGTTAATTAACTGTACTTCGTTATCGCCTGGTCTGCTAACCATAATACCCCGTATTATCCAGCCAAATCTGAAAAAACAGACATTTCTACGAAAACAGCCCTTTACATTCGATATCTAATTCCATTAAAATTTCGCGATGCAATTTGTGCTATCTTCGATCATGAAATTCTTGGGATCCTTTATTTGTCACTTTACATTTTTTCAGAAAAAACAATAAAAGGCTTACGCCTAAACTCCCTGGTAACTAAGGTTCTGGAGTTAATCCGTAAGGATTTTATTACCGAAAAATGTAAACTACTTTTTGGTTTTAGTGAAGGATGCCAAATTTTTCAGATGTCGGTATCCTGAAACTATGGGGTTGAAACTATGCCGGGAATTATGCTTGTAGATGATGACATTACTTTAAAGATGGGATTAGAGGAATATCTTACATCAATGGGTTACGATGTGATAGGCCAAGCCGACTCCGGGGAAGAGGCCGTTGAGATGGCCAGAGCCCTGAAACCCGATCTGATCATGATGGACATTACCATGCCCGGGAAGATAGACGGTATCGAAGCTGCTGAAAAAATTAAACAGGAATTGGATGTCAGCATCATCTTCATGTCCGGATACGGCAATAGTGAATACATCGAAAAGGCCAAAGCCATTGATCCTATTGGTTATGTGATGAAGCCCTTTGATGAAACGGAAATCAGAGCGTTGGTCGAGATTGCTCTTCACAAGCGCAAAATGGAACTCAAACTGAAAGAAGCATACAATCGTCTGAAGAAAAACGAGAGGATGTTGACGGCAATAATTGAGAAAAGTCCCATCCCCACGGCCGTAGGTGGCTCAGATGGATCTATCTGGTCTTTCAATGCCGCGTTGACGGAATTGACTGGGTACTCCAGGAATGAGATGACCAATTTCGATGAATGGGTAAGTAAACTCTATCCCGAAAAGGATTACAGAAACTTTGTCTGGGGAAATATACAGCAGGGTCTCAGAGGAGAGATCGCTGAAGAAACCGAATTTGTCATCACAAGGAAGGACGGAGAAAAAAGGCATGTATTGTCTAACAGGGCTTTTTTTGATGAAGGTTTGGTTGTACAGATTGTCGACATTACGGAAAGAGTGCGGGCCGATAAGGCGTTGCAGGAAAGCGAAACCCGCTTCCATACTCTCTTCGAAAATATTTCCGACGGCATTTATGTCCATGATGCCAGGGGCCGTATCTTAGATGCCAACCATGTGGCTTGTGCAAGGTTTGGGTACACACGCGAGGAGATGTTGGAACTCACGGTGGCGGAGTTAGACCCGGAATATCCCACCGTGGCGGAGTTGCAGGAAAAAATCGTCTCTGTTGTTAAATCAGGTCCCATTACAATTGAATCCCGTCATGAGGCCAAGGACGGCAGGATCATTGATGTGGAGCTGAAAATCAGCACATTCCGACATAATGGAAAAGAGTTGTTTGTAGCCATCGCACGCGATATTAGTGATCGCAAAATGGCGGAAAAAGTTCTGAAAGAACAGACGGCTTTTGTAGAAGGATTACTGGAGACGATTCCATCCCCGATTTTCCATAAAAACAGTGATGGCTTTTACACGGGGTGTAATCGGGCATTTGAGAAATTCACAGGAAAGGACCGAAAAGAAATTATCGGTAAAACCGTTTATGACATTACTCCAGGTGAACTATCCCGAGAACTTGCGGAGAAAGATGATGAATTGTTCAGAAATGAGGGGAAGCAGCACTATGAGTCTCAAGCTTTGGGAAGAGAAGGCATATGGCGGGTAATTTACAATAAAGCCGTGATTCCCGGTCCGGATGGCCAGCCACAAGGTATTGTTGGGGTGATCACGGACATTACCGAACATGAACAAATGGAAAAGACCCACAGGGACCTTGAGGTCAACTCCAGCAGGTCTGGAAAATAGAGGTTTTTGACCTTGTTGTTTTCCCAATTTCCAATTTCCCCGACAAAGACGGGATCTTCGACAAGTTTCCAATTTCTCTGCGAAAACACGAAATCACGAAAGTGTAAACTACTTCCAGACCTCGTTAAGTGGTCGAGTGGATTAGTAGTTAAGTGGTTATTGTTATTTGAAGTTATCCCTTTCACCTCAAAATTGGACACCCGTTGGATTTGAATAGGCAATGTGTTGTTTTCACATGCTTATTTTCCAACTCAACAACTCGACCACTTAACTATTTGACGAGGTCTGTACTTCTTGACTTAGCTGAAGGATGCCAACGGATTTTAGGAACGTGGACGCAACAACTTCCCCAACTATGCATCATAACTTCAGGCCATTTTCGCCCGATATGAAATCACAAAAACATTGAAATAGCGACATACTTCAACTTTTGTGATTCCATATCGAACAGGTAAGCGAAGACTCCGAACCTGACCAAAATCTATGCGCCTACTTGCGAAAGTTATTACGTCCACATTCCTTACCTGAACCTGTATTGAATCCTTTTTTCTTGACTCCACACAAAATTTTCCCTACGCTCTCCCCGTAAACAATTACCCTTATCATATCATTGGGAAATCATTATGTGAAATTCCTACGAATACAAAAGCACCTATTGCCAGTCGAAATAAGGAGGTCCAACAGGATGATAGAGATGGAGAAAGAAGGCGGGCAAAAACTTCGGACCCTCGAAGAGCATCTTCGTCAGGAAAACCCGTTGTTGGTGGATGCCGTTGAAGATTTCCTGCGTCTGGACAAAATCGGCCATCGAATGGGGCTCCTGAAACCTTCCCAAAGCTACGCAGGCCAGATTGCATGGTGGCCTCTGGTGTCTGTCCTGGGTACCTTTTCTTCGGGGAAATCCACCTTCATCAATCATTTCCTTCAATATCCTCTACAGACGACCGGCACCCAGGCCGTTGATGATAAATTCACCGTTATCTGTTACGGGGCGGACAAGGATGTGAAAGTCCTGCCCGGCATTGCCCTCAATTCAGATCCCCGTTTTCCTTTCTATAAAATGAGTCGGGAACTGGAAAAAGTTCGTCCCGGTGAGGGGAGCCGGATCGACGCATACCTTCAGTTAAAGACTTGTCCCAGCGACACCCTGCGCGGACAGATCCTGATCGATTCTCCCGGTTTTGATGCGGATGCCCAACGTTCCGCCACCTTGAAGATCACGGACTATATTATGGATCTTTCCGACCTCGTCCTGATTTTCTTTGATGCGCGTCATCCCGAGCCAGGGGCCATGAGGGATACGTTGAAACACCTGGTTGCCAATACCATCGGCCGCAGGGATTCGACAAAATTCCTGTACATCTTAAACCAGATCGACACCAGTGCACGAGAAAACAACCCCGAAGAAGTGGTGGGTGCATGGCACCGGGCGATGGCCCAGGAAGGTCTCACAGCGGCAAAGTTTTACTGTGTCTACATGCCCGAAGCTGCTATTGCCATTGAGGATGAAGCCCTTCGTCAGCGCTTTGAAACCAAAAGGGATCTGGATATGGCCGAAATTTATAATCGCATTCGGCAGGTGGGTCTGGAGCGTGCCTATCGCATCGGAGGCGCCCTGCAGAATACCGTCCGGGAGATCGAGGATAAAAAGGTCCCTTTCCTGAAAGAAGCCATCGGTCGCTGGCGGCGTACCGTGCTCACCACCGATGTCGTTATCCTTGCTGTTCTGCTTGCTGCCTGCGTGGCTGTAGGGTTCTGGGCCGGATTCTTGAGTTGGGATAACCCGGTTCCAGGTTCTTTAAAAACAACCATGTCTTCCCAGTGGGCGTGGTCTGTGACCGGGCTTGTCGCCATGATTCTTCTGATCGTTCTGCACTTTTTTTCCAAACGTTGGGCGGCAAGACGTGTGCTCTCTCATCTCAAAATGATGTTGCCGGAGGGAGCTGAAAGAGAAAGTATGATACGGGCCTGCCTGAAAAATATTGGTCCCTGGAGAAGTATTTTCAATTCGGAGCCTATGGGATGGGGAAGTCGTGCGCGAAAGCAGGTCCGGAAAATTCTGGCCGATGCCGATCGGTATGTGCAGAATCTCAATGATAGCTTTACCGATCCTTCCGGAAAACCAATCGATTTGCCGGAAACGCAGGAAGGGCATTTCGTGCCGGTTGAAAAGCTGAAACCCTGAATTCCTGAACCGAAACATTTCACACGATTATTTACCGCCCGCTTGTCCCGCCGCCGGGGCTACGCTCAAGACGCAAAGAACGCTAAGATTTTGTTTTTTTACCGAATCGGAACGGACGATTCGGTAAAGCAATCGGCCCTTCGGGCAT
>CAYOWC010000348.1:0-4916 GCA_964407525.1 uncultured Desulfobacteraceae bacterium | reverse complement strand
GACTGCCCTCTGGAGGCCGTTCGGCTGGTGAAAAAAAAGGCGGTCATTGGAGAAAAATGTTCCGATTGCGGCGCCTGTTTGAGAGCGTGTGAGCAGGGTGCCCTCGAACGGGAAGAGCGCTTCCCCTCCGGGACGATTATGTGTGATGCCTGTCCCATTACCTGCCGGATAAAGGAAGGGCAGATGGGAGCCTGCCATCGGTACAGGAACGATGAAGGAGAAACTGTCCGGATTACACCGCTTCATTCCTTTGAAGATGTGGCCCCCATTGTTGGCCCGGATCCACCACCTGCCATTCAGAGGCCCTTGATTACGGCTATCGGGTCCGGCACTACCTATCCGGACTGCAAGCCGGCTCCCGTGATTGTGGGAGGGAAGCAGAAGGATGTGGATGTGGTTACTGTGGTTACCGAAGCCCCGCTGAGCTATAGTTCCATCCTGGTGAAGATCGATACGGATCTGCAGGTAGGTGAAGAAGGCGCCGATGTGCTTGTGGGAAAGCGGAAGGTGGGCATGGTGATCACAGAGCAGTACGGGTCCAAGATGCTCTCCATAGGCGGTGTAAATCTGCTGACCGGCAAGGACGGAATGGTGGTGGCAAGAACCGTTACAGATATTGCCAACCGGCTTCCTGTGAAACTGATGGTAAAGGGGGGAAGCAAATTGAAGGTGCAGGTGGGAACAGCGCCGGAGATCAATGGAGTTCTTCCCGACAATATGCGAGTGGGATGCGGGAGCGCTACTCTTGGATTGTTTGCGCCTCTTTTGCAGGAGGCGGCGGACGAAGTCATTATCCTCGATTCCCACATCACCAGCCTTATGAGTGAACATGCGGCCGGTCGGTTTGTGGGGGCAAAACCCTCGGGAGTACGCCTTCGATTCAGGATGAGTACCCCTGGAAGATATTTTGGAGATCACGGGGATGGCTGGGGCGGAACATCGATTCAAGACCCCCTGGATGTGATTGAAGGGGTGGATACAGGCCTTGCTGAACCGGGCCTGCGCGTTTTGATCACCGAAACCACGGGGAAAAATGCAAAGCTTTTCCAATTAGGTGATGACGCGATCTTTCGTAGACTTCCCCTGACGCCGGAATGTAAAAAAGCTGTTGAAGCCATATCCGCGAGTTGTGAATCTTCCACGGTTTCCGCTGTTTATATGGGCGGTTCGGGCGGAAGCGCAAGGGCGGGAGTTACCCTGTATCCGGTGAAATTGACTGATGCCGTGCATGAAGCGCGAGCGACACTTACCGTGGGAGGTGCGCCTGCTTATGTTCTGCCTGGTGGCGGAATTAATTTCATGGTGGATGTGGGTCGCGTGAAAGAAGGTTCGTTCTACTGGACGCCGACGCCCGCGACCATTTGTCCTATTGAGTACACCATGATTCTCCGGGATTATGAGGAAATGGGGGGACATGTGGAGGCTATGAAACCGTTTCCTTTCTGTAGGGCAAGCGAAACCGGGTGATCGTGCATTAGCGTGAAGAATCAGTTTTGGAAACAGAGGTTTCAGGTGTCAGGTTTCAGGTGTCAGTCCGTAGGTTGGGGTGAAGCATGAACCCCAACACAAAACTGGATGTTCACATTCGGATCAGTGCGATGGAGGGCCCTCTTCGAGCTCAGTGCCAACCGGATAAGCATGGTATAAACAATGACGGATGCCCTTTTGCCCTATGAAACTGCTATACACCTTCTCGATAATGGTGCCGTTATGGCCGAATGCGGCCCCATGCGGCTGGTTATCTCATCGTTCATTGGACAAACTGCCCAACGGGAAATGAATGTCAAGGCCGCAAAATTTTCTTTTGAGATCTTTGAACGGACCGCACGTTTCCAGGATCGGCTGAAGATAGTCCAACAAAATATTCCAAGCGATCTCCAAGAACCTGTCGCCAGCAAGATGATCACAAGTGTCATTTCCATTGGGGACCCTGATCTGACGCCTATGGCTGCGGTGGCTGGGACTATCGCTGATTTTGTGGCCGATTTTCTCTCTGAAGCAGGCATGACCAGGGTGATTGTCAATAATGGAGGCGATATTGCCGTTCGATTAGGGGAAGGGGCCTCGGTTACCGTAGGGATTCGGGATGATATTCGAAAAGAGGATTTTTCCCGTGTACTCACCCTTGATTCTACTGAACCTTCCTGGGGCATTGCCACAAGTGGTCTGGGGGGCAGGAGCCTTACAAGAGGAATCGCTTCAGCCGCCTGCATTGTAGCACGGAATGCTTCTGTTGCTGACGCCGCCGCTACTGCCGTGGGAAATGCCGCCTTTGTGGAAGACAAAGCGGTTATTTGCAAGGATGCTGTTGAGATAGATCCCTATACGGATCTCAAAGGTTTGAAGGTTACGGAGTTTGTAGGGAATATTCCTGAAAAGAAGAAAAGTGAAGCGATTCGGAGAGGGATGAAAAAGGCCCGGGAACTCGTGGAAAAGAAGATTATTTTTGGTGCATTTCTTTCTGTAAAAGGAAAAATGGAAATGACCGAATTTTTCCGGGAAAGAGTGAACGGGTGAACTGGATATCAAATAACGGGAGGAATTGTTTATGGAAATAAGGAAATTTGTCACCATCGTTGAAGAAATTTTTTCAGAAGGGGGACGGAAACTCGAAGCCCCCGGAAAAAGAGCGGCCGCGGTTGCCGTTATCACGAATCCTTTTGCAGGTGAATATGTGGAAGACCTGACGCCGCTCATGGATATTGGTGAAGAATTGGGAGGCATTCTCGGGAAAATGGCTGTGGATGCCCTTGGGATCAAACCTGAAGAGGCCGAAGGATATGGCAAGGGCGCCATCGTGGGCGAAAGAGGAGAAAGGGAGCACGCCGGAGCTATTTTGCACCCCAAACTGGGCAAACCGTTTAGGGATGCACTCGGCGGTGGCAAGGCCATTATTCCTTCCGCCAAGAAATTAGGAGGAATGGGAACGGAAATCGATGTGCCCACCCATTACAAAGATGCCGCTTTCGTGAGAACCCATTTCGACGCGATGCCCGTACGGATTGATGATGCCCCCATGGCCGACGAAATTGTTGTGGCCCTTGTGGTAACCAATTGTGGACGTCCCCATCCGAGGATTGGCGGTCTTGTCATAGAAGATGCGAAGAAAGAGGATGGGCTGCGCTGATTTCTTGTGTGAAAAGTGCTGAAGGCAGTAGGCAGTTCCGCACCACTCGCGTGAAAGTTCAGTAGGTAGTAAGCGGTAGGCAGTAGGCAGTCAGGGACATCGGGGTTCCCTTTATAGCCTACCACAATAGCAAAGTTTCTTTCTCGATCAGACTGACTTCTTTTCCAGTCAGAGACGGTGATCGTGTGAAACTCGGCGTTGGACGTCGGAGTATTCGCTTACCTGGATGTCGATCTTCTCTCGTTCCCAAACTCCAGTTTGGGAACGCATTTTACAGGAAACTCCGTTTCCACACTTCTACATTCTGCGGTTCGTTCTTTCCGTGACGATAGTCCAGCGCGGGAATCTCTACCGAATCTGAATTCCCCTCCTCAAGAACCTCACTGCCATAATATTCGCTTAAATAATTTCCCAATAACCTGAGTGAGTAATCAGTTTATCTCTTCTCTTTGGACTCCCACCTTCTATCTCTCGCATAAACCCAATCCTGACTCTGTGCACCACCTCGGGTGGAAAATTGCGGGATCTCTTACGATTTGCAGCTATTTTTAGCGGTATTCGTTTTGGAAATGGGGAAATTTCATGACTGTATGGGAGCTTCCTTTCGTTGAAGGGAGGAAGATTTTTTCTTGACATGCACAAAAAAACTTGCTAACAAAAAAAATCTGACTGAGCACTCAGTTGGTTTTCTTGATGAAGGATGTGGAGATATGTCAAAAAAAGAATTGATTCTGCAGTCTGCTTTATGGCTCTTCGCAAAGAAGGGCTTTAAAGATACCTCTATGGCTGATCTATCGAAAATGACGGGCGCGGCAGAAGGAACGATCTTTTACCATTTCAAGAATAAAGAGACCCTTTTCCTGGCTGTACTCGAAACGGTCAAATTGAAAATTATCAATGATTTTGAGCGATACGCTGCCAGGAAAAAGTTTCAAAGCGGTTTGGAAATGGTAGAGGAGGTTATTTCCTTTTATCTCTATCTGGCCGGCCACAATCCGGATCTTTTTATGTTGCTTCATCGTCACGACGCCTATGAACTGGCTGAGGTAAATCCCCTCTGCAGAGAATATCTTGAAGATACCTACAATGGTCTTGTTGACATATTTGAAAAAGCTGTGAATCTGGGAAAGAAAGATGGGTCTATAGTGTCTGTACCGGCCAGAAAAACAGCGTTGATTCTTTTTACGATGACCGATGGGCTGGTGCGTTTCAACAGTTACAATCTTTACAACGCGGGGGCACTGTCCAGCGAACTGATCGCAAGCTGCAGAAGGATGCTTGCAAATGTTTAACCCAAAGCCTTTCACAAGTAAGGAGCGAAATTTATGCTAACCAGAGTATTTCCATTTTTGGGGTGGTTTAAGGATTATAACCTGGCGAGTTTTAGAACGGATTTTATTTCAGGTCTTACCGTAGCCCTCGTGCTGATCCCCCAGTCCATGGCTTACGCCCAGTTGGCTGGACTGCCGCCCTACTACGGCCTCTATGCTTCATTTCTGCCACCTATGATTGCAGCCCTGTTCGGTTCCAGCCGTCAACTGGCCACCGGCCCCGTAGCGATCGTTTCCCTCATGACGGCTGCCTCCCTAGAACCCCTTGCCACAGCGGGAAGTCCTGGTTACATCGCGTATGCCATTCTGCTGGCGCTGTCGGTCGGGGTTTTTCAGTTTGCCCTTGGAGTGCTGAAACTTGGCCTGGTGGTCAACTTCCTGTCCCATCCGGTGGTCAATGGCTTCACCAACGCTGCCGCCATCATCATCGCTTCCTCGCAGCTTTCGAAAATGTTCGG
>CAYOWC010000347.1:2533-4924 GCA_964407525.1 uncultured Desulfobacteraceae bacterium | reverse complement strand
GATGTCAGGAAATATTTTTGAAAAACTGAGGGAACAGCTGGACCAATATTCCATCGGGTACCCCTCTACCGAATCCGGTGTGGAAATTGAAATTCTGCGAAAGCTTTTTACCGAAGAAGCCGCGGAGATGTACCTTCAGCTCAGCCTGATGATGGAAACACCGACTGACGTGGCCAAACGTACCGGCCAGGATCCGGACCATGTGGCGAATCTCCTGGAAGAAATGGCTGAAAACGGCCTGATATTTCGCGTTCGAAAAGGAGACGCTCCGAAGTACGGTGCAGCGCCCTACGTGGTAGGCATTTACGAATATCAGCTAAAAACCATGGATCGTGAACTGGCACAACTCATGGACGACTACTTCAACGAAGCGTTTGCCGGCGAAGTCTCAAAACAGGTTGTCCCCCTGAGAACCATCCCGGTGAACCAGGCAATCGATGTTGCCTGGCCCGTTGTTCCCTATGATGACGCCCGTGAGATCATAAAAACCAAGGACAGGCTGGCTGTTGCAAAATGTATCTGCAGGGTCCAGCAGGGCCTGCTGGACCAGGCGTGCGATAAGCCTGTTGAAGTCTGCCTTATGGCCGGTTCCCACGCGGATTACTATGTAGACAAGGGAATGGGAAGGTGGATTACCCAGGAAGAGGCCATTGAGATTCTGGATGACTGCGAAAAGGCCGGCCTGGTACCCCAGCCCTTCAATGCCCAGAACCCCGGGGGAATGTGTAACTGCTGCGGGGATTGCTGCGGCATGCTGCGGGCACTCAACAAACACCCTAAACCGGTGGAAATAGTCATCGCCAATTATTTCGCTGAGGTAGACTCCGAGCTATGCGTCGGTTGCGAAGTATGCCTGGACCGATGCCAGATGAATGCCATAACCATCGGTGATGAAGAAGTAGCCGAAGTAAACCTGGATCGCTGCATCGGTTGCGGACTTTGTATTTCCACTTGTGCAACAGAAGCCATGAAGCTCAGGGCAAAGCCACAGGAAGAACGGAGAGAACCCCCGGCAGTGGCTCAAATGACCATAATGGAACTGGCCCAGAAAAGGGGAAAATCCCTTGTCCCACTGGCCTTTATGGGGAAATAGAGGGCAGCAGGCAGAAGACAGAGGACGGAGGACAGAAGCCAAAAGACAGTATGCAGTAAGTAGTAGACAGTACGCAGAAGATGGAAGACAGCGCTCTCGTTCCCACGCTCTGCGTGGGAATGCACAAGGGACGCTCTGCGTCCGTTAATGGGTTTTGAAGGGTAAAACCAAATTCACAAGTACCGTCATTCCGGGCATGGCCGCCTGCTTTTTGGCGGGCGTGACCCGGAATCCAGAAAGCTCGCGCGGACAGCCTGGATTCCCGCGTTCGCGGGAATGACGTGGATCTTTGTTTTTCATCTCGCGGATGTTTTCATAAAATTAAGGAGAGACCTAATGTTCAAAACTTCCGTTACAGAAATGCTGGGAATTGACTATCCCATTATCGGGGGAACCATGATGTGGATTTCCACCTCTGCATTCACTGCCGCCATTTCCAATGCGGGAGGATTAGGGATACTTGCCTCCGCCATCTATCAGACCCGCGAAACATTCGCGGAAGCTCTGGATCAGCTCCTTGCATTCACGGACAAGCCCTTTGCGGTAAATCTTAATCTTTTCCCCATGATGCGCCCCATCGACAACAACGACTACCTTGATGTCCTCCTGGATAAGGGGGTGAAAATCGTTGAGACCTCCGGGCATTCGGCCCCGGCCGACCTTTGTGCCCGATTCAAGGAAGCGGGTCTGCTCTGGATACATAAATGCGTGGGAGTCCGGTATGCGCTGAAGGTCCAGGAGATGGGGGCCGACATCGTAACCGTCGTAGGATATGAAAACGGAGGCGCCACCGGGAAACTTGATGTAGGAACGCTGGTACTGGTTCCAAGGGTTGTGGAAAGTCTCCGTGTTCCCGTCATAGGCGGCGGGGGCGTATCGGACGGTCGCGGGCTTGCGGCCGTTCTTGCCCTTGGAGCGAAAGGGGTAATCCTCGGAACACGCTTGCTGGTCACCAGGGAAGCCCCGATCCACGATGCCCTCAAAAACGCTCTCGTCGATGCCGACGAACTGGATACCATGCTGATAATGCGATCCATAGGGGCAACCCACAGGGTATGGAACAATGGGGCGGCCAAGAAATGTGCCGAGATGGAAGCCAACCAGGCCAATCTGCCCGAGATCATCAATATTGCCGCGGGGGAAAAAGCAAAGAAAATGTACCGGGAAGGCGATCTAAACGCGGGCATTATTTCCTGTGGCCAGGGGATAGGACTCGCCCATGATATTCCCACCATCAAAGAACTTTTCGATAGGATCATGGCGGAAGCGGAAGCGGCGGTGCGAGGGATTTTTTAGCC
>CAYOWC010000347.1:0-2433 GCA_964407525.1 uncultured Desulfobacteraceae bacterium | reverse complement strand
CGCAACACCATGAACTACGCCTTTTTTGACGAACTCATGGAGGTTTTTGAGCAGTTTGACAGCGATCCGGATATAAGGGTGATTGTTATTAAAGCGGAAGGAAAGAGTTTTACTGCAGGCATCGATCTGATGGAAATGGCCCCCATGCTGCAGGGACAAGGTCCCGCATTCCGGATGGAGCTGAAAAAAGGGATCGTCAAATTCCAGAAAAGTATGGACGCCATCGAAAAATGCCGCAAACCGGTGATTGCCGCCGTCCATGGCCACTGCATCGGAGGAGGGATCGACCTCATCAGCGCCTGTGATATTCGCATTGCCTGTGAAGACAGTCTCTTCTCCATTCGCGAGACCAGGATGGCCATTATCGCAGACTTAGGCACCCTTCAACGACTTCCTCATATCATTGGGCACGGCTGGTTCAGGGAACTGGCCCTCACCGGCAGGGATTTCACGCCGGAACAGGCCTTGAAAATGGGATTTATCACCCACCTGTGCCGGGACAGGGAAGCTCTCCATATGAAGGCAAGGGAGCTGGCGTCGGAAATCGCATCGTGCCCTCCTCTCGTTGTCCAGGGGGTAAAAGAAACCACCCTTTTCAGCCGCGACTACGGAATCAGACCGGGTCTGGAATATGTCGCACAGAAAAGCGCATCCATTCTGCCCTCTGACGATCTGATGGAAGCATTCAAAGCCTTTGTGGAAAAACGGGAACCTGCTTTCACGGGAGACTGAAGGGCGGAAACTCCTGTGCTCTCGTTCCCACGCTCTGCGTGGGAATGCTCGGGGGGACGCTCTGCGTCCGTTAAAGAACCTGGATTTATTTAAGGTTTGGATGGCTGAAATGAAAAGACGCGGAGCGTCTAGGAGTGCGTTCCCACGCAGAGCATGGGAACGAGCGGATAGAAAGGGTAGAGGATGAGAACGAGGGAATAACCACAAAATTTCCTTTTTTTGCCTGATATGTGGGGGTTGCCATCGAAAAGATCTTGACATTTCGAATGTCATCTGGTAAATGAATGCCCCATAGAGTAATGTTTTGCATTAAATCTGGTTTAAATTTTTGTTAAATTTTCATAAACGGGAAAGGAGGTGAGAAATTTCGGGTTGTTTTTAGTTTGAGGATGATTGTTTGTTTTTTTTTATTTAGGAGTTCACACATTTAGGAGGAAAGCGTAATGAAAAAATTGTTTGTACTGGGACTGCTGGCACTCGTGCTGGTTGGTTTTTCCGTACCGGTCATGGCTGAAGTCAAGATTGGTGGTATTGTTTTTACCGATTTTTACTATCTTAGCAGGAACAAAGAGTCCGCAGTCACTTATGGTAATGGCGATGGTAGAGAATCCTATTCCAATACGAGGATCGATGTACCGGGTATTACCCGCCTTAATGCAAGATGGACCAATGAAGACAACGTTGGAATGTTCATCGAGTTTGGTATGGGCGGTGGTGGTGGTGCTACTGACGTCAGCGTACGACATGCTTACGGATGGTGGGATATCACCCCGGGATTCCAGCTTCTTGCTGGTCACACCACAACCCCTTTCTCTCCCCTGAATCCGAGCCAGCTGCTGGGTACCAATACCGGCAGCCTCAATATCATTGGTTGCGGTTATGGTGAGTTCTACTCAGGACGTTTTCCTCAGGTCCGTGCAACCTTTACCCCCAGCAAGATGTTTGGAATCGCAGTTGCCGTTGTTGATCCGAATGGTGGAGCCAGGTTTATCGATACCTCAGGAGAGATTAATCCTGCAGATTACCAAACGAACACGAAACTTCCCCGAGTCGATGTTGGTGCACACGTCAATATAGGACCAGTCAAGCTTTACCCCTCAGTTCTGTGGCAGCAAAGAACCTTTGATAAGCTCGTGAATTCCAGTATTGATGATGACGTACAAACCTACGCAGGATCCCTGGGCATGAAATTCGGTATGGGCCCGTTCATGCTTTCCGCAGAAGGCCAGTATGGTAAGAACTGGGGCAACACAAGAGGCCTCATCGGTGCCAACCCCACCGCTAGAAACTCCGGTATTACTGTATACCAGCCAACTGCAGCCTCTGATACCAGACTCGATGACACCACCAACTGGGGTTACTGGGTTGATCTGGCATTCAAGTTCGGTCCTGTTACACCTCACCTGATTTTTGGTCAGATGAGTTCTGCCGGCGACGACAATCCCATGAGTTATAAATCCTTGATGTATGGTATCAGTGTTCCGATCCAGCTGGCCAAGGGCTTCAGCATCAGACCTGAGTTCATGTGGTATGATGATGGCGACAGCAATACATCCTGGGATAACAACACCAACACGCAGACAAGTGTTGATAGCGGTAGCTACGGCGTTTACGGCGTACAGTTCCAGATCACTTTCTAGACCTCCATATGAGGAGCGCTGTAGTTTAGAAGCGCAATGTTGACTTTAAGCCCCCTCTTCC
>CAYOWC010000346.1:0-4940 GCA_964407525.1 uncultured Desulfobacteraceae bacterium | reverse complement strand
GGCGGAAACAATCCTGTTTGGGGTAAGCGCCATTTTGATGATATGGGTAGGGGATATGCTGAATTATTCAGGGTGTATCCTCTTTGCTACCCTTACTACAATTCAAATCATCGCGAAGAAAAAACAACCCAGTAGATTAATGCACACTAACCAGGAGAAAACATGACAATGAATCACGGCTTTGAGTTATTACAGGAACAGGAAATAAAAGAAATTAGAGCGGTGGCAAAGCTTTTCCGCCATGGAAAAACGGGAGCAGAACTTCTCTCCCTGACAACAAATGATGAAAACAAGGTTTTCGGCATAACTTTTCGTACGCCCCCTTCCGATTCGACGGGCGTAGCCCACATACTGGAACACTCTGTTCTTTGCGGATCGCGTAAATATCCGGTGAAAGAGCCGTTCGTAGAACTCCTGAAAGGATCATTGCAAACGTTCCTCAATGCGTTTACCTATCCTGATAAGACCTGCTACCCCGTAGCCAGCCAGAATCTGCAGGACTTCTATAACCTGATCGATGTTTATCTCGATGCGGTTTTTTATCCCCGAATTACTCCGGCCATATTTCAGCAGGAAGGATGGCATTTTGAGAAAGAAAAAACCGATATCCCCCTTTCCTATAAGGGCGTTGTATTCAATGAGATGAAAGGCGCCTATTCTTCCCCGGACAGCCTTCTTTCGGAATATTCTCTCCAGAGCCTCTTTCCGGACAATGCCTACGGCTTTGATTCGGGGGGCAACCCAAAAGAAATACCGAATCTCACCTACGAGCAATTTCACGCTTTTCATGAAAAATACTATCACCCGTCAAACGCCAGAATATATTTCTATGGAGATGATGATCCGGACGAACGGCTCAAACTCTTGAATGAGTGCCTCAATGAATTTGAGCCCCTTCAGATGGACTCTAAAATTCAGCTGCAACCTTCCTTTACGAAACCGAAACGCCTGACCCGCCTCTTCATGGCGGGAGATGAGAACAAAGACGACCCTAAAGGGATGGTTACGGTCAATTGGTTATTAGGGGAAACCACCGATATTGAAACAAATTTTTCCCTTGGCATCCTTGAATACATTCTTCTCGGCATGCCTGGATCCCCCCTCAGAAAGGCACTCATTGAGTCGGGATTGGGGGAGGATCTTGCAGGGGGTGGCCTGGAGGATGAATTAAGGCAGATCACTTTTTCTACCGGGCTCAAGGGAGTCCGGAACGATCATGTAGACAAGGTTGAACCGCTCATCCTGAAGACCCTTGGCGATCTCGCCCGGTCGGGGATAGATCCCAAAACAAAGGATGCCGCCCTGAACACCATCGAATTCAGGTTGCGAGAAAACAACACGGGTAGTTTTCCAAGGGGCCTCATGCTTATGCTCCGGTCCTTGACCACTTGGTTGTACGACAGCAACCCCTTGGCCCTGCTGGCTTTTGAAAAACCCCTTGAAAAAATACGAGCCAAGGCGCTTTCGGAACATTTCTTTTTCGAAAAGATGATTGACCGCATGCTGCTTTCCAACCCACACCGCACCACTCTGATTCTCGAACCGGACAGATCGCTTGGCGAGCGGGAAGACGCGGACGAAAAAGCCCGTTTGAACAAGATAGAAGCCGCCATGAAACAAGACGATCTGGAACGCGTTATAGAGAATGCCAAAGAACTGAAAAAATCCCAGGAGGCCCCTGATTCTCCCGAAGCCCTGGCTGCTATTCCCGTATTAAGGCTGAACGACCTGGACAAAAAAAACAGAAGTATTCCCCTGGCAGTTTCTGAAGAAGCCGAAAGTAAATTGTTCCTTCATGACCTTTTCACCAACGGGATTGCCTATGTGGATCTGGGGCTTGATCTTCACGGGTTGCCTTTCAAATACCTTCCTTATGTTCCCCTGTTTGGACGCGCCTTGACGGAAATAGGCACGGAAAAAGAGGATTTTGTCGCCCTGACCCAGCGCATCAGCAGCAGGACCGGCGGTGTCAGCGCTCATCCGTTCAGCTCAAACAAAAAAGACTCCCAAGAGAGTACAACATGGCTTTTTGTGAGTGGCAAGGCCATGTACACCCAGGTCGATGACTTGATGGACATTTTCAGGGATATTCTCCTGACTGTGAAGCTGGACAACAGGGAGCGATTCCGGCAAATGGTAATGGAAGAGAAGGCCAGGATGGAACAAAAAATGATTCCATCCGGCCACCAGATGGTAAATATCAGGCTTAAATCTCATTTCAGCGAGTCTCACCTGGTTTCGGAGCAGATGGGAGGGATCAGTTATCTCTTCTTTCTGAGAGAACTCGCCCGATCCATTGAAAAGGACTGGCCCGGTGTTCTCTCCACCTTGCAGGAAATCCACCGAATTCTTGTAAATCGAAAGACAATGCTGTCCAACATCACCGTGGACCAGTCGGGCTGGACCCGGCTCCAACCCCTCTTGAACGGTTTTTTGAAAACCTTGCCGGAAACTTCCATTTCCGAATCGGATTGGTCATTGGAAAGAACCCCCATTTCCGAAGGCCTCACTATTCCATCCCAAATCAACTATGTGGGAAAAGGCGCTAATATTTATAATACCCCATACAGATTTAACGGATCGGCGCTGGTCATTACCAGGTACATTCGCAATGGATGGCTGTGGGACCAAGTACGGGTGCAGGGGGGGGCTTATGGCGCCTTCTGTATGCTGGACAGGCTCTCCGGCGTCTTAACCTTTATTTCCTACAGGGACCCTAATCTCCTCAAGACAGTAGAGACATTCGACAGGACTGCACAGTTTCTTCGAGAAATCACCCTGACCAGGGAGGAACTGACCAAGAGCATCATTGGCGCCATAGGAGATATGGACAGTTACATGCTCCCCGATGCAAAGGGATTTGCCTCCATGGTTCGCCTCCTCATCGGGCATACGGACGATAACCGGCAACAGATGCGCGAGGAAATTTTAGCTACAACAGAGGAAGAGTTCAGGGCCATGGCTCCGGCTCTTGAAGAAGTAAAAGAAAACGGAATCATCAAGGTGCTTGGTTCACCCACCGCCATAAATGAGGCTGAAAAAGAAAAACCGGGATGGCTGAAAACCGTGAAAGTGATTTAAGCCTCCAGGATATGGCTATAGGGATTGGTGGGTCCATGCCCGGCACCTATTTTCAATCCGGACGAAATGGCTCGAGTGATAAATTTTTTTGCCTTTGCCACAGCCTCGTTCATGGGAAACCCCTGGGCAAGGAAGGTAGCCAGAGCCGCAGATAGAGTACATCCGGTCCCGTGGGTGTTCCTGGTATGTATGCGGTTGGCGGTAAAGCTGTAGAAAGAGTCGCCGTCAAACAGGATATCCAGGGCATCTCCCTCATGGTGTCCTCCCTTGATCAGGACATGGCTCGGCCCCAGATCATGAATCCGTTCTGCCGATTTCCGCATTTCAGAAAGATTATTCACAGGAAAACCGCACAATAAAGAAGCCTCCGAAAGGTTGGGGGTCACCAGGTCAGCCAGCGGAAAGAGAGTCCGTTTCATGACCTCAATGGCGTCTTCCGAAAGGAGGGTATTACCGCTGGTGGACACCATAACCGGATCCACCACGAGATGTCGGACCCCGTATTTCCGTAATTGTTCCGCAACGGCTTCCACCACGTCTCCGGTGGCTAACATCCCCGTCTTGACCACATCAACGCCGATGTCCGACAGGACGGATTCCATCTGCTTTTCCACAAAAGAAGCCGGGACGGGATACACCCCCTGAACCCCAATGGTATTCTGGGCCGTGACCGCGGTGATCACGCTCATTCCATAGGCCCCGAGAACCGTAATTGTCTTAAGATCCGCCTGAATTCCGGCGCCTCCACCGGAGTCCGATCCTGCAATGGTCAAAATCCGTTTCATTTCTTACCTAAAAACAGCAATTAGCTTTTAAGCTATTAGCCGTTAGCTTAATGATATAAATGATTTATATCAGTTTTTCCTGTATTGCAACTTTCACTTTTTGATGCTGAGCTGTTTCTCCGTAAACGACTTATATTATAGAGCTATGTAACCGCTAAGTGCTAATTGCAGCTTTTAGGTCTTGCTCCTAATTACCGCCACGGAACCAATCTGCGTTCAACGATTTCCAGAATCCACGCGAATGATATGCCCATGATAGAAAGAACCAGTATCCCGAATAACAAACGTCCAGTCTGCATAAGATCCGCAGCGGAAAGGATCAAGAAGCCGATCCCTTTATCAGCCGCAATCATCTCGGCGGTTACCACCAGGAGCAGGGCGATCCCGATACCGAGTTTTAATCCCGCAAAAATCATAGGGACGCTGGCAGGGAGGATTACCCTGGTTACGATATGAAACGGGCCTGAACCAAGGGAAAGGGCCGCCTTGATCAGGACCGTTTCCATATTCCTCACCCCGGCTCGAACATTGATGGCCACAGGAAAAAAGACTCCCAGGGCAATCACCGCTATTTTCGAAGCCTCTCCTATTCCAAGCCACAGGATCAAGAGAGGCAGGATGGCAATTTTAGGAATGGGATACGTTGCCGCGACGATGGGATGGGCCACATCATCAGCAAGCTGGGAATACCCTGTGGCAAGGCCTGTAAAGATCCCCGCAGCGGCCCCCATAAAAAATCCGCACCCTATACGCCACAGACTGGCCATCATATGTTCGAAAATTTCACCGCTCTGCACCATCTCAACGCCTGCATGGAGCACTGCGGTAAAGGGCGGTAGAAAGAGAGGCGTGACAAAACCCGAACGGCCAAGGATCTCCCACAACAGGAATACGCCCAGGACGGAAAGAACACTCACGATCCGGTTCTCTTTACGTACCAGAAATCGGGTCTTGTCCTCAACAACTTTTCGGTCACCGGCCATTTTCAAGCCCTCATATGAAACTTCATCCGGTTATTTGTTTTTGAACCGCAAAGGCGCGAAGGCCGCAAAGCCTTTTTCGAATCGGAACGGA
>CAYOWC010000345.1:0-4986 GCA_964407525.1 uncultured Desulfobacteraceae bacterium | reverse complement strand
ACCAGCGCCACAAAAAAGGGGAATACATTGCGTCTCTGGCTGGAACAAGAAAAAGCCCTTTATCCAGGAGGCCGTGATCCCAATACCCCGTTCCGGAGAAGAAACCCTCCCGAATTACTCCCTTGCTTTTCAGAACTCCGGCACAGTGGTCTTCCCGTTTTCTGTTGACTTACGGCATACCATTTTATAAATAAAATCAGTTAGTATGGCTATTCCATGGCTTCCGGGAGAGTGGCCCGTTCTTATCGATGAAGGACCAAGAGATGACAATTACAGGACCGAACAGTAAACATAGACAATCCATACTCATAGGAACGCAATGCTGAAAGCAATCATATTTGATTATAATGGCGTACTTGTCGACGACTTAAAAGTCCATGAGGATGCCTATCTTCTTGCTGCGAAAGAATTTGACAAGCCCCTGACGAGAAAAACCGTAAGCCGGCATATCTCGTACTCTATCGAAAGAAAGAGAAAATTTTATTTCGGGGATATCTCCGACGAACAGTGGGAAAGTCTGTTAGAGACCAAAACCAGGCGCTATTTCGAAATTGCTGCAAAGAAAAATCTTGTCTTTCCGGATGTGGAAACGGTATTAACTTCGCTGGCCAAGAAATATCTCCTCGCTCTCTTGTCCAATACGACCAGGGACAATTTTAACGGTGTTTTTCCGGCGACCCTTTCCAACCTTTTCCGAGAAACTCTTTTTGCCGATGAGGTGGAAAAACCGAAACCTTCTCCAGAACCCTTAATGAAAATTGTGCGACGACTCAAGGTAACCAAAGAGGAGTGTTGCTATGTGGGGGATTCCTTGTTGGATATCCATATGTCCAAGAGCGCAGGGATTTCTGTCTATAGCGTCGCCACCGGGCATAACACCATGGATGAATTGAGAGAGGCGGGGGCCGATGATGTCTTTTCCAACCTCACGGAATTAGAAAAGAGTTTGGAAAACGCCTAAGCCGGATTCATAGAAAAACAGGAGGAATGGATGAAAAAATATATAACCTTTGGTGAAATCATGCTTCGGCTCAAAGCCCCAGGGCGGGAGAGGTTTTTTCAGAGCCCTTACCTTGAAGCCACATTCGGGGGAGGTGAAGCAAATGTAGCCGTGGGACTCGCCAAATTGGGTTTAGATGCCGCTTTCGTGTCCGCTATTCCGGAAAACGCAGTGGGAGTAGCATGCATCGGAGAACTGAGAAGGCATGGCGTTGATACATCTCTGATCATCAAGGGAGGAGAGAGGCTCGGCATCTATTTTCTGGAACCGGGCACCAACCAGAGGCCATCCAAGGTCATCTACGACCGTGCATACTCGGCCATTTCGGAGGCATCCCCGGGTGACGTAGACTGGGTCAAGGTGTTTGAGGGTGCGACCTGGTTCCACATAAGCGGGATCACCCCGGCCATTTCCCAGTCGGCCGCTGATCTCTCTTTGGAGGCGATGAAAACGGCGAAGAACAGAGGGGTAACAGTCTCCTGTGACCTTAATTTTCGCAAAAAACTCTGGAAATACGGCAAAACGGCACCCGATGTCATGACGGATCTCATGCAATATGTTGATGTGGCGGTTGGAAATGAAGAGGACTGCCAGAAATCCCTGGGGATAAAGGCGAACGTGGAAATAGAATCCGGGAAACTTGATGTGGAGAAATACAGAGAACTCACAGGACGGGTATTGGAAAAATTCCCGAACCTGGACCGTATCGCCATCACCATGCGCGAGAGCCATTCGGCAGACCACAACGGCTGGTCTGCAACCCTGAACAACGGCAGGGATTTTCTTGTTTCCAAACGGTACGAGATTCGGAATATTGTCGATCGGGTTGGAACAGGGGATTCTTTTGCCACCGGTTTGATTTATGGGCTCAACAATCTGGAAACCGATCAGGAGGCTCTTGAGTTTGCCGTAGCCGCATCCTGTCTCAAGCATTCTATTCCGGGTGATCTTCCCCTCCTGTCCTTCGATGAAGTCGACAGTCTTGTGAAAGGTTCGGGTTCGGGAAGGGTGCAGAGGTAGGGGATCGGGTTGGTGCCTTTCCACGCTGTAGCATGAAAAAAGGGAAAAGCGAACCGCAGAATGTTAAAGTGTGGATGTTTGCTCTAACATCTTTCGAATGAGTCCGTAGGTTGGGGTGAAGCATGAACCCCAACACAACAGGATCATAAACCGGAAGATGTTGGGGTTTGTACCTCACCCCAACCTACAGAAACTGGATGTTCACATTCGGATCAGTGCAATGGAGGGCACCTCTTCGAGCTCAGTGACAACCGAATGCGCTTGGTACGAACGTCCAGGTGAGCGAAAACTCCAACATCGAATCAAATGGAAACAAGAAAACCTTTGAACCTTTGAACCTTTGAACCAAACGAAGTTTGTTATGAGGCAAACCATATGCAAGACAATGCGTTAATGGAAAAAATGGAAAAATGCGGAGTCATCCCCGTTATTGCTATTGAATCCCCGGCCATGGCGGTGCCATTGGCCGACGCCCTTATGAAAGGGGGACTACCCGTTGCGGAGGTCACCTTCCGTACTGAGGCGGCGGGTGAAACCATTCAAATCCTGAAAAAAGAACGACCGGAACTTCTGCTTGGGGCGGGTACCATATTGTCCGTGGCAGACCTGCTCCGTGCCAAGGAATATGGTGCCCAATTCGGTGTGGCGCCGGGCTTTAATCCTGAAATCGTGAGGAAAGCACAGGAAATTTCATTCCCATTCTTCCCTGGGGTCATGACCCCCACGGAGATCGAAAAAGGCCTTTCCATGGGTATTAAATGCATGAAGTATTTCCCGTCTGAGGCAAGCGGTGGGATCAAAATGCTGAAGGCCGTATCTTCGCCCTTCGCCCATTTGGGTGTCCGATTCATCCCCACGGGAGGCGTCAATATGGGCAATCTGGCCGATTACCTCCAACGGAAATTCGTGCTGGCGGTGGGCGGCACATGGATAGCCACCAAGGATATGATTTCAGGAAAAAAGTGGGATGCCATACGCGACAATGCCCAGGCGGCAAAAGATCGCGTTTCAGAGATTCGATCCGCCTGACCCGGATGATCAGGAACCAAAGAGGATCTCACGCAAAGACGCAAAGACGCGAAGTTTTTTGAAAGGAGAAAAAAAATGCCAAACGGATACAATGGTAAGATATTGCGAGTTGACCTGACCAACGCTACCCTCACTGAGGAGAGCCCGCCGGAAAACATTTACCGCCAATACATGGGCGGATCGGCCCTCTCCCTCTATTTTCTGCTCAAAGAAATGAAACCGGGCGTGGATCCATTGGGACCCGAAAACCTGCTGGTTTTCATGTCCAATGTCCTTTCGGGTCTGCCCATGCCCGGTTTAACCCGGTACACGGTGGCCGCCCGCTCACCTCTGACCGGCGGCTTTGGAGAGGCTGAAGCGGGTGGATTCTGGGGCCCGGAATTGAAAATGGCCGGCTTTGACGGTGTGATTATCGAAGGATCTTCTCCTAAGCCAGTATACCTCTGGATTAAAGATGGGAAAGCAGAGATCCGCGATGCAAGTGAGCTGTGGGGGCAGGACTCTGGAGAAGTTCAAGACCGTATCCGCGATGAACTTGGGGACAAACGAATCCGGGTGGCCCAGTGCGGACCGGCGGGAGAGAAACAGGTACGCTATGCCTGTGTGCTCAATGAGCTGAAACATGCCAATGGTCGAACCGGCATGGGTGCGGTGATGGGTTCCAAAAAGCTCAGGGCCATTGCTGTGAGAGGCACCGGCAAGATTGAAACGGCTGAACCGGAAAAGGTGCGTGAACTCAGAAAGAAGGCCGTCGATGCTATACCGAAATCTCCAATGGGCCATGCATTTAAGAAATTCGGGACCCCGGTTTTTGTAATGGGTCTGCAGAATTCAGGTATCCTGCCCACAAGAAATTTCCAGGAAGGCCGGTTTGAGGGCGCCGAAGCCATCTCCGGTGAGACCATGGAAAAAACCGTTCTTGAAAGCGCCAAAGGCTGCTATAGCTGCCCTATCCTCTGCAAAAGAACAGTAAATATTGAGGGTAAGTATGCGGCCACTCCAGAGTACGGGGGGCCGGAATATGAGACCCTGGGGTCTCTTGGGTCTGCCTGCGGCATTGATAATCTCGAAGCCATCTGCCATGGGAACGAACTCTGTAACCGCTGGGGCCTGGACACCATCTCCACGGGGATGAGCATCGCCTTTGCCATGGAGTGCACCGAACGAGGCATCCTCACCAAGGAAGACACGGACGGAATTGACCTGCGATTCGGCAATGCCGACGGAATGATTCAAATGGTCCGAAAGATCGCCTTCAGAGAGGGGTTCGGAGAGATGCTGGCGGAGGGTGTGGAACGGGCAAGCCAGAAGGTTGGAAAAGGTTCGGAAGCCTATGCCATGCATATCAAAGGAATGGAAATGCCCCTTCACGACCCCAGAGGCAAATATGCGGTCGGTATGAGCTTTGCGCTGTCTCCCACCGGAGCTGACCACATCGAGGCCCCACACGATACCTCTTTTACCGTCGATGGGGTTATGTTAGACGCCATTAAACCGCTGGGTATCATCGAGCCCATGTCCGCTACCGAGATGGGGCCTGAGAAAGTGCGCCAGTTTACCCATACCCAGCAGATCTTCAGTTGTTTTAATTCTTTGGGTATCTGCAACTTCTCAGCAGTACCCTATACGGCCTATACCCTTCCCATGATCGCAGAGCTGCTTGAAGCTGTAACCGGATGGAACACGAGTCTGTACGAAATCATGGAACTGGGAGAGCGGGCCATCACCATGGCCAGGATGTTCAACGTGAGAGAAGGTTTTACCGCAGAGGACGACTATCTCCCCGACAGGCTTTTTGAACCCCTGGAAGAAGGAACCCCGGGAGAGAAACGGATCAGAAAAGAGGATTTTTACGAAGGCCTGAGACTTTATTATGAGGCCCTGGGATGGAATTCAAAAACAGGTGTGCCAACCGATGGGAGACTTGCGTTTCTCGG
>CAYOWC010000344.1:0-4989 GCA_964407525.1 uncultured Desulfobacteraceae bacterium | reverse complement strand
TATTCTGAAGATGAATGGCTCAGGATGTTTGTGGAGAAAAATCCGGAGACAGGGCCCCAGATTACAGACTACGAGAAGTTCAAAAAAGAGGGGATTCATCGCGTAAAACTCCCTGAGCCTGTTGTAGCATTCAGGGAACAGATAAAGGACTTTGAAAATAATCCTTTCCCTACACCATCGGGCAGGATCGAAATATTTTCGCAGCGGGCAGCAGATCTGAACAATCCTCTTTGCCCACCCGTCCCCAAGTATTCGAATACCCCTGAGGACCGCACGGACCCCTTGTTCAAGCGGTACCCGCTTCAACTTCTGACTCCCCATCCCAGAAACAGGGTGCACTCGGAACTGTACAAAGTGGAATGGCTCAGGGAGGTGGAACCTCACCGGGTCTGGATCAACCCGGTTGACGCAAAATCACGAGGGATCAAGGATGAAGACGCGGTTCATGTTTTTAATGCCCGCGGCAAGGTGGCCATCAAGGCCTGGGTAACGGAGAGAATCATTCCGGGGGTAATTTCCATCTTTGAGGGTGCCTGGTATAATCCGGATGAAAAGGGCATCGATCGCGGCGCATGCGCCAATACGCTGACCAAAGACGCTTACTCGGGTGGTGGAGCGGCTGTTATGAACACAAGCCTTGTTCAAGTAGAAAAGGGAGATTAAACCATGCAAGTCGGTTTCTATTTTGACCAGACCCGTTGTACCGGATGCAGTGCCTGTAGAGTTGCCTGTAAGGATTGGCATGACATTCCCGCCGGCCCTGAGAACTGGATGCGCGTCATATACACGGAGAAAGGGAAATTCCCTGATCCGTTTGTGAGCTACATGATTGCCCCCTGCTGGCATTGTTTAGACCCCGTCTGCATACCGGCATGTCCGGTGGGCGCCATCACCAAACGGGACGGCGACGGGATTGTACTCGTGGATAATCAGGTTTGCGTTGGCAATGTGGAATGTGACGAGAAATGCCTCAAGGCCTGCCCCTACGACGCCCCCCAGTTCGGCCCTGAAAAAGGCGCCAAAATGCGAAAATGCAACTACTGCCTGGACCGTTTTGCGGAAGGAAAACTTCCCAACTGTATTGAGTCCTGTCCGGTCAGAGCTTTGGATGCCGGGCCGCTCAGCGATCTGGAAAGAAAATACGGCAAATCCAGGGAAGCTGAAGATTTTACATATTCACAAAGGACCAAACCGGCCGTAATCATCAGACCGAAAAATAGACTCAATAAAGCCTAAAAGAGCTTGCCAATGCGGATCTGATTACAACAGAACGGCAGGGGAAATTCCTGGTTGCAAGGATAAATGAAGAAACTGCGAAAGAAGCCTGTGCCGTGCTGTCCCTTGCAAGAAAATGAGGCCTTCGTTTTTGCCCTGTTTTTTTGTCTATACAATTCGATATTTGTCAAATTCACAAACTGTAAAGGTTGAACATGTTCGGCTGCCATACAGTGGAAGCCAACAGGAGATTAAGTAATGGAAAGCAGACGTTCCTTTATCAAAAATAGTTCCATGTCTCTGATGGCATTATCCCTGCCCATTAGCGGCCTGACAGCATGTACTCCCCGGCAATCCCAGGAACCCTTCACGCCTCTGAAACCGAAAAATGCGCTGGTTTTCTGGTACAGCCAAACCGGCAATACCGCCCGGACCGGAAAGGTTATCGCCCGGGAACTGGAAGCCAAGGGGCTGGTAGTCGATGCGGGGGAATATCGGCAAATCGACAAGGCCTCTTTAACCCGCTACGATCTGGTCGTTGCCGGGTCTCCTGTGTATTACTATGATGTACCCGAAAACTTCCAAACCTGGCTCAGTACGATTCCGGAAATCACCGGAATACCGGTTGCGTCATACGTGACCTTTGGCGGAGAAGGGGGGAACACCCACAACACGGCCTGTACACTTCTGGAACTGCTGATCAGCAAGGGAGGGATTCCGGTAGGATTAAATACCTTCGGAAATATGTCGGCCTTTGCCCTGACCTGGTCATACGGAAATGTGGAAAGGATACTGAAATACAGCCACTTGCCCAATCAAGATTCGTTCTCAGCAATGAGACAATATGCCGTCTCCATACTGTCGCGGGTGAAAAAAGGCCAACCAGTGAATATCAAAAAGGAGGTTGATTTCCGAGAACTGATAAAAGCCAACCCTTCCATCTGGTTGACCAAGTTGTTTATCGGGAAACACGAGATAGACGAAGAGCGATGCACCGGATGCGAGACCTGCCTTGACAAATGCCCTGTGGATGCCATTGATTTGCCAAACTATCAGGTGGACACCGATCGCTGTCTCGCCTGCCTGGGCTGCGTGAATAATTGTCCCGAAGGAGCGGTGGACATGGAGTTCATGGGTAAGAAAGTATACGGGTATCATGAATTTCTAGAGAAAAACCATATCCGGGTTGCCGAACCCGCCTGACGGGTTCATGAAAGAGAGAAAGATGCAAATTGTTTTTCCAAATACCAATCAAGTATTTCCGTTTTTATTGAAAAGTAGCTCTAAAGAGTCTGTCGGGAAACCCCTGCCTTAATTGATATTTCAGACTGTGGAATGGCGGGTACGCCTCTGGGACTCTGGAACTCTTTAAGAAGAAGGGGAAAAAAAGAATTTGCAAACTTACAGGGGAACGAGGAGGATGTGAGTACGGTCGTTATTGATAGTCTGTTTTGATATTCCTCTTTAATGACATCTAAAAGCTGCAATTGGCTTTTACATAGCCGTTAGCTTAGATATCTCAATCATTTGAATGACTTTTTTCATGTTGGTATTCTCACTTTTTTATGCTTACCCATTGCGCCGTAAATCACTGATTTTGTGCGTCTAATAGCTAATGGCTAACCGCTAATTGCATCCTTTAAGTGACATGAGGGCCATGGCGTTCTCAAAAGGGACATTCTTTGGGTAATCACATCCCAGTGTCAGAACATATCCCCCACCCTCGCCCCAGGCTTCAATACATGCCTTCGCCTCAGCCACAACCTCTTCCGGTGTTCCGCGAAGAAATGCCCCTGTCGGCGTTACATTCCCGGCCACGCAGACTTTACCCCCAAGAATCTCTTTGGCCTTCCGCAAATCCACCTTGGACTCAAGACTGAAACAGCTCGGGGCAATCTCAGCAATATCCTCCAACACCAGGGTCGTGTCCCCACAGATGTGTATCATCGCGTATTTCCCTTTCCCCTTGATTCTATCGACAAGATCCTTCAAAAACGGAGCCGCAAACTTTTTGAACGAATCGGGTGAAATCAAATCCCCGGAAGCTACAGGGTCAGCGAGATTCACTCCTGAGATGTCTTCGTGTTCAAGGGTTGGTTCGATAATCGACCAAAGCAGATCTGTTGAGAACTGGATTAGTTGTAACAATTTATCGGGTTCCAGGATGGTTGCAAGCGCTATCTCTTCCATGCCTAAAATCCGGCTCGCCAAAGTGAACGGGGCCCACTGGGCCGGCATGGCCATCGTCTCCTTACCGATGGCATCGGCAACGATGTGGTGCGAACGAATAATCCCCTGCATGATCGGATGATCCAGGACCTTTTCCATTCTCAGTTCACCGAAATCATCCAAGCTTTGGATGACTGTTTTGGTGAGGACTGGTCCGTCCGAAGAGTTGTCTTCTATGGGGCAACCTAAAAAATGGACGGGATAGTTGACGAAATTGGAACCCGTCCACATGAGATCGTGCCCTACCTTTCGAAAGCCCTGGATAAAAACATCTGCAATTTGTTCCGGATTCTCTTTAATACCCGCGAAGGTTTCTCCTGCCATGTCCACAAGCCATGAACCACCCCCTATAAGGGTGACCGGAACTCTTTCGGGTTCCTTTAAATCAAAAGCCATCTTCGTAATTTCTCTTCCGTTCATGACACTCTCCTGAATCTGTTCAACCGGACGGACCAGCCCTTTCAAGGTGACTCCTAACCTGACCGATTTGGAGATAAGGCTTAGGATATCAACCTATTATTGCTGTTTGAGGTGTCAGGTGTCAGTGTTCAGGTTTCAGGAATGAAGCGATTCTATCCATTAATATTTGTTGAAACACCCTATTGTTGACACCCGACACCTGAAACCTATATGCTCCGAACCCGATTTTTATCTATAATCCCTAACTATTACCCAGTTTCAATAACCACCTTGAAAGGGCTACCGGAAAGACTCCTAATGATCTACTTCCATTCTACTACAGCCGGTTTGCGGTTCGGCAGGCGGTGGTATTTGAAGGAGCCATAACCTAGCATCATCGCCCCGGCGATTTTGCGGCCTTCCGGCAGGGGCAGAGCTTCGACCAGGGGCGGATAGTTTTTGTAGGCGCTCGTGAAATAGCCCGACCACGTTGCTCCCAGGCCCAGGGTGGGAGCCATAAGCTCTAAGTAAGAGAGGGCCAGGGTGCAGTCTTCGGTTGCCCAGCCCCAGTCTTTATCGGCGTGGCAGACGATTAAGCAGGGGGCATTGCGCAAGGTCTTATATTTACCAGCTGCCGCCAGATCGATAGTGCGCGGGATTTTCAGGACTTCGGCTACCTGGGGCTGTTTTTCGGCGATGGCCTTCATCCAATCCAGGATCAGAGCGTCAAAAACTTCGGTCTGCGCTTTATCGTTGATAACGATCCACTCCCAGGGCTGGAAGTTTTTGGCCGAAGGGGCGTGGCAGGCCACATGGAGCAACCTTTCTATCTTTTCTTTCTCTACCGGCTTGTTTTTGAAGCGGCGAATTGATCGCCGGGCCCGGAGAAAGGCTTCTGCCGTATCGGCATCCAACATAGGGGCCGCTTCCGGGCAATCATCCGGGGTGAGCCAATCCAGGGATAGGGCTCCAGTTGGGCAGACAGCTACGCAGTGGCCGCACTCCAGACAGATCCCGTCAAAGTCATCGCTCTGGAAAGGCAGGACATCTTTACCAGGTTTTTCTATTACCCGAGCCGGGCACTCCTCCACGCAGAGCCCATCGTGGTTGCATTTGTCCACATCGATTATCAATTGAGCCATTAAG
>CAYOWC010000343.1:0-5027 GCA_964407525.1 uncultured Desulfobacteraceae bacterium | reverse complement strand
GTGAAACCCCAAGTAAAGGGAAAAATCATGCAAATGATTGGGATCTTTGAGCTAATGGCTAATAGCTAAAAGCTAATTGCAGCTTTTAGGTTGTAGAAGACCTGAATGGTTGCACAAAGGAACCAGGCAAGGTATAATGAAATCAAAAAACGGCACTATCGAAACAGAGGAAGTGCTTTCTCACCCTGACAAAACGCGGAGACTGAAATTTTCCCGGAAACAAGGATATGTATCGCCTATGTATAAGAACATTGGAAATCGTTTTTCTCGGATACCGATCAAGCAGGGTCTTTATAACCCTGCCCATGAACACGATGCCTGCGGAGTCGGCTTTGCCGCCAATATTAAAGGTCTCAAATCCCATGACATTATTGAAAAGGGTGTTGAGATTCTGAAAAACCTTTCCCATCGGGGCGCCATTGGCGGAGACCTCAAGACCGGGGATGGCGCCGGCATTTTATTTCAAATTCCCGACATGTTTTTGCGAAAGGAATGTGAACGGAACCATATTTCCCTGCCGCCTGCGGGAGAATATGGCGTAGGCATGGTTTTTATGCCGCAGTCTTCCATTTTGCGAGAAGCTTTTTCCCGGATTTTTGAAGAAACCATAGTGAACGAAGGAATGGAATTCTTAGGGTGGCGGGAAGTTCCCGTTAGCAGGAAGGCTATTGAAGGGCAGGCAAAAGAACTGCAACCTGTGATTGTGCAATGTTTTCTGCATGGGGCCGGCCTTGAGGGCAGGGCACTCGAGAGGAAGCTTTATGTGGTTCGAAGACTCGTTGAAAAAAGAATCATGGAATGCAACGAGGAAGAGCCTTTTTATATTCCCAGCCTTTCGTGTAGAACGATCGTATATAAAGGGCTTTTTACGGCGGAACAGCTTCCAGCCTATTATAAAGACTTAAATGAACCGGATGTAACCAGCGCCATCGCTGTGGTACATCAAAGATACAGCACAAACACTTTCCCTTCGTGGGAGCTTGCGCAGCCATTTCGCTACCTGGCTCATAATGGAGAAATCAACACTCTCAGGGGGAATTTGAATCTCCTTCGTGCGCGGGAGGCCAGACTGGAATCGCCGCTTTTTGGGCGGGATATAAAAAAGCTATTCCCCATTATACAAGAGGGCTTCAGCGATTCTTCGTGCTTAGACAATGCTTTGGAACTTCTTGCGAACGCCGGCCGATCCCTTCCCCATTGCATGCTCATGCTCGTACCGGAGGCGTGGGGGGAGAAGTACCCCATGGGTCCGGATCAAAGAGGATTTTTTGAATATCATGCCGGTTTGATGGAACCATGGGATGGTCCGGCTGCTCTGGCGTTTTCCGACGGTGTCCAGGTCGGCGCCATGCTTGATAGGAACGGGTTGCGGCCTGCAAGATATACCATCACGAAGGATGGGTTCATCGTTTTTGCTTCCGAAACCGGTGTGTTGGATCTTGATCCTGCAGAAGTTCTGGAAAAAGGCGCACTTCGGCCAGGCCAGATTATGGTTGTGGATCTGGAAAAACAGCGTGTACTCAAAGACGGTGAAGTGAAAACACTCTGTGCCAGGAAACAGCCTTACAGAAGGTGGGTTGAAGAAAATAAGATCACTCTTCGGGGATTTTATGGGAATGTGGGCGCTGTGAAGCCGGATCTGGACAGCCTTCTAATCCGCCAGAAACTCTTTGGGTATACGCGGGAAGATATTCAGGTGATTCTCGATCCGATGGCGTCAAACGGGCAGGAGCCTGTTGGATCCATGGGAGCGGATACACCCCTTGCGGTTTTTTCAGAGAAAAACCAATCGCTGTTTTCCTATTTCAAGCAGCTCTTTGCCCAGGTAACCAATCCGGCTATTGATCCCGTACGAGAAGAGCTGGTAATGTCTCTCATGACATTTTTCGGGAATCCGGGAAATATCCTCTCGGAAGTTCCCCAGAACAGCAGCCTTATCAAGCTGAGTCACCCCATCCTGTCCAATGATGACCTTGACCTTATCAGAAGCCTGGACAGGGATGGTTTCAAGGCTGTGACGCTTCCCATGGGATTTCCCGCCGGGAGTTCGGGAAGAGGTCTTGAAATGGCCATGGAGCAATTAGGGGATCGTTGCGATGAAGCTCTTTCAAAGGGATGCTCCATCCTGATCTTGAGCGACAAAGAGCTATCAGAAGGGATGGTTCCCATCCCGTCACTGCTCGGTGTCTCTGCGGTGAACCAGTTTCTGATCCGGAAGGGGGTTCGCACCGGTTCAGGATTGATTGTGGAAACAGGAGAAGCCAGGGAAATCATGCATATGGCCCTGCTTCTCGGTTACGGTGCCACAGCCATCAATCCATATCTTGCCTTTGAGTCCATTGCTGCCATGGAATTGAGGAAGGAATTGTCTAAGGTTCAGCCCCCGGGCCTTGCCATTGAAAAATATATCAAGGCTCTATGTAAGGGACTGTTGAAAGTCATGTCCAAAATGGGAATATCTACCCTGAGGAGCTACCGGAGTGCGCAGGTATTTGAGGCTGTAGGACTGAAAAGCGATCTGGTGGAGAAATATTTTCCAAGAACCGAGTCCCGCATAGAAGGAATCGGCCTTGATGAAATTGCCGCCGAGGCCAATGTTCGCTATGAAAATGCTTTCGATAGTTCGCCCGATGTTCCCGTAATCCTGCCCGGGGGTGGCCATTACCGGTTGAGGAAGGATGGTGAGCGCCACCTGTTGACTCCGGAAGCGATCACTCTCCTTCAACGGGCCGTGAGAGAAAACGCCCCTTCGCTCTATGAACAGTATGCCCAACTGATTAACGATCAGTCGGAAAAACAGGCTACCCTGCGGGGAATGTTCCGGTTCAAAAAGACCCATGCTATTCCTTTGAATGAAGTGGAACCGGCCTCCGAAATCATGAAACGATTCGTTACGGGGGCCATGTCTTTCGGCTCAATCAGTAGGGAGGCCCACGAAACCATTGCTATCGCCATGAACCGTATTGGAGGGATGAGCAACAGTGGGGAAGGGGGGGAAGATCCTGAAAGATACAAACCGCTTCCGAACGGCGACAACCGTTCCAGTGCTATAAAACAGGTGGCCAGCGGTCGTTTCGGGGTGACTACGGAATACCTTGTGAATGCCCAAGGGCTCCAGATCAAGGTAGCCCAGGGGGCAAAGCCCGGAGAAGGAGGACAGTTGCCGGGGCATAAAGTAAATGATGAAATTGCCAGAGTGCGACATGCCACTCCAGGTGTTACGCTGATATCCCCTCCTCCCCATCACGATATCTATTCCATTGAAGACCTGTCCCAGCTTATTTTTGATCTCAAGAATGTGAATTCCGAAGCGGATATTTCTGTGAAACTTGTCTCGGAAATCGGTGTAGGTACCATCGCTGCCGGTGTAGCCAAGGCCCATGCCGATATGGTACTCATCAGCGGGTATGATGGCGGCACCGGTGCGTCACCCCTTTCATCTATTCGCCATGCGGGGGCGCCGTGGGAACTGGGCCTTTCCGAAACCCAGCAGACACTCGTTCTCAATGGACTCAGGAGCCGCATCAGGGTCCAGACGGACGGCCAATTGAAAACCGGAAGAGATGTGATCATTGCCGCACTTCTTGGAGCGGAAGAGTTCGGCTTTGCCACAACCGTACTTGTGGTGCTTGGGTGTGTCATGATGCGAAAATGCCATACGAATGCATGTCCCGTGGGTATCGCGACCCAGGATCCGGAACTTCGCAAGAACTTCTGGGGCAGGCCTGAACAGCTGGAAAATTTCTTTACCTTTATTGCGGAAGAGGTACGCGGCCTTATGGCCGAGCTGGGATTCAAGAAACTGGATGACCTTGTAGGCAGGGCTGACCTTCTTGAAACCGATAATGCCGTGAAATTCTGGAAAGCCAGAGGGCTTGATTTTTCAAAGGTCTTCTACAGGCCTGAAACAGACGAGAACGCTCCCATACGGTGCATTGAGCCGCAACTTCACAATCTGGAGAACATCCTGGATCGCGAATTGATTGTTCTCGCTGAGGATGCCCTGGCTTCCGGGAAAAAAATCATGATCGAAAAGTCGATACGGAATGTGAACAGGACAACCGGCGCCATGCTCTCCGGAGAAATTGCCAAAAAATACGGGCACAGCGGTCTCCCCGATGATACCATTACGTGTAGATTTCAAGGCGCCGCAGGACAGAGTTTCGGCGCTTTCGGTGCAAAAGGTCTCACCATGATTCTGGAAGGAGAAGCAAATGATTATCTTGGAAAAGGATTGTCAGGGGCGAAAATCATTGTTTTCCCTCCTGAAAGGGCAAACTTTGATCCCTCTGAAAATATTATTGCCGGAAATGTTATCCTGTATGGGGCAATAGAAGGTGAAATCTATATCAATGGTAGGACTGGTGAAAGGTTCGCCATAAGAAACAGCGGCGCCACTGCGGTGGTGGAAGGGGTAGGCGATCACGGTTGTGAATACATGACAGGAGGAAGAGTCGTTGTCCTTGGTGATACGGGGATCAATTTTGCCGCCGGCATGAGCGGTGGTATCGCTTATATCTATGACCCTGAAAGACGTTTTGATAATCGGTGTAACCTGGACATGGTGGACCTCGAACTCATAGAGGATAAAAAGGACGAGGAGGAATTGAAAGGAATGATTGAAAAACATTGCGGATACACGGGAAGTAAGCTGGGTGCCCGCATAGTGAATGACTGGGATGCGAGCCTGCCGTTTTTCGTAAAAGTTTTTCCTATGGAATATAGACGGGTTCTGGGAAAAATGAGTAAGGAAGACCAGGCAACAGAACGGGAAGAGGTGCAGGATGGGTAAGCCAAAAGGATTTTTAGAGATTTCTCGAAGGGATCCCGGCTACCGTCTGAAAAGCGAACGGGTCAGGGATTATGAAGCGGTTGAGAAGAATCTGGGCCATGGAGAAATCCTTGAACAGGCTGCGCGGTGTATGGATTGCGGAACGCCATTCTGCCACGCCTACGGTTGCCCTGTATCGAATGTGATTCCGGAATTCAACGATTTTGTTTTCAGGGGTATGTGGCGTGAAGCCCTT
>CAYOWC010000342.1:0-5072 GCA_964407525.1 uncultured Desulfobacteraceae bacterium | reverse complement strand
AGAAGGGGCAGAAGGAGATCTGGAAGCGCTTCAGGATCTGTCCGAGACCATGAAGATTTCCTCCCTCTGCGGCCTGGGACAGTCTGCCCCCGTGCCGGTGCTGGATACCCTGAAATATTTTAAAACAGATTATGAAAACCGCATCAGCCAGTCGGTCTTACTCAGGAGTCTCAAGGCCGTAAACGGGTAGCTTTTGCATAGACAATCTTATTCTTACAGACGACATTTTCAAGACCGTCAACGACTAATCATCTTAGCGTCTTTGCGCCTTTGCGTGAGACCTTTTCCGTGCCGGTTTATCCGGTTTTAAGGAGGTCGTGAAAAGTGAAAAAACAAATGAAACAATATCTGTGTCCTTATTGCAGCACGAAGTTTGATGCATTTGAGGACCTGAAAGCCCACGCCCTGGCAGAGCATACCGGTGAGCCGGCGCCATTGCCGGAAGGAATGATCCGGCTGACTCTGAATGGGGAAGAATACCAGATCCAGGTACAGCCGGAATGGACCCTGAATTACCTGATCCACGATAAACTGGGGCTTACCTCGCCTAAAATGTTCTGCGACAGGGGAGCCTGCGGATCGTGCACGGTGATTATGGATGGCCGTCCGATCCTCAGTTGCATGACCCTGGCCATCGAGTGCGATGGCAATGTTGTGGAAACGGCGGAGGGGATCGCTGATGCGGGCCACCCGCTGGTGGAGACGTACGTAAAACACCACTGCATGCAATGCGGGTATTGTACCCCCGGGTTCATTACCACGGCCAAGGCCCTGTTAGACAAGAATCCGGACCCAAAAGAAGAAGAGATCCGGGAAGCCCTGGGAGGAAATCTCTGTAGATGTGGAACCTATCCGCAGCATCCCAAGGCCATACTGGAAGCCGCCGATATCTTGCGAGAAAGTGAGGGGGGGGAATAGATCATGGGTAATGTAAAGGTACGAGATTACGATAATGTTCGGAAAGAAGGAATGTACAACGTGGAAGCGGATGTCCCGAACATCACCTATGACCACATCGGGAAGCGCGGCGTACGCCGTATTGACGGATATGCCAAGGCCAGCGGAAAAGCCGTCTATACCCGGGATGTGCAAATCCCCGGGATGCTCTACGCCAAAGTCATGAGATCTCCTTATGCCCATGCCAGGATCCTTAAAATGGATACCAGCAAGGCCGAGGCGTTACCCGGGGTGAGGGTGGTTTTGCGATATGACGATTCGGAAATCAAAGGAAGGACCTTGAACGGCAGTGTGGGCGGTCCGGACAGAATGGCCCCCCAATTTTCCGGGTTCGCCCTAAAACCGGAAAGTGTTATTCTTGCCGAGGAAGCCTGGTTTGAAGGGCAGGCAGTGGGTGCTGTGGTTGCAGCAGACACGGAAGAAATCGCGAAAGAGGCCCTTCGATTGATCTATGTGGAATGGGAAGAGCTGCCCTTTATTTTGGATCAGGAAGAGGCGTTGAAACCGGATGCCTATGTGCTTCTTCCCGGGGCGGAAAGCAACAAGCTCCCCGACGATCGGGAGCTTTTTGAGGCGGGTGATGTGGAGAAAGGTTTCCAGGAGGCGGACAAAGTTTTTGAGTTCAAGGCCAGACGAGATGCCCATCTCTGGGCCGGCGCGGAAATGCCCAGCGCCCTGGCTCGATGGACCGAGGATCGACTGGAGTTGTGGAACCATTCGCAACACCCCTATCCCGGAAAGTTGCTCCTGAGTGAGCAACTGGATATCCCTATGAACCAGATCACCGTGTACTCCCCCTATCAAGGTTGCTCTTTCGGGGAACGCTGCAACCCGGCGGATTTTTCCATCAACGGCATGAATGTCCTGACCGTCCTTACCGCCAAAAAAGCGGGACGACCGGTAAAACTCCTCTTTGACAGGGCCGAAAAGTTCTACGGAGAGTCTGGGGACATGATGGTCAGCTATTTCAAGGTAGGCGTCAAAAACGACGGAACCATTACGGCGGTGGATATGAGGAATATTTTTGCTGTATTCCAATGTACACCGGGGGCGGAACACTTGGTAGACAACACCCGAATTCCCAATCTCAGGTGCGAGGCCATCACCGCAGACGTGAGCAAGGCCCCGGCCTGGTGGGATCGTTGCGAACAGCTTCCCAATGTTTTTTGCCTGACCATGATTTTTGATCATGTGGCCGCAGAACTGGGGATGGATCCCACCGAAGTGGCCCTCAAGAACGACGGGTGCGAAGGGCACGGGATGGAGTTCCTCACCGAGTATAAAAAGAAGAATGGCTACCCGGTACGGGACAGCCTCAAGGAGTGCATTGAGGCAGGGAAAAAGGCCGTGGACTGGGACAACCGATGGCATGCCCCCGGCGAGAAGAAACTTCCCAACGGTAAAATGCACGGCATCGGGTTTACCTGGGACCATGAATGGGACGATACCCGTGGCACCGCATCCGCTGCGGTCTGGATGGAAAACGATGGGACCGCCAGCATTGTGGCCCAGCACGCGGATGTGGGGGTGAACCCCTGGACCACCTATTGTCAGGTTGTTGCCGATGAACTGGGGATCCCGGTGGAGGATGTTACCATCAAGCCTTTTGACGGGGACCACATCTTTTCCCTCATGTCCCCTGACGGATCGTGCAATCTCTGTTCAAACGCTTTCGTGGTGAGAAAGGCGGCCAGGAAGGCCAGAAGGATGGTGTTGGATCTGGCCCTCGATCATTTTGAGGGGTTAGAGATGGAAGATCTGGATCTCAAAGATCGCTTTGTTTTTGAAAAGGCAAATCCTGAAAACCGAAAACCGCTCAAAGACATTACGGTCCTGGCCATGCCCATGCATAACGCAGTGGGTATCTACACCGAGCCCCCAATCGTGGGTTGGTCCTGGCAACAACAAGGAATCTGGGGAGAAGCCATGGAGACGGGAAGGCCCCGCCTCTGTCGGCAGAGCCATTTCCTGGAAGTGGAAGTGGATACGGAGACGGGCGCGGTTGAGGTGACCAAAGTGGTGAATGTGAACGACGTGGGCAAAGCCATATCTCCCGAGACGGTTGAAGGCCAGATGTACGGAGGTACTTTCATGGGTGTCGGAAGGGCCCTCACCGAAGAAATGGTGTGGGATCCTCAAACAGGCGTCTTGCTCAACCGAAATCTGCTGGATTACAAATGCGCGACAATCCTGGATTGCCCTGAAGCTGATACGATTATCGTGGAAACCGAGATGGGGCATGGTCCTTACGGTACCGTGGGTGTGGGCGAAGACATCGCTACCATGATTCCAGCCCTGCTGGGACCTGCCGTGTACAACGCCATCGGCATCTGGGTCGATGATTTCCCCATTACCCCCGATAAGGTCCTCAAGGCCCTGGGGAAACTTTAGGAGGGACGACCATGAAGACATTTACTCATTTTAACGCATCGACCATAGAAGAAGCCGTTTCAACTCTCAAACGATATCAAGGGAAAGGGGTTCTCACTGCAGGAGGGACCGACATCCTGGGCAAGATGAAGGACAGAATCCTGCCCGAATATCCCGAGGCCCTCATTAACCTCAAGAGCATTCCGGGTCTGGACGCCATCCGGGAAGAAAACGGCAGCCTGAGCATAGGCCCCCTGGCCATCCTGGAGGACATTGCCCACGACACCGTTGTAAAAGCGAAATACGGCGCTCTGGCTGAGGCGGCCCGAAGGACAGCCTCACCCCATCTGAGAGAAATGGGCACCATCGGTGGGAATATCTGCCAGGATATCCGGTGCTGGTATTATCGAAACCCGGAAAACCGGTTCCCCTGCCTGAGAAAAGGCGGGGGTCGCTGTTACGCCCTCAAGGGAGACACCCGATACCACTCCATCTTTGGAGGCAGTGTCGAAGAGGGGTGCATTGCGGTCCATCCAAGCGATACGGCTCCGGCCCTCATCGCTCTAAACGCCACGATCCGGACATCCAAACGGTCGATCCGGGCCGAGGATTTCTTTGAGGTGGAGGTCTCCAGGACAACGGTCCTGGACCAGGACGAAATTGTCACTGAAATCCGGATTCCGGAGCCTGAGAACGGGGCCAAGAGTGCCTTTCTCAAGTTTGCTCTGCGCAAATCCATCGACTTTCCTATCGTTAACTGCGCCGTCAGTCTCTCCACAAAAGAGGGCAAGGTGGAGGCTGCCAGGATCTGTATGAACGCGGTTTATGTGAAGCCTCTCAGGGTAACCGGTGCAGAGGAAGCCATTTTGGGAAAAGAAATTAATGAGGCCAATGCCGATGCAGCGGGCAATGCTGCCGTGGCCGGGGCCAAACCGTTGCACGACAACGGCTATATGGTACAAGTGGCTAAAGCCCTCGTTAAGAGGGCTATTCTGGCTTGCGGGTGATAATTATGTCCGTGGTTTTAAAACTCAGCCCGTTGCTTCGCAAATATGTCGAAGGGTACGATCATGACCAGGGGATCGTTCTTGAAAAGGGAGCGGGCAAAAAAGTAAGTCAGCTTATAGAAGAAGTGGCCATACCCAACGAGAAGGTTACGTCGGTTCTGGTGAACCACCGACCTTCCCGCATTGGTTATGTGGCCCAGGAGGGTGATTTGATTCTCCTGGCCATGGTAATTGGAGGCGGTTGATCCCTATGCAAGTACAAGGAATGCGGATAATAGACGGAATGAATAATCAATTTTACAGGCGGTGAAAAGATGGCGAGAGCTAAAGTACAGATAGAAATCGATGGACAGAAGCTGAACGTTTTGGACGGGACGACGATCCTGAAAGCGGCCCAGGATGCCGACATCAGCATCCCGACCCTTTGCCACCGGCCGGATCTTACGCCTGAAGGGCTTTGTCGGGTCTGCGTGGTAGAAGTGGAAGGCGCACCAAGACTGGTGGCCTCATGCCACACACCCATTACAGAGGGGATGGTGATTCGAACCAATTCCTCGAAAGTACTTGCAGCGCGCAAAGTAACGGTGGAACTGCTGCTTGCAGGCCATACGGGTCCCTGCGTAACCGATGAATGCGCAGGGGATTGCGAACTTCATAACCTGGCAGCAGAACTGGAAGTGGGCCCTCCCCGGTTTCAGGTGAAAAAACCACGTGCCTATCAAGTAGAGACCTTGAGCC
>CAYOWC010000341.1:0-5089 GCA_964407525.1 uncultured Desulfobacteraceae bacterium | reverse complement strand
ATGTGGGAAGCCTCAGGGCGGGCAGCACGGGAATTGACCTGGTGGCCGCCTCGGTGGTGATTCACTACGACCGCTGGTGGAATGCCGCGAAAGAAGATCAGGCCACCGACAGGGTGCACAGGATCGGGCAGAAACGGGGAGTTCAGGTCTTCAAGCTCGTGACGGAAGGAACCCTGGAAGAAAAGATATCTGCAATTATCGAAAAGAAACGAAATCTCATGGACCATGTCGTCAAGGAAACCGATCCAGGACTCCTCAAAAGCTTTACCAAGGAGGAGTTGATCGAACTCCTTTCGGGGCCGTGAAGGTACGCAACTTCTCAATTCAGACAATGTTTTCTGGATTCCCGCTTTCGCTGGAATGACAGACACAGTTCTCGTTCCCATGCTCCAGCGTGGGAATGCATATAGAACCATCCAACCATTCTTCCATGAAGGCAATCTGAAATGATCAGAATCCTCATTGTCGACGATGACGCCACAGTAACCATGAACCTGATCGAATTCCTTGCTTCAAGCGACTACGAAGTAGTTGGAGCCGCAGATTCAGGGGAACAGGCCGTTCAAATGGCCAGGACCCTCCAGCCTGATCTGGTTCTCATGGACATTAGGATGCCGGGGAAAATAGACGGCATCCATGCCGCCCGCAGCATTCGGTCGGAAATGGACGCCCAGATTGTTTTTATTTCCGGGTATGCGAACGAGCCCCTGCTGAACAGGGCGGCCATGATTGAGCCTCTAGGGTATATCCATAAACCGTTTACCGACGAGCAGATCTCCGCGGCCCTCAAGATGGCCTCGTATAAGATCTCTCGAAAAAGGGTATCGGGAAAAGATTCCGACGAATTCCCCCCCGTATACCGGGAATTCACTCCCATGGAAGCGCGCATTGCCGCCATGCTGGAACAGGGACAGGGAACCAAACAGATCTGCGAAGAGTTGGACCTTTCCCCCGCCACGGTGCTCTGGCACAGGAAGAACATTCGAAAAAAACTGGGGATCAAAGAGACAAAAAAAAGCATCATGAATACACTTATCGAGAGATAGTATCCTTGAAAAAAACATGTACCCCCCCCTCAAACAGCCCTTGACATTTCGAAAACCTTTTTGCACTATGTGGAAGAATTGTAATTTTAAGATGCTTGCCATGTATTCAAGAATCGGCATAGGTAAGGTGTTTATGATCTCCGCATTGCATGGTTCGGGAACAAAACCGCAAAACCTAATTAAGGAGGGGGGAAATGAAATTGTTACGTCGACGTTATTCGGTTTTTTCAGGAATGCTGGTTCTTGCCGCTTTTCTTTTCTGTTTCTCAACAACACAGGGGCACGCTTATCCGGCACCCACGTTCCAGAAAGCCTTGGTTTTTTCCACTCATAGCGCAGGTGTGCTGACGGGGACAGGCTTCTTTGCAAGAATCAGCGGGCCATCGCCGGAGGATGTGGCGTCTTTTGATGTTTCGGGGAACGGGATAACCAAAACTATGAACTCGTCAATGTCAATTAAGAACAGAGGACTGTTTTACTGGGCCTCTGATCCCGGCGTTGTGCCGAACGGTGATTATGTCTTCACGCTAACGGATACTCAGGGAAGAAGCGTAAGTATAACCAAGAATTTTTCCTATAATGGAGCGGTCCCTCAAGTGGATTCCACCACCATGGTGCCGTCAAATCTGGCCTACGTGGGCACAACAACGCCAACCCTGAGTTTTTCTCCTGTCGCGGGAAACTATGTTTATTCTATTCAAATTCGGGATGGGGGTAATACAGCAATCTGGTACTCACCGGATCCAAATACCGCCACCTCCTATACGGTCCCGGCGGGAATTCTTCTGCCGAATACGGTCTACAGGTGGTATGCCCGCGTATGGGATACGACCGCACAGAAGAACCTTCAGTCAACCGATCCATTTTATTTCTACACGGGCACAAAAGCTGCGCCTGAAATCAACGGTAATAATGTTTTGTCTTTTCCGTATGGTCCGACAGATTTATTACTTTTTCCTCGTGGGAGGGGCCTGAATGTTGCTCCATGGGACATCAGCTATTTTCGATGCGTTACACCCTTCCCAACCACATTGGATCTGGCGAGACAACGTTACCAATTTAATGACCCTCTCTACAATTCGGGTGCCATGGTTTTCCCTCCGGGTACTCAACCTATGGATGGGACCTATACCTTCGAAATTGAGGATGATCTGGGGCGGAAGGCTTCAACTACCAGTAGCTACACCTATGCCCCGATCCCGGATTTCATCGCCGACACGCGTTTGCCGGCTGATAACGCCTATTTTGGAACACCACCTACTTTCAGCTGGTCTCGGGTTCAGGGAGATCCTGGAGACGGTTCCTACCGCTACAGTATCCGTATTACAGATTACAGCACAAACATGAGGTGGATAGATTCTCCCTGGTCCTCGGATACCACTTTCACCCCCTCGGGGACGAGTGGACTGCCAGTGGGGACTTCCTACAAATGGCGGGTCAACGTAATTGACCCCAGCGGGAATAATTACCGGCTTTCCGATTATCGCACCATTACGTTCAATGAACCGGAACCTACACCTGTAGTTACGTCTGTCCCCACCCTCAGCGAGTGGGGCATGATCATTCTGTCCATCCTTCTGGCCATATCAGCTTTCGTGATTATTCGCAGAAGGAGCGGCTCCGTGTTCTGATAGCATTCGTTTTCAGTAAGCAACAACTATGAAAGGCAGGGCCTGATGGGCCCTGCCTTTCTGCTTATGACAGCGAATTGGGAATTCTCCGTCTGCTGATGCTCTTCATGAAAAGCGCATATGGAATGTCGCAGTTAGATACGTTCCACTCCGGAGCCTTGTAAAAACCCTGAATAGCTTCTTTCGCGGTAGTCAAAACAAACACAGTGGGCTTGGTTCTAACTTCGCCCACTCGATGCGATCATCCAAGAATATGTTCGACAGTTCATAATCTTAATCATAATCATACTCCTTTTAACCTATTCCAGGGCTCTTCGATTATGATTACAATTAAGATTATGGGTAAGAAAACAACTCTAATGGCCGACGTTAGGACCAAGCCCAACACAGTCACTTCTCAGGATACCCCGTGATAGCCCTGATTTCCTGGTATAGAGGCTCCAGGGAACGATACATTTTTTGGTAGACTCGCTCAAAGAGCTCGTGATACAGGGCTGCGTTTCCCTGGTCCGGCTCAAACTCCTGTCCATAATGGACCATCTCTTGGATGGCTGTTTCAAAAGACGGGTAAACACCCAGTCCTTTTGCCGTAACCAAGGCCGCCCCAAGGCCCGAAGTCTCAAAGGTTTGCCCCCTTATAAGCGGCAGGTTCATCACATCTGCTGAAATCTGGCAGATCTCATCGCTCTGGGAGGCTCCCCCGGAAACCGCCAGTTTCTTGAAAACCGATTTCCCCCTCTTTTCCATCTTCCGCATGCTGTCCAGAAGGCCATATGCCAGGCCCTCAATAACGGCCCGGTATACGTGCGCCCTTGTATGCACATCTCCAAAACCGATCATAGCCCCTTTGGCTGCCGGTTCCTTCAGCCCGGGACTCCAGTAGGGCTGAACCACAAGCCCCATGGACCCAGCCGGCGCCTCTTTCAAAAGCCCGTTCAAGGCAACCTCCGGTGGGATCCCCTTTTCCATAGCCTCCAGCACTTCCGGATAGGCAAACTCCTTCTTGAACCAGGATATCATCCAGTACCCCCTGAAGATCTCCACCTCCGGGTTATAATGCCCTGGAATAGGCGCGGGATAAGGAGGCATGAACGGGATGGTTTCAAAATATTTCCGGGACGTGCACTGAACCGTAGCCGTGGTTCCAAAACTCAGGCTCGCGACAGACTGGTCTAAAACCCCCATGCCGATGGTTTCGCACCCTTTGTCCGAGCCGCACGCAAAAACCGGAATCCCATGGGGAAGACCTGTCTGTTCCGCGGCCCTTTTGATCACTTTTCCGATCTGTTCCCCAGGCTTCACCAGAAGAGGAAGCTTTTCCGGCTCCATGGGAAAACAGCGGCCGGCAAAATGGAGGATATCGCCGGGCTTGCCCCATCGAAGCTTTTTGTAGTGAAAAGGGATGTGCCCGATCTGCGAAGCCACGGAATCCGCGAATTCTCCGGTGAGGCGGCAATTCAGAAAACCCGATACCTGCATATATTTATGGGTCTTCTTCCATATTTCCGGTTCATTCTGCTGGATCCAGTTGCCCTTTCCGCCTCTCTGGGTGGCGACAAACGGCTCTCCCATACCAACCATTTTCAGGATCAGTTTCATGAAGACACCCGGATCATAAACCGGCTCCGCCAAGCGCTGGTCCAGCCAGGTCATAATAGGGCGAAGGGGATTTCCATGGGCATCCACGTTGACCATGCTGGCTCGCAGGGTAGTCACACCGATACCGGCGATATTTTCAAAAAGGGAGGGTGTCTTTTTTTTGAGGGTCTGACAGGCTTTGCACAGACTATCCCAGTAGAGCTCGGGATCCTGCTCGGCCCACCCCGGATGAAGACTGTAGTAGGGCTCATAGGAGATCTGGACCTTATCGAGCAATTCTCCTTTAAACGAAAAGAGAAGGGCCCGAAGGCTCTGGGTTCCGCAATCAATGGAAAGAAGGACTTTTTCCAAACTTGATTCCTATATTCTCATGTAAGATTTCAAGATGTAATAGGCAGTAAGCAGAAGGCAGTCCCGCAGCACGGGGTATCCTCAAAAGCCTTGCATGCACTTCATTTGGGTTTAGTGTTCAAAAGTTCGGGGCATGGGTTTCAACCTTGTGTGAGTGGCATCCTTGCCACGACCGGATCTGCATGAATCAGGAGTCGATAGTGCGAGCAACCTGGAAAGTCGCGGCGGGACCCCACCAAACGGATTGTGGACAGGGCCGCTCACACAGAAAACTGCTATGAAACCCGGAAGTTTCTTTCTCGATAAGCCCCCGCTTTAAAGCAGGAAGGCGGCGCTTATGTGAGACTTCCCGGATTGGGGGTCACAAGCTACAGGTTTCTATTCATTTTAAAAAATCAGAGTGAACACCCACACTTCGTCATCGGAGTCTTCGCTTACCTCTGCGGTTCGTTACTCGCTATT
>CAYOWC010000340.1:3478-5107 GCA_964407525.1 uncultured Desulfobacteraceae bacterium | reverse complement strand
TATGGTCAGGGACGATGGCTCTGAAAGAGTCAGAGAGCCCTTGGACAAGATTCCTATAATAAAAAGACCACGTGGGATTCCCGTGAAGCATAACCACGGGCTCTCCCCTGCCCTCGTCGAGGTAGTGATATTTCCACCCGTTCACTGAAAGGTAGTGAGAGTCAAACGGATAAAGGTGTTTGAATGGGGAGATGTCAATCATAGTTCAATCTATCTCCTCCTCCGCCACATGAAGGCTCACATTGGCGGCCATGAGCATTTTCACAAATTCCACGGGTGGCATGCGATCAGTAAAGAGCGCATCAATATCGGCAGCATTGCATAAACGAACCATGGCATCCCTTCGGAACTTCGTATGATCCGCAACGAGACAAGCTTTTTTTGAATTGGCAATAATAGCCCTGTCAACCCGGACCTCTTTGTAATCGAAATCAAGAAGAGTACCGTCGACATCGATCCCACTCATACTCAGGATACCGAAGTCAGCTTTGAACTGCTCTACGAAATCGATGGCGGATTCACCAATAACCCCCCTGTCTTTGCACCGCACAACCCCTCCTGTAACAATGATTTCAAAATCATCCCGTTGGCAGAGAATGGCAGCCACATTCAGGTTATTGGTAATCACCCGCAGACCGTTGTGGTTAAGCAGCGCTCTAGCCACCTCTTCACTGGTCGTTCCGATATTGATGAAAAGGGAAGCGTCGTTGGGAATGTGCCGGGCTACCATGGAGGCAATGAGAACTTTTTCATGGTAACACATGACCTTTCGTGCGGTATATGCCACATTTTTCACGCTCGAAGAAAGTCCCGCCCCTCCGTGGTATCGCCGAAGACGTCCTTCCCCGGTCAATTCATTGATGTCCCGGCGAATCGTCTGGGGAGTCACCAAAAATTTTTCGGCCAGAGATTCAATGGACGCGAATCCACTGGACTGGACAAGCTCCACAATCCTCTGTTGACGGAGAAGCACCGATTTTCCCCGGGCTTTCCCCTCGCCTTTTGCGTTGTTTTCATTTTTGGACACGTCACGACCTCCTTGACCTGTTTTTCTACACAACCTTTTGCTGCCTGTCCATATAATTGACCTGTTATGATCAACAAACAGGTCTATAATCAACCAATCTCCAATAATGTTCATAAACGAACACAATTGATAAGGCAATGAAAAAATGGACGTTTATTGCCAAAAAACGAGGCATTTATTGCTAATATTTTCGATATCGAAAATAAAATATCTTTAAAATGTAAAAAACTGCATTTTTTTCTTGACAACATTCGTTTACCAAAATAGAAATAGAAGGAACAATCACAGTCAGAGATTTTCCCACCCTGTCAATGTATATAGGACTGCGTCATTATTCATTCAAAGCAGAGGTGTTCATTGCGCACACAGGCACTCATAATCGGAGGCGGCGTCACCGGCACAGGGCTGGCCAGAGATCTGGCTCTCCGTGGAATTCAGTGCATAGTGGCTGAAGAGGGAGACATTAACTCCGGCGCTTCAGGAAGGAACCATGGACTTCTCCACAGCGGCGCCCGTTATGTAGCCACGGATCCTGATGCGGCAAGAGAGTGCCACGAAGAAAATGAGATCCTGAAAAAGATCGCTCCCCATTGTATTGAAAA
>CAYOWC010000340.1:0-3378 GCA_964407525.1 uncultured Desulfobacteraceae bacterium | reverse complement strand
GGACACAGGATATCGAACCGTGTCATCAACCGTCTGAGAAGCCCTGGGGACGGGGATATCCTCGTGCCGGGCGGAACGGTCTCTCTCCTTGGCACAACCTCTGTAAGGGTCGATTCCCTGGAAGACCTCAGGCCCACCGTTGAGGAAGTTGACTTGATCGTGGATGAGGGCTCAAAGATGATTCCCACTCTGAGAGGCATCCGTTACATAAGGGCATACGCGGGAGTACGGCCCCTTCTCAAAATGGACACAAAACAGGATGACCGGTCCGTGAGCAGGGGGTTCATGCTGCTGGACCACAAGGATTCCGGGCTGGAAAACTTCGTAACCGTTCCCTCTGGAAAATTGAGCACCTACCGATTCATGGCAGAGAAAACCGCCGACCGGGTATGCGAAAAGTTAGGAGTCAGCATTCCATGTCTCACCCGGACTGAGCCACTCCCCTCAACCCCTTCCGGCATGTGGACGGAACCTGCTCTCGGCCCGAAAAAATGGGGGAAAGGAAACAGGGAAGAGCCCCTTCTCTGCGAATGTGAATTGATACCGAAAAACGCCATTGAAAACCTTGTTGAAACCATTCAGGAGCATCATGGAACCATAGACCTTAACGCTATTGGGCTCAGGTCACGGGTGGGAAAAGGAGCATGCCAGGGAACATTCTGCGGGAAAAGAGTTCTGTCTTTTCTCCAGGAAACCGGACACTTGGAAGGGCCGGAGGGGCTCAAAAGCCTCGGAGAGTTTTTAGAGGGACGATGGAAAGGGGAGCGCCCGGTCCTCTGGCACAGCCAGATCATGCAGGCGGAGCTCAAAGAGGCCCTGTACTGCGGTTCCTTCGATCTGGAAACCCAAGGGAGGCCGAGGCAATCATGAAACCTGCAAGCAAACCTCTCGAATGTGAACTGGCCATAATAGGATGCGGTTTATCCGGTCTCTCCGCAGCCCTCTTCGCCGCGGAAAGAGGAATTACAACCGTCGTGGTGGGCGTCACCGGAGGAACTATTTTCGCGAGCGGTCTCCTGGATCTGCTCGGTACGCATCCAATTGAAAAGGGAAACAGATGGAGAGATCCCTGGGCCGCTATGAAAGCGCTTTGTGTGGATCAACCCTCCCATCCCTATGCCCGCCTTGACAGGCAGGCAATTTCAGAATCCATGGAAAAAGTGGTCTCTTTTCTGAACAGTGAAGGACTTCCCTACCTGAAGGCCGGCAATAGGAATTCAGGAGTAATGACCCCCTTGGGAACCACCAAATACACCTACTACGTTCCACAGACCATGTGGCATGGGGTACAAGCCTTTCAAAAAAAACAGCCCTGTCTTATCGTGGGATTCAAAGGTCTGGCTGATTTCAGCTCTGTGCAGATCGCCGAAACCATGGCTGACAGGTGGCCGGGAATCCGTGGGAAAGATATCGTTTTCCCCGGAAGTGAAAAAACCGCAGGGCTTGTTTCGGGAGATATCATGGCCCGAGACATGGAATTTCCGGGGAACCTGAAGAAACTGGTTCAGCAAATCCATCCGCATTTGGAAAACGCCGAGGCGGTCGGGCTGCCTGCGATCCTGGGCATGAACCGATCCCACGAAATCGTTGAAGAGCTCTCGGAAAAGCTGAACGCACTGGTTTTTGAAATCCCAACGATGCCCCTTTCAGTTCCCGGTCTCAGGCTGAATGAAACCCTTATTAGCGGGCTCTCAGCTAGAGACGTCAAATTTTTCATCCCTAACAGGATCACCCGATGGAAAAAAGATGCCGATGAGAGTTTTCTCCTTGACGTCGGCCCCAGGGACCAGAAAAAAACCATTCGGGCGAAAGGGGTCATCCTGGCTGGGGGGAGATTCTGGGCGCGAGGGCTCAGGGCCGATCAGGATACGATAAGGGAACCCCTTTTTGATCTGCCTGTTTTTCAGCCCGGCGAGAGAAAAAACTGGCACAGAAAAGAATTTCTTGATCCCAAAGGTCATCCCGCTAACAGCGCGGGCATCGAAATAGACAACCTTTTCAGACCATTAAATGAGAAAGGCGACCCGGCACTGAGCCATCTTTTTGGCTGTGGATCCATACTGGCACACCAGGACTGGATGCGTAGCAAATGCGGTTCGGGGCTTGCCATCAGCACGGCCCGGGCTGCAGTGGAAGCCTTTGCCTCTCAGGCACGGTGAATGATAGAAAGGAGCTTGTTCTAACGCCATTAGAAGCAAGCCCCCGACCAACAAAACCAAATAAAACATTTGTAATCATGAAACAGATGCAATAGTATTCCAGTCTTGGCTCTGTCTCTGTGGCTAAAACCCCATGAGAGGATAAAAAGCCCATGTCTCTTGTCCTTGAAAACGTCAGTAAGATAGTGGCCGGAGAAACCCATCTCCAAGGCATAAACCTGGAATTTGAATCAGGTTCCCGCAACGTGCTCCTGGGACGCACCCTGTCTGGAAAGACCTCCCTCCTTCGACTGATGGCAGGATTAGACAAGCCCACCTCAGGGCGGTTACGAATAGACGGAAAAGACGTTACGGGAGTGTCCGTTCGAAAACGAAGCGTTGCCATGGTCTATCAGCAGTTCATCAATTATCCCTCTCTCACTGTCTACAAAAATATCGCCTCGCCTTTAAAAATTGCCCGGGTCAAAAAATCTGAAATTGATCGGCGTGTACGCGAAACCGCTGAGATGTTGCACATCGAGGGGATGCTGGATCGTCTGCCCGTCGAGCTTTCCGGGGGGCAGCAACAGCGCGTCGCCATTGCCAGGGCATTAATCGGAGACGCCGAACTTCTTTTGTTAGACGAGCCCCTGGTGAACCTGGACTATAAACTTCGCGAAGAATTGCGGGTTGAACTGCACGATATTTTCGAAGATCGCCAGGCAATTGTCGTCTACACCACCACGGAACCGACCGAGGCCCTGATGTTGGGGGGAAATATCCTGGTCATCGATGAAGGTCGCGTCCTGCAGACCGGTTCCACTCCGGAAGTCTACCATCGACCTGCGACCACCAAAGTGGCTGAGGTCTTTAGTGATCCACCCATCAACTTCGTGAATGGCGCGATTCAAGGAGGCGCCATTAGATTGGGGCAGAACATTGAAATGCCATTGGAATATTACATGCAATCGCTCCCCGACGGGAAATATACCTTCGGGGTACGTTCCAATCATCTTTTTCTATCTCGAAAAAATAAAGAAGACGCAGAAATCCCTGCCATAGTCAAATTGGCGGAAATTAACGGTTCCGAGACGTTCACCCATGCCGATCACGATGGCTTCCGGCTGGTGGTTCAAGAGAACGGAATTCGTTCTGTCCGGATCGGATCCGAAATAACCATATATGTCAGTTCATCCTCTTTTTTTGTATATGATGAGGCAGGTGCTCTGGTTGCGTCGCC
>CAYOWC010000339.1:0-5112 GCA_964407525.1 uncultured Desulfobacteraceae bacterium | reverse complement strand
AGATTGAGCGCGGCGAAATCTTCGGCTTTCTCGGCTCCAACGGTTGCGGCAAGACAACCACTATGAAGATGCTCACCGGTCTGTTACCTGTTTCAGAGGGTAAGGCAAAGCTATTCGGCCAATCTGTGGATGCACACGACTTGGAAACCCGCAAGCGAGTGGGCTTCATGTCCCAAGGGTTCTCGCTCTATAGCGAACTCACTGTACGGCAGAACCTGGAGTTGCATGCACGCCTCTTCCATTTGCCCAAGGAACGAATTGCAGCACGGGTCAACGAGATGGTAAATCGCTTTGTTCTTAAGGATTTTACGCATACCCTGGCCGCCCGACTGCCCCTCGGTATCCGCCAGCGTCTGTCCCTGGCCGTTGCTGTAATCCACGCGCCCGAGATGCTTATTCTTGACGAACCCACCTCCGGAGTTGACCCGGTGGCCCGTGATAGTTTCTGGGAATTGTTGATCGATCTCTCCCGTAACCAGGGTGTTACCATTTTTATTTCCACCCATTTCATGAACGAGGCCGAACGTTGTGACCGTATCTCGCTCATGCATGCTGGTAAGGTGTTGGCCCAGGGTACTCCTTCTGAGTTGGTCCGCGCTCGCAGTGCCGATACCCTGGAAGAGGCCTTCATTGCCTATTTGGAAAATGTTGGGAGAGAGGCGCCGGAGGACGCTGACAGGAACGCTGCGCCGATCCCTGAGCCAACACCCGTTAACGAGCCGGCGAAGTATGGGTCCGGCCCGCCTTCTAGTTTGGGGCGAATTTGGGCCTATGTGCGCCGAGAATCCACAGAGATTCGCCGAGACCCCATACGTCTTGTCTTCGCATTACTTGGTCCGCTTATACTCATGATCGTGTTCGGCTACGGCATTTCTTTTGATGTGGAAAACCTTCCCTACGCGGTCCTGGATCGGGACCAGACTCCCGAAAGCCGCACCTTTCTTGAGAATTTTGAGGGCTCCCGCTATTTTGAAGAACGACCGCCAATCAATGATCTTACCGAGATGGAACACCGTTTGCGAAGAGGCGAACTGAGGTTGGCGATTGAAATTCCGCCGGATTTCGGTAAGGATTTAAAAAAAGGGAGGCAGCCGGAAATCGGAGCTTGGCTGGACGGTGCCATGCCTTTTCGGGCTGAGACCAGCCGTGGCTACGTGCAGGGTGTTTATCTGAGTTATCTTAAAAGTCTCGCCCGCCGTGAGCTCGGTGAAGAGATCTATCCTTTGTCGGTTGATATCGAGACCCGCTACCGCTACAATCAAGATTTCAAGAGCGTATTCGCCATGGTGCCCGGCGTAATCATGTTGATCCTGGCCGTGATTCCTGCCATGTTAACCGCGGTGGGAGTGGTGCGGGAAAAAGAGCTGGGTTCCATCACCAACCTGTACGCCACTCCGGTGACGGGCTTGGAATTCCTGCTGGGCAAGCAGTTTCCATATATAGTTATCGCGTTGGTAAATTTTTTGAGCCTCATGTTATTGGCTCTGTTTCTATTTCGAGTCCCAGTGCAGGGGAGTTTTTCAGCATTGGCCGTAGGTGCGATACTCTATGTCATCTCCACCACAGGATTCGGCCTGCTGGTTTCCACCTTCGTTAAAACCCAGGTGGCGGCGATTTTTGGCGCTGCCATTATCACCCTTATACCTGCCGTTAATTTTTCGGGATTCCTTAAGCCGGTGGCATCTCAGTCCCTCACCGGCAAGGCCATGGGCTACAGCTTTCCGAGCGTCTATTTCGATCACATCAGTGTCGGCACGTTTTCGAAAGCTTTGGGGTTTGGTGATCTATCCATCTACTATGTGGCGTTGATGATATTCATTGTCGTGTATCTAGGCCTCGCTAGGCTGTTACTCAGAAACCAAGAGCGTTAAGATGGGAAAGCAACTCAGTAATATTTATCGCTTAGGCATCAAGGAACTCATCAGTTTGCGTTCGGATCCGGTGATGGTGCTCCTTATCCTTTATGTTTTCACAGTGGCCATATATACCGTCGCCACAGGGGGATCCGTTGAGATTGAAAACGCCTCTATCGCAGTCGTCGATGAGGATCGTTCACCGTTATCCAGGCGCATCGGCGCCGCCTTACTGAAGCCTTATTTCCATGCCCCGGCGAAACTCGGCGTGGAAGAAATCGATGCTGCCATGGCTACCGGGCGTTACACTTTTGTCATCGATATCCCACCGGACTTCCAGAAGGATGCCATGGCCGGTCGCAGTCCAGCGATCCAGGTCAACGTGGATGCCACCGCTGTCAGCCAGGCAGGAATTGGCGCTGTTTATCTACAAAACATTATTGCCCAGGAAGTCCTGGCGTTTATGCAAAAACAGGACGTCATGCTCACGCTGCCGGTTGATTTAGTTGTTCGGGCAAAATTTAATCCCAATCTAAGATCATCATGGTTCAACGCCGTCATGGAACTTATAAATAATGTGACCATACTGGCCATTCTCCTCACCGGTGCTGCGGTGACCCGGGAACGCGAACACGGAACGATAGAACATTTGTTGGTCATGCCTTTACACCCCGCTGAGATAATGCTCGCCAAGGTGTGGGCCAACGGGTTAATCATCGTCATAGCAGCCACGTTATCACTTTACCTCGTCGTGCATTGGCTGCTCAATGTTCCTATCATGGGATCGGTATCCTTGTTCGTGTTAGGGACGGTTATGTATCTGTTTTCGGTGACTTCGCTTGGCATTTTTCTGGCCACCCTTACCCGATCCATGCCTCAGTTCGGATTGCTGGCGATTCCAGTTTTCGTCTCCATGTACCTCTTGTCAGGCGGCACTACGCCCCTGGACAGCATGCCGGAGTGGCTCCAAATAGTGATGCAGTTTTCGCCGTCGACTCATTTTGTCAGCTTAGCCCAGGCCATCCTCTATCGCGGCGCAGGATTAGACGTAGTATGGTCGAGTTTGCTGGCCATAACTGCCATTGGCGCTGTGTTCTTTTTAGTAGCCTTAGGTTTATTTCGCAGAACCGTGAGCTTGACACAGGTGTGAGGACAGAGGTGACGGTGTGATGTATTGATTGAGTTGGTTTAACCAGGTGTTTAATCAGCGAAACAGCACATCTTGACCCCGTTGATGCGCTGCAGCAAGAATAATAATATTACTAAGGTGGTCACTATGAGCGTCATAAAACAAAATATTTCCCGCCATTTTATCAACCGTGTAACAATAGTATTTTCCGGCCTTACCATATTCGGGCTCTTGCTTTCGGGGTGCGCCGCTGTAGGCCCCGATTATGTACCGCCAGAAGTATCGGCGCCAAAAAAGTGGAGTGCTTCACTGGCAGGTGGACTGTCTGCTGAAGCTATGGACCCAGAAAATATGGCCAATTGGTGGTCAACTCTCAATGATCCCACCTTAACGAGTTTGATCGAACGCGCAGTTGCTGACAATCTGGACCTGCGCCAAGCCCAGGCGCGCGTTCGTGAGGCCCGAGCTCGCCGCGGCATTAGCCAGGCGCGTCGCTTCCCGACCATCGGCGCCGGCGGCGTCGGCGGCCTTGTCAATGTGGTCCGCAGCAGTGAAGAAACCGGCAGCGGTACCGAGACGGACTTATACGCCGTAGGCTTTGATGCCGGTTGGGAACTTGATGTGTTCGGCGGTGTTCGACGCTCTGTCGAGGCAGCCGAGGCAGCGCTTGAGGCGAGCAAAGAGGGTTTGCACGATGTCATGGTGAGCCTGCTCGCCGAGGTTGCCTTGAACTACGTTGAGGTGCGTTCGTTTCAGACCAGGTTGTCCATAGCGGAGGCAAATCAAAAGGCCCAGGAAGAAACATATGGAATTACCCAGGCGCGGTATGAATCCGGGCTGACGAGCGATCTTGATGTAGAACAGGCCAGGTACAATCTGGAGGGGACCCGGTCGAAGATACCCCCCTTGCAGATCGGGCTTGAACAGGCCAGGAACCGGCTCGCCGTCCTGCTGGGACAGAACCCCGGCACACTGAAAGATGAATTGACTGAACGCAAAGACATTCCGATAACACCCCTTGATGTCGCCGTAGGGGTGCCGGCGGAAGTTCTACGGCGCCGCCCCGATGTCCGCAAAGCCGAAAGCGAACTTGCCGCACAGTCGGCCCAGGTTGGCGTTGCCACCGCAGAACTCTATCCCAAATTCATGCTGACCGGCTCGATCGGTCTCGAAGCCTTGTCGCTCGGCAACTTGTTCTCGACAGGAAACCGGGCATACGGGATAGGACCGTCGTTCCAATGGAATATTTTTGATGGGGGGCGCATACGCCAGAATATCAAGGTGCAGAGCGCACTGCAGGAACAGGCATTGCTCAGTTATGAGGCCTCGCTGCTCACGGCGTTGGAGGACATCGAAAATGCGCTTACCGCTTACGCCAAAGAACAGACCAGGCGTCAGTCACTGGCGGAAGCATCGCGGGCTGCCCAGCGTGCCGTCGAGCTTGCTCAAAATCAATACACCTCAGGTCTTATTGATTTTCAAGCTGTGCTGGACGCGCAGCGCGCATTGCTGTCTCTTCAGGATCAGTTGGCACAGAGTAAAGGAGCCGTGACCTCCAATCTCATCAGGCTGTACAAGGCGCTCGGAGGGGGGTGGACATCCTTAGAGCCTGCTTCAGAAAGCTAAGTTTATAATCTTCAGCTCAACCGATTCACGGCAATTTTGTCCCATCATTCTATTTTGACTCTTCTTCCCAATGCCTTGCCTTTGGCAAAACCACGGTGAAAACGGATCCTTTCCCCGGTTCACTCTCAACAACGACACGTCCCCCATGCCCCTCCACAATGGCCTTTACCGCCGCCAGTCCCAAACCGAAACCCTCTTTTTTCTCTGCATCTCTGCCTCGACGAAAACTATCAAAAATATACGGTAATTCATCCCGTTCTATGCCCATCCCTTCGTCTTTCACCTTGATCACAACCTCTTCAGCAGTTTCATGGGTTGAGATGGTGATGGTTCCCTTTCCCTTTGAAAATTTAATGGCGTTGTCTAAAAGATTGGTGAAAACCCTGCGCAACTGACTGGTATCCAGCATAATAATCGGGAGTTCCTCGTCATTTTCAAGCACCAGAGTCATTCCGGATTCCGATGCCTTTAGCTCGTAGGAATCTGAAAGCTCCATCAATTCTT
>CAYOWC010000338.1:0-5178 GCA_964407525.1 uncultured Desulfobacteraceae bacterium | reverse complement strand
TGATAAAGTTTAGCACGAGCCCATAAGAATGATAAAGAGACGACAATTTCTTAGCGCTGCATCCATCACGGTTGCCGCCACTGTCTGTGGGACTTCCAGTGCCCTGCCCTTCCAGATGGGGACCATGTCCCCCGGACCACGTGCCCGCACGGCCAAGAGATGGGGCATGGCGGTTGATATGAGGCGCTGCAATGGAAACTGCAAGGAGGAGTGCATAGCCGCCTGCCATGAAGCGCACAATGTCCCCTCTATTCCAAAAGCGGAACACGAAGTCATGTGGCTCTTTGAAAAACCCTACAAGAACGCATTTCCTGAACGGACCCACAGCAGGATTTCAAAGAGACTGAAGACGCAGAAATTCCTGCTCCTGTGTAACCACTGTGATGATCCGCCATGCGTCCGGGCCTGTCCCACCCAGGCCACTTTCAAACGGAAAACAGACGGAATCGTCATGATAGACTACCACCGATGCATCGGATGCCGCTTCTGCATGGCGGCATGCCCCTACGGTTCACGCAGCTTTAATTTCAGGGATCCGCGACCCTACATCAAAAAGATCAATCCTGCGTATCCCACGAGACGCAGGGGAGTAGTGGAGAAATGTAACTTCTGCCAGGAGATCCTGGTCGTCGGAGGCACACCCGCATGTGTAGAAGCCTGCAAAAACAAGGCGCTCATATTCGGGGATCTCGAAGATCCCACTTCGGAAATATCCAGGCTGCTGGACGAAAAACCGCATGTGCGACGAAAGCCTTCTTTGGGCACCCGTCCTTCGGTTTTTTATATTGTGTGAAATCAGCAATCAGCTTTTGGCTAATACCTAAAAGCTGCAATTAGCTTTTAGCTATTAGCCGTTAGCTTAAAGATATCAAGCATTTGAATCATTTTTTTCCATGTTGGGATTCTCACTTTTTGATGCTAACCTATTGCGCCGTAAGTTACTTATTTTGTGCGGCTAATAGATAACGGCTAACCGCTAATTGCACCTTTTAAGTAATACCTAACGGCTAACTGCTAATTGCATCTTTTGGGTTATTATATAGAGCAAAACAATGATTGAAAAGGCATTACATGGAGGAAAAAGCTACTGGGCATGGATCCTGATTCTCCTTGGAATTATCGGGGCATGCGTGCTCGTTTATCTGTATCAGCTCCGACAGGGGCTCTGGGTGACCGGCATGAGTCGGGATGTTTCCTGGGGTTTTTACATTTCCCAATTCACCTTTCTTGTGGGTGTAGCCGCATCCGTTTTGATTGTGGTCCTCCCCCTCTATGTGCATAATTTCAAGGCCTTCGGCCGGATTGCCTGCCTGGCGCAGTTTCTCGCTGTGGGAACCCTCGTCATGAGCCTGGCCTTTATTTTTTCAGATCTGGGCATGCCCATGCGCATCTTTAATGTGCCCCTCAATCCCACCCCCGGGTCTATGCTGTTCTATGACACGATCTTTATTCCAGGCTTCATTCTGATCAACCTGATTGCAGGGTGGGCCGTACTTGGCGCTGAAAAAAGAGAAGTTCCTCCACCATGGTGGGCAAAGGCACTCATCTATATTTCCATACCCTGGGCAGCCCTCATGCACACGGTTACCGCCTTTATCTACGCCGGGACACCCGGGCGCGGCTTCTGGATGACAGCCGTCATGGCCCCCCGTTTTTTAGTTACAGCATTTGCCGCAGGTTCCGCTCTCCTCATTCTCCTTTCCGCCCTTCTGAAAACCCTCACCTCTTTTGATCCCGGAGAAAAAGTCCTGCAGAAACTTACAACCATCCTGCTCTATTCCCTGATCATCGATGCCTTCTTCTTAGGCGTAGAATATTTTACCACATTTTATTCCCATATTCCTGAATACACCGAGACCTTTCGGTACCTGTTCTTCGGCATAAACGGCAACAACGCCCTAGCGCCCTGGTACTGGATCATGAACCTGGCCATATTAGGCGCTATCATACTCCTGGCCCTGCCGGGAGCAAGGTCCAGTCGCCGCCGTCTTCTCCTGGCTTCTGCCGTTGCTCTCATCGGATTATGGATCGACAAAGGGTTTATTCTCGTCCCGGCGGCTTTCATCCCGAACGTCTTCGGAACAATCATGGAATATCCTCCAACACGGGTCGAACTGATTATCTCTTTAGGCATTTACGCTGTGGGAGCGCTGATTATCACGGTTTTCTATAAAGTCGTTGTTTCGGTGCGATCCTCAGTACGTAATTAGGGATAAAACTATGAATATCAAAAAGACCATAATTTCCTTTTGTATCTGCCCATTGGCATTATGCTTTCTGTCTGCATCAATGGCGGATGCAAATGGAATAATCGTAAACAGCTATTACGGCAAATATGACGCAAGTAAAAAAAAGGCTGGATTTCCGTCAGAAAACCTCGAAGGCCCTGTGACCGAAAAATGGATTACACCGAAACCAAAAAGGAACTATCATATAGGTGTATTGTTTCCACATCTGAAAGACTCTTACTGGATTGCTGCAAATTTTGGAATTGTCACCCATGCAAAAGAGTTAGGAGTACAAATAACGCTGCATACGGCAGGAGCATATAGCAGATTCGGCGATCAGAGAGAACAGCTTATGTCACTTGCAACGGAGACAAAGGTAGATGGAATTATCCTTGCTTCTGTTGATTACACAAAAATGGAAAGATTTGTAGCAGAAGTGACTGATTTGGGAGTGCCGGTCATTGAGCTGATCAATGACATTACCGCACCTGCGATAAATGCAAAGGCTCTTGTGTCCTTTTTTAAAATGGGATACAAAGCGGGCGAATTTATTGCAAAAGACTCTGGAGGTAAAGATATCAGGATTGCTTTCTTCCCTGGTCCACGGAAATCGGGCTGGGCTCCGGATACTTACGAGGGATTTATGTCTGCTGTGTCGGAACATAAAAAAACGGGTCAGAAAATTACCGTTCTTGAACCGTCTTATGGGGATACCCGTCCTGATGTTCAATTAATGCGCCTGAAACATTGTTTGGATGAGCCGAAAAATTCTAATATTGATTATATCGTCGGCTGCGCTGTGGGAGCGGTTGAAGCTGTGAGATATCTGAGTGGGAATAGAGAAAAGCATCCCAAAGCCAAAATTGTTTCAACATATATTACAAGTACTGCCTATGAACAAATAGAGAAAGGGAATATAATTGCCTCGCCATCTGATCAGACTATAATCCAATGCATAATGGCGTTGGACATGATGGTGAGGCTTCTTAACGGTGAACGGGCTGGAAAAGATTTCCCGTTTCGCTCTGGTCCGGTTATTCCGGTTATTACGAAGGATAATATTGACGAATACACTTATGAATCTCTTTTCGGGGCAAAAGATTTTGTTCCTGTAGTTCATACAATAACAAAACAATAGTGAGCCTGCAAAATCAGGATGTGACAACTACGACATTATAATCAATTTTTCCATAAGGAGAAAAACCGATATGAACGTAATTGAAAACCAAAGACCTCCATTCTTTGAGGCAACGCCTGCTCGTTAACGGACTTTCGATACCAGTAATTAATCCAACCAAGTGCGGTGTGGCAATGTTAATGGCCCTGGTCAGACAAGGGTTGACTCAGAGCCGCATTACTTACCCCGGGTATTCGCCATAAGATCCGTACCGCACCAAAATTCTCAATACATATATGCATGGTATCAAAACATGAAAGGACTCTGATTATGGCCAGAAAACTGATCGATATTTCTATTCCTCTGGATAACGACACAATCTCTGACCCTGAACCTTTTCGACCGAAAATCACGTATATGGATCACAAAATGACAGCCGAACAGGTCTGCAGTTTTTTCCCGGGATTAAAACCGGAAGACCTGCCCGACGGCGAGGGATGGGCGATTGAGAAGATCGAGTTAATCACCCATAACGGAACGCACCTGGATGCTCCTTATCACTTTGCAACCACCATGAACCGCGGTGAACGAGCGATCACAATTGATGAAGTGCCTCTGGACTGGTGTTTCCGCCCGGGTGTCAAGCTCGACTTCCGACATTTCGAGGATGGTTATGTAGCAACCGCTGCTGATGTCGAAGCGGAGTTGAACCGGATCGGTCACAAGATTGAACCCTACGATATTGTCGTGGTGAATACACGGGCCGGTTCTGCTTTTAGGCAAAATGACTATGTTGTAGCAGGTTGCGGCATGGGCCGGGAGGCCACTCTATACCTGTTGAAACAGGGAGTACACGTAACCGGAACAGATGCCTGGTCCTGGGACGCCCCTTTTCTATACACGGCCCAAAAGTTTGCAGAAACACATAATCCAGATATTATCTGGGAAGGGCACAAGGCCGGTCGTGAAATCGGTTACTGCCACCTGGAAAAACTGCACAATCTGGAATCCCTTCCTGCGAACGGTTTCCACATTGTCTGTTTTCCCGTGAAAATAAAAAAAGCATCAGCCGGCTGGACGCGTGCCGTTGCTATAATCGATGAGTAAAGTCCGGAACGGACTTGCCAAATTGCGGTAACTCGATTCCTGCTTGCCGGAATGCTCCAGTTCTTGAAGGCGGCGAACCGTTCGGTAATACCGTCAGTACGCAGCTTCCAGTAATTTCAGTTCCGACTTTAAACGAATGGGGATTAATCGGCTTATCGCTGCTTTTGATAGGGGCAGGGTATTTTGCAATCTGCAGAAGAAAAAATATCGTCGTTTGATCCAAACATCTATTATTCATGAAAAAAAACAGGGGCATCTTACCTCTACCCCTTTATCAAGTTTGCTGCATAGGGACGATCATTTTACAACTCTCACGGTGTGTGTTCGTCTCAACCTGGCCCACAGTAAATTGATGATCATTCCAGAAACAGCGTCCATGTGGAGTTGATCTTTACCGCCCAAAATCCGGCAGGATTCCAATAGCTCATCGTTTCCTTTCCATAATTCAAATTCATCTCTGATGTGCGGTCCCATGGTCATATGTAAGACGTTAAGGTCAGATTTATCCATTTTGGCAATTTTGGTTTTGACATTAAGCGGTAATTCCTTAATAAGGTGCTGCAATGCTTCATCAACAGTTCGCGGAAGTTCATCTAACGCCATGGTTTATCCCCCCCCTACCAATCACCCTTGAACCGAGTTCTGGCTAGATTTTGGGTTATTTCATCATTTGATAAGATGCAAATAGTGTAACGCTTTTTGATGTGTCCATATTTGTGATTATAT
>CAYOWC010000337.1:1597-5199 GCA_964407525.1 uncultured Desulfobacteraceae bacterium | reverse complement strand
CCAACCAGCGGCATTCATATCTCGATGGCGACAACATTTCATGCAATACGTGTCCTCTTCTCCGGAAGCCTTCTGGGATTGTGCAGGCATGGCGCTTCTGCCGGCTATGTTCAAGGGTGGAACGGATTTGATGGTGGTGAATGGTACCAGAGAAAAACGGTTGGCTTTTAAATTGGTGAACTTTCTGGCTTCTGATGGTAAACATACTGCAATTGCTGCTGAAAATGGATATTTGCCCGCACAAAACCGTGATTTCGGGCTTGGGGTATTGCTTGACATGCTGGGCGGCCCTTCCTGCAAGGGAGCGAGAAACGCCATTGGGTTGATTCAAAAGGCCATGGAAAAAGGGCAGGAATACGCCTGTACCCCCGAATGGCCTACCAGGATGGAATCCATCGAAATTTTAGAAGCCATGCAGATACTCTGGCGTCGAATCGGAGAAGGAAACACCGAGCGGGTTCGGAAATATGCCGGAAAGACGGAGTTGATGATAAATTCACGCATATACTGGCCGGCTTCACTCTGGGTGCTGGCCAAGAAATTATGGCCGGCGATTACGTTTATCCTGGCCCTCGCATTTCTGGGTTTGTACTTGCACAGCAGGAAAATAGCCTGGCGGGACAGGTTGTTGCGGATCGCTGTGGATTCTCTCAGGAGACGTGACTATGTATTAATTTCCCGCGCCGGGGCTTTTGTGAGCGACTGTCATCAGACCTCTGAAAACGACTGTAGGGATTTCTCGGAATATCTCCATGATTTGAGAACCAGAACACTGAGCCTGGAGGAAAACATACGGAAGGACCTGGAACATTCCGGGCATCGGAGTTTTTTGGTTTCCATGTTGGTCGAGGAGGCCTGGGAAAATGCCGCCAGCCAATACAGGGTAGCCCATCCATCCGCAGAGGACCGGCCGGGGAGACCGGTTTTTGAAGACAGTCTCGATCATTTGAAGATCTCCCGCATGCCCTATGTTTTTGTTGCCATACTCCAGGACTGGTTTTATAATTGTATGAAAAATGACCTTTATGAATCCGATTTTATAAAAATAAAATTATGGCGCGGGAAAGGAAAAAATAATGGAATCGCGATCTATTCCCCTCATTCGGATAAACCTTCTATCCAGGCTCAAGCTTTCGGGCCCTTACCCAAAAAGGTATTCGACCATATGTGTGAACAATTAAAAACAGCTTATGGCCGGATTCCAATAATAAAAGAAACTGAAATAGACGGGGAGGACAATGCTTCTGAAAAATGCGCAGTTATTTATCTGCCTGCACCGATCAAAGGATGAAGGGGGGCACAGATTCACGGTTCAGAGGTTCATGGGTTCAGGGGTTTAATCCTGCCCGAACTGTAAACCGTGAAGCGTGAACCATGAACCGCTGTAAAAAGGAGTGCCGGCATGCCAGTTGTCTGGATCGTTGAAGACGAAAAACAGTATAGGGAAACGGCAAAAAAAGTGGTTGGGCGTACTGCCTTTGATTCCAAACTGGAGCTTCATATGGTTGAATGGGATGGCAGTGGGGAGCTTACCGAAGAACAAAAGTCGAGACCTGCCGATATTGTCATTCTGGATCTGAACCTGGGTCGAGGGATCAATGGGCTTGAAGCCCTCCGAAATATACCCGGGTTTCACAACAAAGAACCGAACCTCTTTCATCCATATGTCATTGTTTGGTCCCATTTTGACGGTGAACTGGAACTTTATGAAATGTTCCCTGCCCACGATGCTAATAGGTTCCTCAGCGACGATAGGGTCGTGCGAACATACTGGAAGGCGGAGACAAACCTTGAGACGGCCTTGAAAGGTTTTTTTTCAAGATTGGAAGAAGAGGGAGTGTACCACGGGCAGTAAGAAGTAAGCAGTAAGCAGTAGGCAGTAAGTAGTAGGTAGTAGGCAGTAAGCAGTCACGCGCTATCGAAAACATTCTCCGAAACAAAATCTTTGCGTTCTTTGTTTACCCCGTTAAATTCCGAAGGACAGCGCAGCGTATTTAACTGGGGCGTCTCTGCGCGAGACTTTTTTTAAGAAGTTCCTTTCTCGATCTGGTCCCGTTTTAAAACGGGAAGGTGGCGCTCGTGTGAAACTGGAAATTTGAAATTTGAAACTGGATGTTCTGAACACTGACACCCGACACCTGAAACCTTATTTTAGAAGTTTCTTTCTCGATCAGACTGACCATCTTTCCCGGTCAGAGGCTACGCTCATATGAATTACGATTCCTCCCCAATTTCAGCGGATATCTTTCTACTCTTCGGTGATGGGAAAATTCCTGTTGCTGCAAGCAAGTGGCTACGCCTCTATGTGAAGAAACACATTAGAAAAATCCAGGATTCCGGATCGAACTGTGATGAGCGACTGCGGCTTGTCCTGATAACCGATGATGTTGTGTGTAGAGCGGGCATTCAGGAAGAATTCCACATTTCCGACAACAGTATATACTTTGGTGAACTTGACAGGAGTGAAACGGTACAGCTCAAATTACACGGTCTGCTTGAATTTTTATTGTTCGCACGCGAATCTCCAGCCATTATTCTTACTTCAAAAAGTGGAATGGAAAATTTATGCTCTCATTCCGGGCCGGAGAGCCATTTTCAAGACTTGAAAGACGACGCCTTCCTTATTTTTGTGACCGACAAGGGTGGGATGAAATATGCCGGCAAGCATGAACTGCACGCTGTGCCCTGGCATGATCAGTCGCAGGAACCGGTTCTCGAGCGGATTTTTCTTTTTCAGAAAACAAAGGGGATGAGGGGATTCAGCCGTGTTACCCATGAGGTACGGAGGAAAATAGTTGACTATGGGAAAAAACCGGAGAGTAGGAAAACACACCATCCCGTACTGATTATCGGCGAGAGCCGAACAGGAAAAGAACTGATTGCAAACGCTCTCTACGATGTTTCCGGGTTGGAAAAAGGGAAGTTCATTGCTGTAGCCTGTGGAACGTTTACCCAAAGTCTTTTGCTCAGCGAAATATTCGGATACTGGCCGGGGGCGTTTACCAGCAGCGATAGCCATGGGGCCATGGGGCTTATGGAGAGTGCCGGTAAAGGCGCCTTGCTCGTTGATGATATCGATGCCGCCGAAGATCCTAAAGGACTACAGGGGGCATTTCTCCGTTGCTTGATTTCCGATCCTCCTTCATACCGGCGTGTGGGAGCGCGGCCCATGAAAAAACCGTTGAGCGAATCTGCTGAAACCTGGCTTATGTTTACGCTCAACAAGCCGATCAGAGACATGATCAAATCCGGATATTTGAGAGAAGATTTCCTGTTTCGTTTTCAAAGGATTATTCAATCTCCACCCATATCCGCACGTCCCAAAGACATTCCGCAGATTGCCATATCCGTTTGGAAGAACAGCCGGCCGGAAGGGAGGCCGCTGACCATTCCTGCTTTGCGACACTTGCGATACCTGAAGACAGACTGGGAAGCAAACGTGGGGGAACTGCAGTCGCTGCTTTTTCTAGCCAATGAGCTCCTTCATGAAAATAGACTGATGACCTGGACACAGGCGATCAACAAAGTAAGGGAAAGAGGGGAGGACTATCTTGCGTGGTACGAAAATTTTCCCGAAAAGAATTTGTCTTCCGGGCCGGTAA
>CAYOWC010000337.1:0-1497 GCA_964407525.1 uncultured Desulfobacteraceae bacterium | reverse complement strand
GCTGGAAAAATCCACTGTTACAAAGTACTTCTGTTCCTTGTTTTGCATCCGGACAATAGTTTGAAAAGAAAAGAAATGTCCACTATCCTCTGGGATCGGAAAGGGAAAAAACCGTTGTCTTCTTTTGAAACCCACCGTGAGATTCTGATTCGGCTCATAGGAGTAGAGGCAAAAAATAGGGCTTTAAACAAACATGAGATTTACGAGAATGATTATCTTATTGTTGATTATTTCAAGAACGAATGGAGAGCCCGTCTGAAAACCGCCCCCCGGGAGTGAATCACAATCGCTGATAAACCATAGTCATCTATTTCTTCCTGTCCCCTGTTTGAATTCCGCCCAAAAAGAGAAACTCCTATTGTTTTGTCACTCACTGAGAGCTCACTTTGACTCACTGAGAAATATTTTACGTATGCATTTCCTATCCCAAGACCTTGATGGATCTTGAAAATTCAGCCCAAATATTAAAGCGTTACCTATCTTTTACACATTGAACAGAGGTTCCAATCTCTTTAGGGCATGGTAATTGCTGTTCTGTTTGGGTGGAAGACGTGGTTTACATGGCTGATGATTTTCAGCCCAGGCAATTTTCATGGAGTTCATAGATCATCAAAAGGAGGCAGACATGAAACGGAGATTTGTCTACCGAACAATTTTTATCGTAGTTTTCGTCACTTTTGCATTCACCTCAAACATCTTTTCGCAGATAGCGCCCATAGCGGAATACGGTAGGCTTAAAGTGGTCGCCAATCAGCTCTGCGATGCGGTTGGACAGCCCATTCAGTTGAGAGGCATGAGCAGTCATGGACTTCAGTGGTTTGGCTGGAATGACTGTATTAACGAGGCCTCATTAGATGCTCTTGCGTACGATTGGGAATCAGGGGTTTTCAGAGCTGCCATGTATGTTGATGAAGGTGGCTATAAAACAGACCCAACAGGGTACAAAACGATGATTGATACCATCGTGGACGAAGCCTTTGAAAGGGGAATGTACGTTATTCTCGACTGGCATACCCTGAATCCGGGTGATCCCTGGGACAACATCGTACACGCCAGGGAATTCTTTACTTACATGTCAGAAAAACATGGCAAAAAAGGACATGTTCTGTACGAATTGTGTAATGAACCCAACGGTGTTGATTGGAGTCGGGTCAAAACCTATGCGGAAGATCTGATACCGATCATCCGGGCGAACGATCCTGACGGAATAATTATTGTTGGAACTCCGGCCTGGTCTTCCTTCGGCATTTCTGAGGGACGGGATCCCATGGAGATTGTTAACAATGCTTTAAGCGGAACGAATGGCCATAATGTGATGTACGCTTTCCATTTCTATGCGGCCTCGCACAAGTCAGACTACCTTGAAAAGATCAGAAATGTATCCAACTATCTTCCCATTTTCGTTACGGAATGGGGGACGCAGACCTATTCAGGGGACGGTGCCAATGATATGGAGAGTTCCCAGGAATGGATAGACCTCATGGCCGAAAAAAAAAT
>CAYOWC010000336.1:0-5205 GCA_964407525.1 uncultured Desulfobacteraceae bacterium | reverse complement strand
GGCCGGTGAACTGTTTATCCTGCAAAAGAAGTCGCCCGGTCATAAAAAAAGCATTGGAAAAGAGGCGGATGGTGGTAGTTCCCGAGAGCGATCCCATCGAAAGGCAAAACGGCGCCATGGTTCGTGTGGGGCCGGAGGCTGCGGTACCGGCATTCATGGGGGATGAAGTGTTGCTGGTGGTGAGCGTGGTGGGAAAACCGGGAACCCGTTTTACACCCAAGGATTTCTTTTTGATCGAGGACTTTGCGAAAACAGCCCGTAACGTGGTACTGCACGCCAAAAAGCACTGGGAAATGACAGAGGAAAAACTGCGCATCGGCAAAATGCTGAGTCATATTTCCCCCTTTGTCCCCCAATCGGTTCTCAAAATGGCTGAAAATGATCCAGCGCTTCTGGGACAGGAAAAGGCGGAAAAAGAGGTTAGCGTTCTTTTTCTTGACCTTGAAGGCTACACCCGGCTCAGCACCAAACTGCCGGAACAGGAAGTAAATCAGGTTGTTGAAAGGCTGTTTTCCAGGTTTGTGGATCCCATCCATCGATCCAAAGGGGACATCAATGAAACCGCCGGAGACGGCCTGATGATCATCTTTAAAGAGGATGACATCAAAACCAATGCTATAAATTCCATCAAGGCCGCCTTTGACATTCACCAGCAAAGCCTGGCGTGCAACCGGGAATTGCCGTCCCATATGGACCCGTTGAAGGTCAACATGGGAATTCACTGCGGCACGGCCCTGCTGGGTATGACAAGGTTTAAGGGATCCATCGACACCCGAATGACCTATACGGCCAGCGGAAACGTGACCAATCTGGCTGCCCGCCTGGCCGGTCACGCCAGAGGGGGCGATATCCTCATCGCGGAGGAAACCCGGAAACTCATTAATGGTCTGTGGCCTGTATTCGACAAAGGAACCGCCATCTTGAAAGGCATCGAAAAACCGGTGCATGTCTATTCCTTGCTAAGGGCTCACCCCGGTTCAGAACAACGCCAACAGACAAAGAATGAGGTTCAATAAGGAGTCTGATCATGCAAATCAGATGTTTTGGGGCAAGGGGATCTATTCCCGTTTCAGGCCGAGAATACATCAAATACGGGGGCGACACCACTTGCATTGAAATCCGCAGTAAAAATGATGAAATCATTATTGTGGACGCCGGGTCGGGAATTCGGCGCTTGGGAAACCACCTTCTTGATGAAAAAAGATTTCACTACCATCTCATTTTCACCCACTCCCATCTGGACCACATTCTGGGGTTTCCCTTTTTTAAACCCATCTACCATAATGAAGCAATCATTCACCTGATGGGCTGCCCCAGCACCCAGGGAAATATTCAGAAACTGCTCAGCAAAGCCATGAGCGCCCCACTGTTTCCCATACAGTTTGATGCCCTTCTGGCCACCATTGATTACGATGTTGAGTGCCGACTCGGCTATAAAATCGACTCCATCGAAATCTTTCCCATCAATCTCAATCATCCCAATGGCGGAATGGGATACAAATTCGTGGAGGAAGGAAAATCGTTCGTATTTCTGACGGACAATGAACTGGGGAGCAAGCATCGAAACGGACGTCCTGTTGAAGAATATGTCGAATTTTCAAAGGATGCAGACCTGCTCATTCACGATGCGGAATTTACACGGGACGAATATCACATTACGAAAGGCTGGGGGCACTCCACCTATCCGGACGCCCTGCGCGTGGCTCAGGAAGCCCATGTGAAGGCATTAGGTCTCTTCCATCACAACCAGAACCGCAACGACGAAGACCAGGATATGATCGTCCAGGAATGCAAGTCCCTAAACGAGGACAAACACATCAACATGGATTGTTTTGCCTTGACCCAGGCCACGACGTTGACCCTTTAGGGTGTAGCATTCTACCACGCCTCGCTCACCTTCTCCAGATCCGGTTGAAGTCGCTCGGGAGCCTTGTCCATAATCGTGCGGATCAGTTTTCGCTTGGTCGCCTTAAATCCAGGTTCAACCAGGCTCGAAATGCCGTCGGCGGTCTTAATGGTCAGCTTGGTTTGTACCTTCCGGGGTATCATTGTCCCTCCGCGACCCACAACCGTGTGACTATCCTTCAAATCAAATCCCTGGATATCCTCCCAGGTTAACACCGTAGCCCCACCCGGATAGTGGAGGATAAGACCATCTTCTGCGACCTCGACACTCTGGCTGAACTGATTGGCGGAAAACAGGGCACAAAAGGCCGCTACGGGTAAATATCCAATAGAACAGATTCCCAGCACTGCCTCATCACCCAGGAAAGAAGTCATGCCAAAACATTTACCCATTAAATATTCAACCAAACAATAGGCCCCAAAACCGATGAACAGGATGAAGATTCCATCTCCAATAATAGCAGTCCATCCGGGATTGAGGTTTATACCGGGACGCTTTCTGTAAACTCCCCTCATGGAAAAAAGTCCAAAACCTAGAAAAACCGCAGCAAAGAGATATCTTCCAACTCTAAACCATCCGATATCTATGGTGACATTTTCAGGAATAGTCTCTGACGCGCCAATAATCAGATAATCTCCTATTCGAAAAACGGCATTTTCTTCACGTGTGCCCAAAGCCCTGTTCAGACTGACCCACTCATCCCAGCCCAACGCTGTACGTTCCTTTTTGTAAAAGACGCCCCTTTTGACAGCTGAGGGGGCCATACTCTGTCTCTCTACCTGACGTTGTATTTGTTTGAAACGCCTCATTGCGTCATCAATAGTCTTCATACTTTCACCGGACCGGGAACTGGGCGGCACTGCCTCTTTTTTCGGTTCGGGGTCTTTTAGCGATTGTGCCGTCTCCTCCAGATTCTTAAAATAGAACGCCATCCCGGGGTATTCAGAAAGTTTTGATTCGGCAAGGGAAGGAACAGGAGGCGGTTCACTCAGGCCAACCAGATATAATGTTCCCATATCCCGGATGATCAACCAGACAAGTTTAAAAGTTTTTCCGCCGTACTCAAAACAGAACGCTCTTTGAGATCGGCCCAGCTTCCGTTTGATAAAAGCCTCCAGATTCCCGCCGTAAAGACTCACCTGGTTGGTCTCTAAAAGAGAATGACTCAGAAACGATACGGCCTTTCTTATCTGGGGAAAAGGCTTCAGGTCCTCTTCACTGACACTTTTCAACCCTTCTGAACAGGCAGCTCTTTGTGCTGAGTTGCTCAACGCCACAGCCGATAGATAAACAGCCGGCTCGGTCTTCGAAACCTCCTTCTCTGCGGTATAAGGACCGGCAACAAAAGCAAGAAAGAGGCTGAGACAAATATATCCCAAAAGCCTTCCGGTGAATGGATTCAACTGGTTCTCCTTCCGAAAATTCCCAAGATATGTCAAAGTGTAACCACAAATTATCCTGTCCGGGATGATAAATCAAGCATTAGGGGTCTTGCCCGCTTTCAGATCGCTTAACAGCTGCTTTAATGCCTTGAGTTGATCAGAGGCTCTATCCTCACCACCCCTTTCATACCAAATCCAAAAAGTTCAAATAGTCTCGACAAAATATTCGGATTTTACTATTATTCCATCTATAAAAGAGGCTCAACAATTCTGTATTGGAGAAGACAATGGAAAACAATCTGATCGAAAAACCCGGCCCGAATATCAACGGCGGGGCGGTGAGAATCGTCCGGACCACATCCACCTTCGACTGCGGTGGCAGATGCCCTCTCAGGCTGCACGTTAAAGATAACACAATCATCCGGGTCGAAGGCGACGACTTCTCCGAGCCCGGTCAACTCAGAACCTGCCTCAGGTGCCGGGCCTACCGCCAGATGGTCCACCACCCGGAACGGCTCATGGTTCCCCAAAAAAGGACGGGCGCCAGGGGTGAGGGGAAGTTCGAACGGATTTCCTGGGACGAGGCCTATGACATGTTAGCCGGTGAGTTAATAAGGGTCAAGGAGACCTACGGGAACGAGGGAATCTTTCTTGCTACCGGCGGTGGTTACTTAGCCAGTCTTCATAACCCGGGGTTTGCTGCTTCTCGACTTCTGGCCCAATTCGGAGGGTATGTAACCCATTACGGAAACATTTCTTCCGAGGGAGCGGTCTGGGCCTCACTCGTCCAATACGGCTCGGTCATGGTCGGTCACAGCAGGGAAGACATGCTCCACTCAAAATTGATAATCCTCTGGGGCTGGGACCCTGCCCGGATGATTTCCGGCACCAATACCATGTATCATCTGATCAAGGCCAAAGAGAACGGCGCCAGGATCATCTCAATAGATCCGAGGTACCACGATACTGCGGCAACGGTAGCTGATGAATGGATTCCCATCTTTCCCGGCACGGATACAGCTATGATGGCGGCAATGGCCAACGTTATGATCCGGGAGAATCTCCACGATCAGACCTTTCTCGATAAATACACAACAGGATTCGACAAATTCGAACAGTATGTCATGGGCCTGGAGGACGGGGTCGAAAAGACCCCCGCCTGGGCTGCCGAAATTTCGGGTGTAAACGCATCTACTATTGAGCGGCTGGCCCGAGACTACGCTACCACCCGTCCGGCGGCGCTGATGGACTGCCAGGGCCCGGCCAGGAGTGCCATGGGCGAGCAGTATAACCGGTGCGCAATGACATTGTGTGCCATGACCGGAAACGTGGGCCGGCGGGGCGGCAGTGCAGGGGGCGGTCTGATGGGCATCCCGGTGGGACATATGTTTCGCATGTCTGCCATACCTCCGGGGAAAAACCCTTTTGAACTGGATGGGCCTAAAGTGAAGGGCACCCTCGACATCGGCGTCAGGGTGGCAAAACGGGTACACATAAACAAGATCTTTGACGCCATCCTCAAGGGCAAAGAGGGAGGGTATCCATCGGACATCAGAATGATGTGGTCCATGTGCAACAACTACCTGAATCAGACAGGGAACAGCAACAAGGCAGCGCGAGCCCTTAAAAAGCTTGAGTTTTTTGCCGTCAACGAGCTGTTCATGACCCCACAGGCCAAGTACGCCGACCTGGTCCTGCCGGTAACCAGTGCGGCCGAAAGGAGCGACCTGACCCGTCCGTGGCCCTCGGGCCCCTACTACACGTTTGTGAACCGCGCCATCGAACCACTGGGCGAGTGCAAGTCTGATTTTGATATTATAACCGACCTGGCAGAACGGCTCGGGGTGAAAGATTTCAACCCTTATTCTGAAGATGAATGGCTCAGGATGTTTGTGGAGAAAAATCCGGAGACAGGGC
>CAYOWC010000335.1:0-5211 GCA_964407525.1 uncultured Desulfobacteraceae bacterium | reverse complement strand
CAGCATGAAAAACTGTCAACGTAATACACTAATCGAGATGTGACCCCAATTCCATAAAGCTTTCGCAATAAAGGCGGCATCACCGTTTGCCTCCTCAAGACAAGCTTCAAGATAAGCAGCCATTTATTCCGGGGTACGAAGATGTTCTGCGACATCGTATCGGGTTGCTACGGTTTTTGCCATGATACACTCCTAGATATACTGTGCCAGCCGCAGGGCGGTTTTGATAGGGATTGTCGTGGTGGTTTCCTATTTACATCCTGCACTAAATCCCTTGCGGATTAACGTTGTTCCTGTTAAGAAGAAATTCCGTTAGCTCGGCGAAGAAAGCTCGAATGCCGACGTTGGAACCATCAGGTTCTCGGGCTTGGTTCTAACTTCGCCCACTTGATAGGATCACCCAAGAATACTTTCGATAGTTCATAATCTTAATCATAATCATACTCCTTTTAACCTATTCCAGGGCTCTTCGATTATGATTACGATTAAGATTATGAGTAAGAAAACAACTGTAATGGCCAACGTTAGAACCAAGCCCAGGTTCTCGGAAAGGAGGATGCGGATCTCTCACCAAATTTTCCAGATTAGATAGTGATTTAGGTGATATCCCCGTAACTTCTCAAGAAGTTCGGGGGGATTTTATAAAAGGCTTACGCCCGCCTGCCTCGCCTAACCATTAGAAGATTCGTTCCCAAATACAGGGGGATAGTAACATCGACCAATCTCAAAATAGAGTGCGAACGGCAATGGCGGGCAGGCCTAAACTCCAAAAAGACAATGGCTTTTAAATCGGTTTTAATTCTAACTGTGTTTTGGGTATCCGAACTTATGGGGGAATTACGTATCCTGTCTTCTTCATGGTTTGATTAATTTCACAATAACACTGGGGTCTCACACATGCCAAAGAAAATTTTAATCAAGGGCGGCAACGCGTTTTTGGGTAACAGTTCTATTGAAAGGCGTGACATCCTTATTTCCGGGGCTGAAATCGAAGAAGTTGCGGAAAACATAGCCGTCAACGGTGACATGCAAGTTATCGATGCCACCAACAAATTAGTGACACCGGGGCTGATCGATTATCATATGCACGCCTTTCGCTATGGTAATTTATTAGGCGTGGATACGGAAACATTGGCGCCAAAATCGGGCACCACGACTTTTGTCGATGGGGGCAGTAGCGGATCGCTCAATTTCATGACGTTTCGTGAATACGTTATTAAACCGGCAAAGAGCAATATACTCGCCTTCCTCAACATATCGGCCATCGGGCAAATCACAGTCGGTGTAAAAGGGCTTGATTTCCATGAGAACGACGATGAAAAATTATTTCATATCCCCTCAGCTATAGAGGTCATTGAAAAAAACAGGGATTTAATCGTGGGTATCAAAGTCCGTGCCTACACAGGCCTCAAGTCCTTAAAGCCGATGGCACGGGCTCGCGAATTGGCAGACCTGACAAGACTCCCCATTATGGTGCATCTGGCGCCGGCCCCACCGGATTTTATTGACCTGCTCCCTTACCTCAAAGCTGGAGACATCATTACACACCCTTATCATGGTGGGGATACGGCCATCCTGGACCAGGACGACCACATCCGCCCCGAATACTGGGAATCCAGAAAGAGAGGTATTGAAGTAGATCTTGGCCTGGACCGGTTTCACGGAGATCTGGAGATAATGCGGAAGGCAATGGATCAGGGTTTCGTGCCCGATTACATCAGCACGGATCTGACCACCACCAACATTAAGTCGATCGTCTTCGATTTACCCACTACCATCGCCAAAGTCGTTGCCTGCGGCATGTCATTGTCTGAAGTCCTGGATAAGTCAACACACCGTACTGCCATAAAAATGAACTGTGGAAAGCAACTTGGTATTCTGGCCAGTGGTGCGGTGGCCGACGTCGCGGTATTTGACATAGCCACCGAGCCCAAGGAACTGGGTGATATCTTTGGACACAAGCTCACTGTCAAGCAGCGACTGATCCCGCAAATCACGATCCGACAGGGGGAGATCCTCACACCCATTGACAGAAAAACGGAATCACTGGCGGTTCTTGACACAGCTAAACCGTGGCAAGATCATTAGTGTTTGCCTGCATTGAAAAGGAGATTAGTGCATGGACAATATTGCAATTATTGGCGCTGGAACCATGGGGCATTCTTTGGCCCTGGTATTTGCTCAAGGAGGTTATAAGGTTGCGTTGAACGATGTCTCTGAAGAGGTTCTCGAGCGCGCAAAAAGTCATATCACTACCGATCTGGAGGCCCTGGCTGAAGTGGGACTCTTGAACCCGGCTGAAAGATCTAAAATACTAAATGAGCGCTTGACCTTGACCACGGATCTTGCTTCAGCGGTAGCGAAAGCAGATTTTGTCATTGAGGCTGTTGTAGAGGTTGCTGAGGTAAAAAAGAAACTCTTTACAGATCTGGACTTGCTCTCCCCGCCTGAAGCAATACTGGCGAGCAACACCTCGTATCTCGATATCTTCAAGTTTGTGGAAACCAAACGACCAGGAAAGGTCATTATTACCCATTGGTTTGCCCCACCGCACATCGTTCCCCTGGTGGAGATCGTGCCTGGTCCTGAGACCAGTCCCGAAACCGTTTCTATGGTCAAAGAGGTCATCGATGGGCTGGGAAAAGAAACCATCGTACTCAAGGAATTTCTTCCGGGATTCATCGGCAACCGGCTTCAGTCCGCCCTCAGCCTTGAAGCCTTCTATCTCATCGACAACGGTTTTGCGACAGCCGAGGACATAGACAAAGCCACCAAGGCCGGTTTTGGGCTGCGAATCCCTCTCCTGGGGCTCATGCAGCGGCAAGATTTTACCGGACTGGACCTGATGCAACGGATTCTTAAGAACAAACAATACCATCCTCCTGAGGTACGCGGCCGATCCGATGCGTTGGATGAACTTGTCTCCAAAGGAAAATTGGGAGTCAAAACCGGTCGGGGCTTTTACGACTATGGAGGGCGGTCCACGGAAGATATTTCGAAGGAGCGAGACTTGAAGCTTTTGAAGTTAAAGAAATTCTTACGGGAACTGGGCGATCTTGGGTAACTACGAATAGCGTTGCAGGCATGGTACTTCTCAAGAAGTTTGGATATCCACAAGGCAATTAGGCTCAAAATAAGGAGATGCATACGTATGAAAACGAAATCATCCAGAATGTCCGGCGCAAAATTTATCGCTGAGACTTTTAAAGGCTACGATATAACCCATGTTTTTTTTGTTGAGGCCATTCTGAGAAGAGCTCTCATCGAAATGGAGGCATTAGGGATCAAAAGGGTGTTGACCCATTCGGAAAAGGCTGCGGCTTACATGGCGGATGGTTACGCCAGGGTGCGTAAAGGACCGGGAATATGCATGTCCCAATCGGTTGGAGCCGCCAATTTGGCATCAGGCCTCCAGGATCCCTTTCTGGCTCTTTCACCGGTCATTGCTTTGACGGGCCGCAAACCTCCCATTGCCCAGTATCGGCATGCTTACCAGGAGGTGATACATCACCCCCTGTTTGATCCGGTAACCAAATTTAATGTGCAGATTGACACGGTGGAACAGCTGCCCTTTCTGTTGAGGCAGGCTTTTCGGGAGGCGACTTCCGGCGCTCCCGGTACCGTACATCTGGACGTTATGGACAACCTGGGGGAGCTGATCGAAAAAGCTGAGGCGGAACTGGAAGTGATTATAGAGAAACCTTATACCCATTATCCATCACACCGGCCCGAGCCGGAAAAGGAATGCGTCGATAAGGCATGCCGATTATTGGAGCAGTCCCAGCGCCCCGTGATTGTCGCGGGAGGCGGGACAGTAGCCTCTTCGGCGGGTCTTGAAATTGCAGAATTTGCAGAGATGCTCTCCATACCTGTTGCCACCTCCCTGAATGGGAAAGGGGCCTTGCTGGAAAACCATCCCCTCAACATGGGCGTGGTAGGCTCCTATTCTCGCTGGTGCGCAAATCGGGTCGTGTCAGAGGCTGACTTGGTCCTGTTTATCGGTAGCCGCACGGGAGATCAAGTTACCAATGGATGGAAGGTTCCGAAACCCGGCACCCCGGTCATCCAGGTCGATATTGATCCGTCAGAGTTGGGGAGGAACTATCCCAACCTGGTGGGGCTATTGGGAGACGCCAGGGTCACCATCCGACGATTTATTGAAACCGTTAACCCAAAGGCCAAAAAGGACCACTGGGCTCAATATGCGCAAAAAATCGTAGAAGAATACAGGCAACAGACGGAACCGCTTCTTAACTCAGAGGATTCGCCCATACGCCCGGAGAGATTGTGCAAAGAGATTACCGATTCCCTGCCTTCGAACGCCGTTCTGGTGGCAGACACCGGATTTTCCGGTATCTGGACAGGCACCATGGTTAATTTGACGGATCCCGGCCAAACCTATCTTCGGGCTGCCGGAACCTTGGGATGGTCGTTGCCGGCATCCCTTGGAGCAAAATGTGCTGCACCGGAAAGACCCGTCGTGTGTTTCCTAGGTGATGGTGCCATGTGGTACCACCTCAGTGAGCTTGAAACTGCCCGAAGGTGCGGAATAAACACGGTGATCGTGGTAAATAACAACCATTGTTTAAGTCAGACCATAGCGGGCGTCCATCGAGCCTACGGAGACAGGCCTGGAAAGAAGCATGAATTGTATCGATTTGAAGGGGTGAATTTTGCGAGAATAGCCCAGGAAATGGGATGTCGGGGTATCCGGGTAGAACGCCCGGAGGATATTTCCGGAGCCCTGAAAACGGCGCTGGAATCAGATATAGCAACGGTCGTTGACGTCGTCACTGACGAACAGTGTAGGCCCCTGGAACCTTGGACACCAGACCAGCCCTTTTAAGGTGGTTATTGAAATTAAATAATAGTTAAGGATTATGGATAAGAATCGGGTTCAGTGCATTTAGGTTTCAGGTGTCGGGTGTCAGTGTATAAGGTGTTTCACCAGGACCGGAAGGTTCAAACAGATCGGCCATTCTGAGAGCCTTTTTGTTCAAGTCTTTTTCCCCTTTGCCTCCTGTATGCACTGCACTCTGTTTCCTTGAAAAACCGTGTCAAGGCATTGATTGCAGGAAATACAGGCCGGCCTGTAATGGGTATCTTTCCTCCATTCGTTGACGATGGCCGGTTCCCTTATGAAAGGCCGACATAAAGAGACAAAATCCGCCTCGCCTCTCTCAATCACCTCTTCCATGAGAGCAAACGTCC
>CAYOWC010000334.1:0-5213 GCA_964407525.1 uncultured Desulfobacteraceae bacterium | reverse complement strand
CTTCAGGCCTCGTCAAATAGTTAAGTGGTCGAGTTGTTGAGTTGGAAAATAAGCACGTGAAATCAACACATTGCCTATTCAAATCCATCGGGTGTCCAATTTTGAGGTGAAAGGGGTTACTTCAAATAACAATAACCACTTAACTACTAATCCACTCGACCACTTAACGATGTCTGTACTTCTTCAGCCTGCACTTTTTCTTAGTAATTTCTCAATAAATCAAATCTTATTATTATACCCTGAGATGTTTCTTTTTGGCAAGGTGTGTTTTCTTCCTGCAATTTTCCTGCAATAGCAGTCTCTTTTCCAGGGATTCTCATTATGGATTTTCCTTTATAGCCGGACAGGGAGGCTTTTCTTTTCTACTTGCATCATTAAGTACTTGCGCCTACAATAATAACGACTTAATCAATTAACAACTCCACTACTTAACGAATTTGGCTTGAATGCGGGTAAGAAAAATCGATGGGACTGATTTTCGATGATAACAGCGTGGGTTTCTACGACTCGTGGCGGCGCTCCGTTCAGGGACGCGCCATTGAGGGTTCTCTTGAGAAGCTTGTCGGATCCCTGCTTGCCCCCCGGCCTGGACAGAGGGTTCTTGATGTAGGTTGTGGAACAGGCAATCATCTTTTAATCTTGAACCGCATGGGGTTGAATATCAGTGGAACAGATGCGTCGCAGACAATGATTCTAAAGGCCAGAAAGAGATTAGGGCATCGGTCCACTCTCAAGAAGGCCATGGCTGAGGATCTTCCGTTTGATGACAATGAATTTGATTTTGTCACCATTATTAATTCATTGGAGTTTATGGATAACCCTCTTCAGGCACTGCGTGAGGCTGGGAGGGTTGCCGGCAGCAAGGTCTTTGTAGGTGTATTGAACAGCCTTTCCTGGAATGGGATTTTGAACAAAATACACGGGTATTTTAACGATCCCCTTTTCGGGCAGGCCACTTTTTACAACCTCTGGCAGATAAAGTCTCTGATGCAACTGGCTTACGGGCCGGTTCCCATTTCGTGGGGGAGTATCAAGGTGGTTCCCGGGTTCATGGAAGATTTGCAGCCATCCGGCAAGGCTTTCTGGAACTGGAAACATTCTCCTTTCGGTTTCTTTCTGGGGCTGTCCGCCACGATAGAGTATACGGTACGGACGGAAAACCTTCCCCTGAAAGCAAAACTAAAGACGGCAAGCCAGGCCTTGATATTGGCAGGGTCGACCAAAGAAATGAACCATGGTAGAGGAGTTCAGGAAAGTGAAAGAAGCCTATCTGTATCAGAAAAAAGAAGGAAATAAGGTTCACTGTCACCTGTGCAATCATCACTGTTTGATAACGGACGGGGATAGAGGACTCTGTAATGTAAGGGAAAACCGGTCCGGTGTACTTTTGAGCCTTGTTTACGGGAAAGTGATTGCGGGGCATGTGGATCCCATTGAAAAAAAACCGCTTTTCCATTTTCTTCCCGGAAGCCTATCCTATTCCATTGCCACCGCGGGATGTAATTTCAAGTGTGCTTTTTGCCAAAACGCGGATATTTCCCAGATGCCGGTGGACCATAACAAGATTGCGGGCCGGGACTCATCACCCAATGAAATTGTGAAGGACGCTGTTGAAAACCATGCTTTGTCTATTTCCTACACCTATACTGAGCCAACCATCTATTTTGAGACGGCCCTGGATACGGCCCGCCTCGCCGTGGCAGAAGGATTAAAAAACGTCTTTGTGTCTAACGGATATATGACGAAAGAGTGTCTCCAGGAAATTGACCCGCATCTTCACGCAGCGAATGTGGATCTGAAAGCTTTTGACGACAGGTTTTACAGGGACCTGTGTGGAGGAAAGCTGGCTCCTGTTTTGAGGACCATAGAGACTATGAAAGAGATGGGTATTTGGATCGAGGTCACCACTTTGTTGATTCCCGGGTTGAATGACAGTGAAGAGGAATTGAAGAAGCTGGCCCGTTTTCTTGCGGAGTTGGATTCTGGGATCCCCTGGCACATAAGCCGTTTTCACCCGACTTACAAGCTGAACCATATTCATTCCACCGCTGTCGAGAGTATTCGTCGGGCTCGGGATATTGGGTTTGAAGCAGGTCTTGAATATGTGTATATAGGGAATGTGCCCGGTGAAAATGGAGAAAATACCTTCTGTGGAAGTTGCCGGGAACCGATTATCGAGCGCATCGGTTTTCGAGTCGTCGGGAATCGGTTGGAAGATGGGAAATGCCCTTCTTGCGGGATAGACATCCCGGGGGTCTGGACCAGTTGACCCCATTTTTGATGCTGCTCTTCCGCACCGGAAGAGGTTGGTATTGTATGACTAATGGCTAATTGCATCTTTCAGGAAATATGTTTTAAAGCGTAGGGAGGGCCTTACGAGGGTTTTTTCTATCGCAACCCCCTGTGGAAAAACGAATTGGCCTTCTTCTTCCACGGGGGGTTAAAATTTTTGCAGGTTGCGGGTTACGGGTTGCGGGTGATGAGTGACAATTGAAAACGGGCGCTATGCTCCGTCGGAATTTGAATTCCATTGAATGATTTCCGGAATAACGGAAGGGATGTACTATGAAAAAAGAAGAAGAACTGGCTTTGAAGGCTACCAAGGAAATTGTGGTGAAGTTTATCGAGGTTGGTAGGTTGAGCGTCGGTTCCTTCGACGACGTATGGAATACTGTGCATGGGTCTATCTGTAATTCCATGGATAAACGGAAACCGAAGGAAGAGGTTTCTGACTGATGAAGGACTACAATACCATAGAATATGAAATCCTTGAGCCGGGAATCGGTGTTTTATCTTTAAACCGGCCTCGCCGGTATAACTCGGTAAGTCATGAGATGATGGAGGAACTGGAGTCTTTCTGGGGAAAACGTCAATTAGACCTTGATACCCATGTGATTATCCTGAAAGGTAACGGGAAAAAACATTTTTGCGCAGGGCTGGATATGAAAGAGGCTATGAACCTGATGTCTGAAATGAATACGGACATGTTTTACAGGTTTCAGTCTCGTCTGGCCCGGTTGCCCCTGGCTATGCGACGGGCGCCCCAGCCCATTATCTGTGCGGTACACGGTGCAGCGGTTGGCCTTGGCTTTAGTTTTGCCATGGCATCGGACATCCGTGTCATCTGCAAAGATGCCCGTTTTTCTGCTGCCTTTGTCAATGTAGGGCTGGGTGGGGCCGATATGGCATGTAGCTATTTCCTCCCGAGACTCATCGGCGCCGGCAGGGCCTATGAATTCATGTACACGGGAAATTTCATGTCTGGGGAAGAGGCCGATTCCCTTGGCCTTGTGAGCAGAGTTGTTGAACCTGATCAGCTTCTGGACAGCGCCATTGGCCTGGCAAAGGAGATAAACGGAAAAAACCCCATGGGGCTCAGGTTAACCAAGGAAGCGATCAATATGAATCTGGATACGGGCGGGCTTGAACAGGCACTCCAGGTGGAGGACAGGAATCAGACACTTCTCCTCGCGCGAGGGAGGGCCGAAAAGGGAGAGAAAAGCAGCAGGTATTTTTAAAGAGGAGCTAGAATGGGCAAAGACAATAAAAAGAATCAGAAGAAAGGATGGTGGGGCCGTTTTCTGGAACGGTTGGCCAAGGCAAACAAGGAAGCTTCCGTAGCCGGGTGTCGTGGCTGAGGCAGTAGATCTCCCGGTGCCGGAGGCGCCGGAAAATAGAGGAAAAAGGGGCGATATTTATCGCCACGAAGACATGATATCCATGCAGATCCCGTTCATCTCAATCGCCCTGGGCTCGGTATCCGCTTCGTTGTAGCATCTGAACTCCGGTGCATTGCCTGACGGGCGAAGGTGGGCCACTTCACTGTTTTCAAATGTGATCCTAAGTCCGTCGGTGGTATCTGTTTCTTCCACATGGCCAAAAGCCTTTCCAAAAATCCCTTCGATAGCCTCCTTGTTTCCTTTGCCGTCTTTGGAGAGCAAGGTGTTGATCTTTTCGAAACTTCTCTCCGTCGGAAAATTTTTCAGTCGATCGCTGTAGGTAACTCTCAGGGGAAGTTCAAAAAGTAGTTCGCTGATTTTCTTCTTCCTTCTAATGGCCAGGAGGAGCACTGCCAGGTGAACGATTATCGCATCCCGGGTTGGCAGGGCTTTCAAAATTTTCCCTGCCCGTTCAATGTCTGAGGCAATGAGGAAACCACCGTTGGCCTCATAACCCACCACACGTTTGAACCCTTTCTTCAATGCTTTCTGCATTCCTTCAATTACGTAAGGTGATCCAATTCTGGTTCTGAACGTTTTTTTGAACCAGCAACATTTTTCGAGGGCGGAGTTGCAGGATACGGGGGTGGCAACCGCATCGGCTTCGAGATATGCTGCAGTCAAGATGCCGGCAACATCGCCACGAAGCCACTTACCCGTTTCATCGCTGACCAAAGGCCGGTCACTGTCTCCGTCTGTTGAAACGATGGTGTCTAAATGAGATTCGCTTGCCCATTTTTTGGCGGCTTCTACGTCTTCCGGCCTGATGGCTTCCGTATCCACCGGGATGAATGTGTTGGAAAAACCCAGAGGGATAACTTCAGCCCCAAGGCCTTTAAAGATTTCCAGCATCTGGTCTCTTCCAACCGCCGAGTGTTGATACACGCCGATTCTTTTGCCCCTGAGACAATCCCTCGGGAAAAAATCGAGGTAACGATTTACATAGGAAGTGGTTGCCAGCCGATTTTCGGGGCGGAGGTTCGACTTCTCTATAAACATTCCTTCTTCGTTGAACACCCCTTCTTTCATGACAGCGATCTGTCGCTTAATGCCTGATTCATCTTTTTTGAGAATTTCACCCTCAATCCTCGTATATTTTATACCGTTCCTGTCTTCGGGAATATGGCTCCCCGTAACCATTACCGTGGGGATGCCTTTTTCGATTCCGTAGCCGGCAAGGGCGGGAGAGGGCAGTTTTCCACAGTTCTTGGAGATATGCCCCCTGTCTTCCGCCGCTTTTGCAGCTGCTGACATGATGCGGTCTGTACTTGGACGAAGATCGCCTCCGATGGCGACCGTTGTCTTTCCCGTTACCTGGCCTATTTCTTCAAGATACTGAATGAAAGCCCATGTGTAAGCATAGCAGACCTCATCCGTCATATCCACAGCCAGACCACGGGCTCCGCTTGTCCCAAATTTTACCCCGCTAACCGCCATCAAATCCTCAATTTTAACCGATTTGCTTCCCATGGGGTTTCCTCCCTCATTTTGACA
>CAYOWC010000333.1:0-5274 GCA_964407525.1 uncultured Desulfobacteraceae bacterium | reverse complement strand
ATTGGCGCCTCCCATCCCTTGCCGAACTGAACAGTTTGATTGATAGAAGTCAATTAAACCCGGCTTTGCCGCCGGATCATCCGTTTATTAATGTGGAGCTCAACTACTACTGGTCGAGTACTCATTATGAACCCAACGACAACGAGATATGGAGCGTGAGTATGATAAACGGGGTGATGATCTATACGTACGACAACGGGGTAGAGCACGGAGTGTGGCCAGTGAGATGGGGCAAGATTGACATCAAATGACAAGCGAAATGGGAATGGGCGGCGGTTGACCCCGGATTTGGCCGATTCGTCCCAGAGTGCTTGCATGGGTCCGTTTTGACCATGTACATTAATGGCCTGACACACAGAGCAGGCGGGCGGCCTGTAAATCTATGGAACCGGCGTGCGGGTAATGGCACCTTTAATTGAATGGCCAACACAAGAAAGGAGAATCTCATGGGAAACAATAGAGAACAACTGTCAGTACGGGGGCGAGGCCTGACAAGAGCGTTGAATGTCTTCATTTTCGTGATACTGACCATTCTGATCGCTTCCTGCTCTGATTCGGATAACAACACCACGAATACAACACCGGAACAACCACCAGTATTTGGGGCTCCCCCACCGGAATCTGAAGGTCCAACGTTTCTGGAGACGCACTACAGAACGGGGCACAACTCCTATTCGGGCAACCTGCACGAAGGTTATCGAGGCAGCATCATCCAGCAACTGGATGCCGGCCTGCGGTTTGTGGAGCTCGATATCCATTTGAGATTTAATGATGAAGGTAATGTTGTATTTAAAGTGGGGCATGACGGTCCAGGGAATCAGGTCGACTACACCAATGGCAATCCAGACTCCGACGACTGTCAAGAATGGATCTCCGTGGTCAAAGACTGGGTTGATAACAATCAGCCGACGGAGCCGGTCATCCTCGCTTTTGACTGGAAAAGTGGTTTTGATAAAGATAACGAAGAAGACAAGTTAGCGATCCGGACCCTCCACGGCTATTTCACGAATAACACAGATGACACCTATTTGTATCCCAAGGACTTTGATACCGAGAAAAAAATTAGCATATATAACAAGCGCATTATGGTGCTTCTGTCGGGCAAGGAAAGTGCGCGCGAGTACTATCTCGGTCACTACTGTTCCAGCGATTGCACGAGTTCCAATGACAATGCTTCCACTCTCTCCGTGGCGCAAATGTTCGTGGAATACCAGCCCGACAATGACAAAGTACTTACGGGGAATGAGGGGGAACTCTTCTACGCAAGAGCCTTCAAGAGTGGCGGCTGCGACTGGGCGAAAGATATGGAAGGTAACCATTTTTCCAGGCTGTGGCTGCTTACCAGCCCCTGCGAATGGAATGATATCGAACCTCCCCCGAAGGTTCCCAATTTGCCCGCTACCAATTTACCTTACTTTGGATGGTATGCCCGGTACACTGGTCCCGATCTACTCAATGTAATTCCCGACTTTGAGTTTGAAACCATAGACTGGCGCACATATGACTACCCTCGAAAGGGGAGCAACCCGGATGTGGCGGTCAACAATCTTGGGCACGTGGTGGAGGTTCACAAATCCCAGAACAAAGATCAACTCTACTACAGCATCGGAAATATCAGCGAGGACGGCAATTCCATTGAATGGGATACTGAGAATCAGAACTACACCCACGGCACGACCCCTTCGGTGGCCATTGTCGATCACTTAAACGATAACAACCAGTTGCTCCTGGTTGAAGTCCACGTGGATGGTGGGGACAATCTCTATTACTGTTTCGGCCTGATCGACACGAAGGAATTGGACGGGAAAAGGATATTGACGGGGACAATTACCTGGCAAGGAGAAAATTGGACTCAATATGATAATTTTGGGGAACCGGAACATGGGGAACATCCCTCGGTTGCCATCAACGAGGATAACATGGTCGTCGAAGTTCACGAGGGTCCCAATAATAAACTCTGGTACAAAGTCGGTAGCTCCGATGGAGAGAAGATCAGCTGGGGACCCAATTATATTGCTCGTAATTACAACACGGGAGTGCGCCCGACGGTCGCCCTCCGTGGCAACCTGGTTTTCGAGGCCCATAACTCGTCAAACCATTATCTCTGGTGTCAGATCGGATTGCTGAATGCGTCTGCGAAATTTATCGAATGGAAATGGGAAAACCCTGACCCGGATAAAAAGAATGAACCAACTTATCCCCTTCCCATTGACGAATCGGGCAGCAAATACCCGTCCGTGGCGCTCTATTCAGACGGCGCGGTGGAAGCCCACAAGGATGACGACGGAGGAGTTTGGTGGCGGATGGGGAAAACCAGCAACTCCCTCATGGCCGTGGGTCCCACAACCAGAATACAAAGCGTCGACTCCGGGTGGACGTATCAGTCGCATCCTCCCCCGGGCGCCAGTGGGACCAAGATCTCCATAGATGCCAGCGACACCCATGTGGTGCTCGCCTATATCGCCGATGATAGTGATATATACTACGTTGTCGGCAACCTGCCGGGCCTGGAAACGGCGATAAATCCTTGAGAAAGAAGGACGGACTTTCGGTTTGATTCTCCGGCGTTGCTGAATGCGCTTTTTTTGGGAATAATTTCTCCGAAATCCGTTGAAATATTCCGGTAACTGTGACAGTTTCTTTTTTTGAATGGAAACGAAATTCCCAAAGCCCGGTAAGGAAGGGGGCATCACCGCCAGGGGAGCCGCCAAAATGTTACGGGACAAGGTTCTGGAAGACAAGGCAACGGTTTTTGATGATGAACAGAAGCCGGTTATGGTCTTTACATCAACTTTCAAACCGACAAAAGAACGCCGGAATTACAGGGAGTGACCTTTAGAGTACAAAAATCAAAGAGGTGCTCGCCATGCTGGGACTTGTTCTGGAAGGTGGGGCCATGAGGGCGGGATTTGTCGCGGGAGCGTTGATGGCCCTCAGGGCCGGATCACAACCATAACGGCTCTGCCGCTCGCGATTTCATTACTCGACGGTATTCACAAATAGCGTCGGGTGTAACTGCTATCTCTCACAGGCTTTATGGGGCTAAAAAATTAAGTGATATCGAATGTATATATCAGATTTCCAAATCTCCCAGGCTTGAGCATATTATCAGGTTTTTGCCCCCCCTAATATACAGGGGTTCTGTCCCCTGGTTCCCACGCTCTGCGTGGGAACCTTTCAGGGACGCTCCGCGTCTTTTGGCTATCAAGTTTCGAACCTCAAACATTCCCCCGAAATTCCACGTAATGGACGCAGAGCGTCCACAGCACGTTCCCACGCAGAGCGTGGGAACGAAAGTACCACCTTACTCCTTAATATATTGGAGTTTTAAGCTTCACCTATTGCGTCTGCACTGCAATTAAGATACATATTGGTTGGGCAAGGGACCTTTTCATGAAACGCAATTAACTTATGAGATGGCAAACCAAATTCATTTTATTTGTAGGAGGTGGCATCGCCGTGGGGCTCGTCCTCCTTTCCTTGGTTCTGTACCGGTCGGCGGTCGGAGAACTGGAAGAGGCGGCGGAGCGTCGCCTGCATCAGGTCTGCGATCTGGTGGCGGCGGAGGCGCAACAGATGTTTTCCCTTCTGGTTCGGGAGGTGGAGCTCTGTGCCGCATCACCACTCACCATTGAAACGGCCCTGGACTATGAGGACCCCGCGCGCGTAGAAGCCTTTACCCGTTATTTTGTCCGGGTCCGGGATGAATGGGGGGTGTTTCAGTCCATCAATCTCGTAAATCCAGGCGCCGATTGTGTGGCCACGAGCAACATGGAAGGGGATCGCCTGTATCATCCCGAACACAAAAGGATGGTGTCGGGGCGTACGGATTTCAAGGAGGCCATGGCCGGAAAAACCGCCATTTCAAAGCGCATGGTCAGCAGGGGCACCGGCCGACCCTGCATGGCCGTTTCCGTGCCGATCCGCGGCGACAACAAAATCATCGCCGTTTTGCGGGCGGTGGTGGATCTGGGGTTCTTCAACCGGGAATACATGGCTTCGCTGCGCGTCGGGGGCATGGGACGTCTTCTGGTCCTGGATCCCGCCCTGGAGGGCCGTTTGACCTCGCCCGCGCTGAACGAACCTCTTGCCAGGCAGTCCTATGTTCGGCCTGACGTGACCATCCCGGAAGACCGGAAGGCGAGCACCTCCGGTCTCTTCCGTTACAAGGCACGGGACGGTTTACACATGGCGGCTTTCCGCCGGCTGGCGCCCTTCCAATGGGTGATCGTGGCGGAACAACCTTTCAGCGAGATCCTGCATCCGGTGGGGCGTTTTCGAAACATGGCCTTCGGCGTGACGGCCGCTCTGTTCTTGGCTATGGGTATGGCCATATTCTTACTCACAAGGCCCGCCATGCGGGCCCTGGAACAATGCCATCGGTTCGCCGACGCCATCGCGGGCGACAAGCCGGTCGTGCCTCTCACCGTGGGACGCAGGGACGAAATCGGTCTGCTGGCCGAAAATCTCAACAAGATGGCCGCGGCGCTGGCCCAGCGGCAAGAGGAGCGGGAAACGGCACACCAGGCCCGTGAGCAGGTCCAGGAGACCGAGCGTCTCCTTGCGGAATCCCGTTGGCAGGCCCTCCGCTACCAGGTGAACCCCCATTTCCTGTTCAATGTGCTCAACAGTCTGGACGCCCTTGCCCGCACCGCACCCCAGCGCATTCCGGAACTCACCGGGAATCTGTCCGACTATCTCCGTCTGACTTTGGAAACGCCGGAGGGTCGGCGCGTACCCCTGGGCCAGGAACTGAATGCGGTCAAAGCCTATCTGGCCATTGAAAAGGTCCGTTATGAAGAAAAACTGGAAATCGATTTTGAAATAGATCCGGATGCGAAATCGGTGAAGGTGCCCGATCTGCTGCTGCAGCCGCTTCTGGAAAATGCCATCAAGTTCGGCATGCACACCAGTTCCCTTCCGCTTCGGGTCCGCGTGGCCGCCTCTTTTTCCGGAGACCGGCTCCACATCCGGGTGCAAAACAGTGGTCGCTGGGTGGAAAGCGAAGACCGGACCCAAAATGCGACGTTATCCGGCCTGGGAGTACGAAATCTCCAAAGGCGGCTCACAATGATGTACCCAAACGCCTATCACTTGACCATCCATAAGGAGGACGGCCGGGTCACCGTTGAAATGGAACTCCCTGCAAAATAAGGAGGAGAGAAAATGGACCGCATAACCTGTGTCCTGATCGACGACGAGCGTCTCGCCAGGGAAAACCTGCGGGTCCTGCTTCATCCCCATCCGTCAGTGGTGGTCGTGGGAGAAGCGGAC
>CAYOWC010000332.1:0-5305 GCA_964407525.1 uncultured Desulfobacteraceae bacterium | reverse complement strand
GATTTATTCAGGATTTATTTGGGATTCACATGACTGTCAGAACCAGATACATGATTGCCGCAGCCCTGCTCCTGCTGCTGATGGCGGGGCCGTTCGTAGCCAGTGGGGTTGTCGCGTGGGCCGAAGCCACGCTGGATCACCGTGCCATATTTACCCATTATTTTCACCGGATCATGCCGCTTGGGGCAGGGCTGACAGTACTGGCACTTCTGCTCGGTTTCTTGATTCTCAACCGCCTTTTCAGGCAGTACGTAACCGGGATGGCGGCAATGGTTGAACGTCTGACGGTGATGCTGGTGAGCAACCGGGACCTTCGTCTTGAGGAGCAGGGGCCGCCGGAGCTACGTCAAGTGATTGCGGCAATGAACCGTCTGGCCGACCAGCGTGATCATAAGATTGACGAGATCGAGGAACAGATTACTGACCAGCAGTCCATGTATGCGGCGATATGCGAGAGTTCCAAGCCAGGGACCGATCTTGATCGGCCCTTAAGCACGCTGGTTTATGCTGCATTTGACACCGAGACCACCGGTCTGCAGCCGAGCGAGGGGGATGAAATCATCCAGATCGGTGCGCTGAGGGTTGCAAATGGATCGCTTTATCTGGATGATACATTTGAAAAGCTGATTGATCCCGGACGTCCCAGAACAGGTCATAGGAAATTTGTTACTTTCCAGTCGCCCAATTTGGGACTTGCCCCAGGCTTGTGCGTTGTCGTATGATCACAATGCTTATAAGTAGAAGTCGAAATTGCATTTTTTGAAACCGCAGCAGCAAAGGAGACCGATTTGGATTTGAAAGATATTCGCAAAAAAGCGAAAGGGATTATGGGTGGACGGTGCCGTATGTGCCCGAGCTGTGATGGCCGGGCCTGCGCGGGCGAGGTTCCCGGTATGGGCGGCAGTGGGACTGGAGCCTCATTCAAAAATGCGGTGAGTGCCCTTGCTGAAGTCACCCTTAATATGCGGGTGATACATGATGTGATTGACCCTGACCTAAACTGCCAAGTGCTTGGTGAGAATTTGAGTCTGCCGGTCTTGGGGGCGCCAGTGGCCGGGGTGCAAATCAATATGGGCTGTGAAGACGTAACCGAGGCCGAGTACTGCCTGGAGTTCGTCGCCGGGTGCGCCGATGCCGGAGCCCTGGGCTGCTTTGGCACTGCAGTGCCGGAATTTTTTATTGAAGCCGGTTTGGCGGCGCTTCACAAGACAGGCGGCAAGGGTATCCCGGTGCTTAAACCGTTTGAGGAAAAAATCCTTTTCCCCGAACTGGATCAGGTGGCTGAGGCCGGTGCACCTATGGTGGGCATGGATCTGGATGCCGCGGGTTTGATCACCCCACGCTTACACGGCCGTCCGGTTTATCCCAAAACACCGGCACAGCTGAAAAACATCGTGGAGTATACGGATCTACCCCTGATTCTAAAGGGCATCATGACCCCTGATGAAGCCCAGCTTGCGGTGGATGTGGGGGCAAAGGGCATTGTGGTTTCCAACCATGGCGGCCGGGTGATGGACCACCTGCCCGGGACGGCTGCCGTATTGCCGGCTATCGCGGATAAAGTGAAGGGTCAAATAACCATTTTGGTGGACGGCGGAATACGCGATGGGATTGACGTCCTCAAGATGCTGGCCCTGGGTGCAGACGCTGTTATGGTAGGAAGGCCCCTGGCAGTGGCGGTTTTGGGTGGAGGTCGGGAGGGCGCCAAGCTCTATCTGGAGAATTTAAGAAGCGAACTGTATTCAGCCATGATCCTGACTGCATGCAATTCGATAGATTCCATCGGGAGGCACATCCTGTATCAAGGATGACCTATCCAAAATCATGTTCCTTTTCGAGACTGGCAGATGTATCATTGCGTTTAGGATTTCTTATTTTTAGGTTTACAAGTGTTTGGAAACTAGTTTAAATTGAAACCTAGAAGCTGCAATTAGCGCTTAGCCGTTAGCACTTAGCCCTACAATATAAGTCGTTTACGGAGAAACAGCTCAGCATCAGAAAGCGAAAGTCGCAATACAGGAAAAACTGATACAACTCATTTACATCATTAAGCTAACGGCTAATAGCTTAAAAGCTAACTGCTGTTTTTAGGTGAAACGAAGGCGACGAAAAAATAGTCCACGAAAACTTAACCGAGGGATGACCAAGGAACCTTAAATGGAGGGGGGATGTTCAACCGGAAAGACCCTGTCTACATGTTGATTATTATTTTCTTTTGTCTTTTTCCCGTATCGGCATACACCTATCCGTCTCAAGACCCTTCACCGATTCAATACCAGGGCTCTGGTAAAATTCAACATAATCAAATTGAACTTTCTGAGAAAGAAAAAGCCTTTCTCCAATCCCATCCAGTTATACGGCTTGGTACTGACGAAACATGGGAGCCTTTTGTCTCTAAGGGGACAGACGGCATCCTGCAAGGGGTTGATGTTGACTTCGTACAAACCATAAACGAAACAAGCGGTTCGAACATCCAATTGGTCACAGGTCAATGGGCGGACATGGTTATAAAAGCCAAAAACCGTGAAATTGACGGTCTGGTGACTTCTGCCCCTCTGAAAGCCAGAGAGCCTTTTTTCAACTTCTCGGAGGTTTATGTTTCAGAATTCATGCTTGTCATTGTTCCATCTCATGGTGCCTCTGAGATTAATGACATCAGCGACTTATCAGGAAAAACTGTGGCGATTCAGAAAGGAAATGAAGCATATGCAGCACTCTTAGAATCGTATCCGACCATCAAAGTTATGGAAGCGGATTCTGGTATCGAAGCAACCAAAATGGTCGTGGAAGGAAAGGCAGACGCAAGCATTACGGGTACATCAACCTATAAAACTGTTCACAGGCACTTTTTGCAGTCCATTAAAATTGGCTATGTTGCTTCGGAAAAACCGTTGGATTTAGTCTTTTCTATTCGTAAAGACTGGCCGGAATTAATATCAATCATTAACAAAAGTCTCGCGTCTATACCGCAGGAAACAGTAAATGCCATTTACCTGCGTTGGTTTGGAGTGAACCCTCCAGAACCCGGCATTCCGGGGAAACCCTCCATAAAGACGATCATAGTTGATAACTATTATCCCTATACCTTTGTAAATGAAAACGGGGAGCCAGACGGGTTCAGTGTTGATTTGATGAGAGCCGTTGCGGAAGTAATGGGTTTTAAATTCGGGATAAATGTCGATTCCTGGGAGCAGGCTAGAAATGGGCTGAAGACGGGAGCCATAGATTTTCTCCCGATGATGGCTTATTCCAAAGAAAGAGATAAAACGTTTGATTTTTCAGCACCACATACCATTGCTTATGATGCCTTTTTTACCAGGAAGAACTCCCCAGAGATAAAAACATTAAATGATCTCCGGCAAAAAAAAAATCATTGTCATGAAAAATGACCAGGCCCATGATTATCTGCGTTCCCTGGATTACATAAAAGATGATCAATTGTTACTCACAGAGGATTTACAGGACGCCCTCAGGATGTTGGCATCTGGGAAGGGAGATGCAGCACTGATGCCAAAACTGGTTGGATTGATTTTTATTAAGAAGCTCAACCTCAGAAACCTGGCATTGGCGCCACTTGTTGTTGAAGAATACAAGAGGCCATTTAGTGTTGCTGTAAGTGAAGGGAATCAAGAACTCTTAGAACGAATCAACCAAGGTTTGAGCATTTTAAAGGAAACCGGGCAGCAAAAAGAAATATTTGAAAAGTGGTTTGGGATTTTTAAATCTCCCGAGATATCTTTTACTGATGTATTGAAGGTTCTTTTTTAGTTTTTTCTTGCTCTTGTTTTGATTGGGGCAGTTTTATCCTTTTGGTTCGCAGCTCTGAAGAGGCAGGTATCGATACGAACAAAAGACCTTAAGGAAGAAATTGAAGAGAGGAAAGGGGTCGAGGAGGCCCTGAGGGAGAGTGAACTTTCGTATCGGACACTTGCTGAGAACCTTCCCGGATTGGTGTATAGAGTACTTATTAGGGAAAAAGGCCGAATGCAATTTTTTAATGACATGCTGCAAACCATGACTGGATATAGAACAGGCGAATTGAAAAAAGGTGAAATTTGTTCAATTGAACCCTTGATTCTTCCCGAAGATTTAGGCGGAGTCGCAATCTCCGTAGAAGAAGCCATTAAAAAGAAAACCCCTTTTGAAGTGGAGTATCGCATACTTCATAAGGATGGAAATATTCGCTATTTTTCGGAAAGAGGTAGACCTGTTTTTGGAGAGGACGGGAACCCTCTATTTATAGATGGATCAATTTTTGAAATCACGGAACGCAAGCAGGCAGAGGAAGCACTGCGCGAAGGCGAGGCGAAATACAAATCTTTGACGAATAATCTTAACGTCGGGGTTTTTAGGAATTCTGTAGGATCCAAAGGCAAATTTATCGAGGGGAACCCTGCTATCGTGAAAATGTTCGGATACGACAGCAAGGAGGAATTTTTAAAAATAGGGGTCAGTAATTTATATATAAATTCACATGAGAGGAAAGAATTTTCTTCTAAAATTGAAAAGGCAGGTTCAGTAAAAAACGAGGTGCTGGAATTACAAAAAAAAGATGGGACAGTGCTCATCGGTTCTGTATCGGCTGTTGCGGTTAAAAATAAAAATGATGGCATCAAATATTTTGACGGAATTATCGAAGACATCACCGAGCAAAAACGGGCCGAAGAAGAAAAGAAAAAACTGGAATCTCAGTTCATACACGCCCAAAGAATGGAATCTATAGGAACCCTGGCTGGCGGGATTGCCCATGACTTCAATAACCTGCTCATGGCCATCCAGGGGCGAGCTTCCACCATGCTGACAAATAAGGACGTTTCTAGCCCGGATTTTGAACATCTGAGAGGAATTGAGGACTATGTTGAAAGTGCCGCCGACCTGACCAAGCAACTCCTGGGTTTTGCCATGGGGGGGGAATATGAAGTCAAGCCGACTGATTTGAATGCACTCATCGACAAACAGAATCGAATGTTTGGTCGGACCAAAAAAGAGATCATTATAAAAAGCAAATACCAGGAAAATATTTGGCCCGTGGAAATTGACCGAGGTCAGATTGACCAGGTCCTTTTGAATCTTTATGTGAATGCCTGGCAGGCCATGCCGGGAGGTGGCGAGCTTTTTTTGGAAACAGAGAATGTGACCCTTGATGAGGATGACGTAAAACCGTTTGCTACTGAACCCGGGAGGTATGTGAAAATATCTGTTTCCGACACGGGTGTTGGCATGGATAAGGCAACCTTGGAAAGGATATTTGGCATCCTTCATTTAAGCCAAAAAGTAGTTTACACTTTCGTGATTTCGCGTTTTC
>CAYOWC010000331.1:0-5341 GCA_964407525.1 uncultured Desulfobacteraceae bacterium | reverse complement strand
GAAAACATACCCCATTTCCGGGAAAAGTGTAAACTTATGGATGAAGGATGCCTAAATATCATATCGTTTTTTGTCCCAAGTATAGGCACAGGATTTTCAAAGATGAAATAAAGAAATATACGAGGAGCCAAGTGTATGTTCTGTGTCGGCAGAAGGACCTGGTCGAGGTTTTAGAGCTGAATATTCAAGAAGATCACATTCATCTTGTGATATCGATTCCGCCTAAATATTCTGTTTCATCGCTAATGGGATTTCTGAAAGGGAAATTGGCATTAAGGCTATTTCAACGCTACGAGCTAATTGGGAAACGATATTGGGGTCGCCATCTGTGGAGCCGAGGCTATTGCGTTAGCACTGTGGGGCTAAATGAGAAAAAGATTAGAGAATACGTCAAGTACCAGGAAAAAAAGGAAAAAGAGATAGAGAAGAAACAAATGTCTCTTTTCAAATAAACCTGTAACAGGGTACCTTCTAGGACCAACAAACAAGCCACCTCCTCTGGGGGTGGTTATTTGACTTCCTGGGTAATTCTTATTTTTCTGTCCTATAAGGGAGCCTTGTTTGTTTTGAAAAAAGCGGAAGAAATGTAGACTTTACGGCAGTGAATTCTCTCGAAAAGCTCCGTGCTTAAACCCCGGCAAGGGGTATCGCACGGGGCTTTTCTGTATCTCATCTGTTCAAGTTTGCTGTTAATCGATACGCGACATGATGCTTTGGTTTATGAACCAAGCTAATGCCATTCAGCCCATACTGCATAAATGCGTATTCGATGGCTCATTGATTCCACTCCGGCGGCTACTTCGATGGACAGCCCCAACGCCCATTCTATTGTTTTATCCTCACCCATATCAATGAGTGCGTATTGCGGACCGCCAGTCAGATTCAATGAACTTTGTTGATAGATTCTTGTTTCACCATCGAACACATGAAATTGAGTGATTACCGAATCCGCGGTTTCTCCTGTGATGCCGGTTTCGAAACGGACCAGGAGATATCTCGTTTTCGTTAAAGGAGTGGTGGGAATTGAGTATTGCAGCCAGTTCCAGGTTCCCGGATTTTGTTCGAAATCGAGTCCCCAGCCCACTTTTAGACGGTCGGTACTGGCTACGTGGTCCATATATTCGATATCACCGGAATGTCCGTGTACCGCTACGATGCTACCCGCAAAAGATGCCCCTGCCATTAGCAAAGAAAGGACAATCACCAATCCTGTCAGCCTTGCCATCCGTACGTACTGAGTCTTATTTCTCATGACGGTTTCCTCCTCAATTCTTGAATAGTGTGTATACTTCTTCTTTCTCCATCCGGCCAAGTATGCTTTTTTTATAATACCACCCCCTTTCAGCAAATTTTGAAACCCTTCCCGTTTTTGGGTTTCATGGATGAATTCTGCAACCAATGCCAATCCTGTCGAAAAAAAAAGCCGGGTTACCTTTTCCCAGGCAACCCGGCTTATTTTTTCAGGCAACCCGGCTGTCTTGATTCAAGATCCGTGGCTTTCCGTCCCCACCTCACGATGAGTTTGGCTTTCTCTATATTATAGATAGTCTAAATTTGATGAGATCACAAAAATCCCCTTATGTCAAGAAAAATATGACAATTGTCATTGTGGTTTTCGCTTATGGCTTGCTATGAAGCTCTCTTTCAAAAGAAGCCAAAAAATGATAATTATTCCATAACAAGTCGGTGCAACCAGCCCTTTCAAGGTACTTATTGAAATTAGGTAATAGTTAGGGATTATAGATAAAAATCGGATTCAGAGCATTTAGGTTTCAGGTGTCGGGTGTCAGGTATAAGGTGTTTCAACAAATATTAATGGGCAGAATTGCTTTATTCCTGAAACCTGTCGAAGATCCCGCTCGGCGGGGAACACTGACACCTGACACCCCAAACAGAAATAATAGGTTAATGTCCTAAGCATTATCTCCAAATCGTCCAGGTTAGGAGTCACCTTGAAAGGGCTGGTCGGTGCAACCTCAAAATTTGGTCCCAAACATGGATTTAAAAGGAGTATCTAGAGCCAATGAATGACCCAGATGTCATGATCAGAAATGCGGAGCTCTCCGATGTAGAAGACCTGCTTGATCTCTTGAAGACCCTGTTTACCATGGAAGAAGATTTTTCTTTCCAGGAAGAGGTTCAACGTAGTGGCATTTTGCTGATGCTCCGCGAACAGGGCCGGGAGCGACAGATTTTTGTGGCAGAGAAAGATGGGAAGATCTTAGGAATGTGTTCTATCCAGACCCTCATTTCCACTGCTGAAGGGGCCGAGGTGGGATTGGTAGAAGATGTGGTTGTCAGGGAAGGATTCCGGGGAAATGGTATTGGGAATTCCCTTATGGGGGCTGTAGGCGGCTGGGCAAAGAAGCATGGTTTAAAGCGGTTGCAGCTTCTTGCCGACAGGAAAAACACGCCGGCTCTGGAGTTCTACGAATCCAGAGGGTGGGGAATCACGCGTCTTATTTGTCTTCGAAGAATTAGCTAAAGCCCCATCTTGCCTGGGTTCAGAATATTGTTGGGATCGAAATAATGTTTCAAACCCCGCATGACCTCTAAGGCAGTATCTTGGTGTTCGAATGGCATGAACCGCGCCTTGGTGAGACCGATCCCATGTTCGCCGGTGAGGGTGCCCCCCCATTCAGTGACCTTTCTGAGGAGCTCTTCGGCGGCTAAGTGCAGCCGATTCACCTCTTCAGGGTCGTTTGGATTATAACTTATGGCCGGGTGCAGATTCCCGTCGCCTGCATGTCCCACGGTGGGAATGCGCAGTCGATATTTTTCAGCCAGTTCGGAAATGAATTTCAAAGCCTCTGCGACCTTTGACAAAGGAACGGCCAGGTCTTCCACCTCCAGTGCGATGTTGAGCCTGAAAAGGACGCCTCCTGCGGATTTTCTTGCCATCCACAAGGCCTCAGCTTCTTTGGGGTCTTTCGCCATCTGAACGTCGGTTGCGCCGTTCTCCTTGAATATCGTTATGATTTCTGCCAATTGTGCATTTGCTTCCTCCTGTGTAAATCCATCTGCTTCGGCCAGGAGAATTGCCGCCGCTTCCGGCAGTTGCAGATTCGTATTCTGGTTGATTGCGATCAAGGTGTTTTTATCGATGATCTCTAATATGCTGGGAATGATTCCCGAGCACATGATTTGAGACACGGCCTGTCCTGCTGATTCTATTTTGTCGAATACCGCCCTGACCGTACCGTTATGGCGGGGCTTGGGGTTGATTTTCAGGATGACCTCGGTAATGATTCCCAGCGTACCTTCCGAACCTACAAAAAGCCGCGTCAGGTCAAAACCCGAAGAGGACTTCATGCACCTTGACCCGGTTCTCATTTTCCTGCCATCGGCCAGCACCACCTCAAGCCCAAGGACATAGTCTTTGGTAACCCCGTATTTTGCGCCCTTCATTCCGCCGGCATTTGTGGCCACGTTTCCGCCGATTGTGGCAACCATCCCGGAAGCGGGATCAGGGGGAAAGAAAAAACCATGGGGGGCAAGCGTTCTTTCCAGGTCGGCATAGACCACGCCCGGCTGGACCACCGCCACCCGGTCCTCTATGCATATCTCGACGATTTTGTCCATTCGGCAAAGATCCATGACCAAGCCGCCCTTGACGGGTACGGCGAGTCCTGCAAGGCTGGTGCCCGCTCCCCGTGCAGTCACGGGGACGCGCTCCCGGTTGCAGAGCGTGAGCACTTCCGAGACCTGGTCCGCGTTGGTTACCCAGATAGCGGCTTCGGGGCGATGCCGGCGCGGTGTTGCGTCGGTGGAATAAGCCACCAGGTCGATGACTTGATCGCTGAAGTTTTCCGGTCCAACGATTGCTGTCAATATTTTCTTTATTTCGGTTTTCATTGTCTCAACTCCGTTGGGCCTAAATCATGCCTATGGTCAGCTCCGTCTATTGTTCCGCAGATTACCACAGGTTTACAAAAAAGTGTTTTTATGAATGGAATTATGCTCTATCAACTGAATTCCATCTCTGTCAACAAATTCTTCCAAATGGCAGGGATTCTTATTGTGAGAGCAACTCTTGCCCACGATCCGTTTGGTGGGTTTCAGCCGTGAAAAATCGTGGGAAATTGCACTCGCACACTGTTTTTCAGTAAAGCAGAACCCGCAATGACAATTGCATGGGATCTTCCTCTTGACTTTATACCTAAAAGCTGCAATTAGCGGTTAGCCGCTACTTAGCCAGACAATATCAGCTGTTTACGATGCAATTGCTAAGCATCAAAAAGTGAAAGCCCAAATAAAGGGAAAAGTCATGCAAATGATTGGGATCTTTAAGCTAACGGCTAATAGCTAAAAGCTAATTGCATCTTTTAGGTTATACAATGAGTAAATTATGAGCTTGAAACCTGTAAGATGTGAGAGATTGGATGGGGCGTTGGTACGCGGATAAGAGAAGAGAGATGGAAAACGGGTCATAATGGGGACAAAAGATTATCTGCTGATCATCGTATTATATGGCTCTCTTATCTTGGGTGTGTTCTTGCCGGAAATGTCCGGACAAGTGTCGCCTTTTATCAAATATCTGATGATGTGCATGCTGTTCTTGTCATTTATCAAGATTTCACCCGGTGATGTGTGGGTTGCACTACGTTCAAACCCAATAAGTTTGGCTTTGGGAACTATTCTTCGATTGCTCGTGGCACCCGCACTGGCCTTTTATATTACCGACATGATCTATCCACCACTGGCGTTTCCGATTTTATTACTTGCAGGGGTCTCAACAGGGGTATCTTCTCCTTTTTTTACATCATTGTGCCGGGGTAATATTTCTTTTTGTCTGGTAATGGCTGTTTCAACAAACCTTTTGGTTCCTTTCACTCTGCCGTTTATGGTGAAAGTTCTTGCTCAAAGCACTTTGGACTATGATTTGTATTCCATGGCATTGTTTCTGGCCATGATCATATTGATCCCCCTTGCGGCAGCATTTGCCTTACGGTACTTGCTTCCAAGTATTTTGGGCCAGGTCAACCGGTTTTCTTATTCTATTTCGCTGGTGGTCATTGCAGCCATAAATTTTGGGGCATTGGGTCGTTATGTTCCTTATTTAACAGCGAACCCTCAGCAGATTATTTACAGTGCCCTGTTTGCCACAGGCCTGGCTGTGATTATGGCAGGCCTGGGTTGGATTGTACTTGGTAAGAGTGGGTGGCCGGATAAAGTGGCCTCATCCGGGAGTCAGGTCTGGTTGAATAATGTCTTGATTATTGCCCTGGCTGTTCATCTGGACAAACCTTTGGCAGCAGCCCTGAGTGTATTCTATTTTCTCCCATTGTATGGTTTTGTGGTTTTCTTCAGTGTTATGGCATCCCGTTACAAGATTACGGCA
>CAYOWC010000330.1:0-5348 GCA_964407525.1 uncultured Desulfobacteraceae bacterium | reverse complement strand
AAACGCGAAATCACGAAAGTGTAAACTACTTTTTGGCTTAAATGAAGGATGCCCAGTTATCCTATCGGAATTTCGGCCTGAATAAAAGCACCTTGGGACGAATTGGTTAATTCCTGTGACGAATCAGCCAGGTAGGGAAAAAATGCATAACCTGTCACCCAAAAAGACTTGATCGGTTTGTGGAGATGCTTTATGGTTCCAGAAATAACAAACTGACGAAGGAGGTCCATCCCTTATGCATTTTCCTGCCGATTCAAACCAGATCAGGCATCGGGTCCTTTTTTTCCGTATGGCAATCCTGATCGCCCTGTTCTTTTCTTCTCTTTCAACAGCCCTGGGGGAATACAACGACTACAGCGTCAATAAGCCCAGTGCCTTTCGGGACTACCAGCAGGTCATGATCTGGGACAGTGAGCTCTTGGAGGCCCTTTCAGGATTCAGAGGCCGATTGATGTTTTCCACGGGCAGCTGTTTTTCAGGCGGGTTTGTTGACGATCTCACAAAACTGGAAAATGCTGCCGTGGTGACGGCCAATAACTGGCATGGATTCGGGCTTTCCATGTACGACTTCCTGCCGGGACAGACCAATACCTGGGGATTTCATGACGAGTATATGTATGCCTTCCGGTATGAGGCTGGCGGTACGCCCCCGACCTTTGAAGCAGCCTATCTCGTGGCCAGAGATACCATCCGGACCACCGATGAATATACGTGGTACTGGGGCGGGGTGGAATTTCCCCAGTTCGGCGTGAGCGGCAGCGCCGCAGGCGGCACCCTGGCCTATCAACCCGGCGATCGGGCCATTCTATTCAGCGGCATGTGGGCAGGAAACGAGTATTATCTGACCAGTTGGGACTACACCATTGCCGGGGGGCGGGATCTACTCATCAACAGCTACGGCTGGGAGTCAAACGCCATAACGACCCTGTTTTCCGAAGGCAACGTTCCCCCGGAGCGGCCTGTTCCCTGGGCCCTTTCCGGCGCAGGCAGTAAGGAGAATCTCATCAACGCCTTCAAATCCGCGGCCGCGGAATTAGGGCCGAACAATACCCTTGCGGTCTTCGTCATTGCCCACGGCCGGAGCAGCGCCATCATGACCAGCAGGCTGTTAGAGGACAGGCGCACCATGGAGTACCTCTTAATCCCCAACGGCCGGAGCATTGCCGTGGAGGGCGAAACCTATTCGGCCGCGAACTATGGGTGCACACAGATTGAGATCACCGGGGTCCAGGATCTCATTCCGTCCCATTACACCATTACCTTTCCAGCTTCACTAAACAGCTGGACATGGAGAATCGATCCGGAAAAGCAATCCCTATTTCTTGAAGCCGCCAATCCTCTGGATCAGGGATCGTGGCTGGTCCCGGGAGCGGAATACGCAATCGAAATGCAATACTACCGCACCCTGGGGGAAAATGAGCTGGGCCAGGCAGGATGGACACTGTGGATACCGGAAGGGGGCGGCGGGCCCCTCTTTGCGAGTGATTCGGGTTATCCAGGCGGAGGTGAATGGGGCACCGGAGAGCATGTGCCGGGCGGACCAGCCCTGGGCTCGCCTGATCTTTCCCCGTGGGGACATGGATGGGAGACGGGAGGGGACGGATGGATACAAATTCCGGCCCCGGTGTATGACTCAGACGGGTCTTCCTGTTTCATCGGTGCACTTCAAGGCGGTAATGAATAAAAGGAAGTGTGACAACCACTATTTCGGCTGGTGGATTTGTATGGATCCAATTTCACACGATCGGCGCCTCTGGCTGGTGGCCAGTCAGTTTGAGACAGAAACTCTCCACATGAGGTTTCAGTGGACAGGTTTCATATGAATGCATTCTTGGCGGCATTCAGTGTTCAAGATACGGAAATGAGATGCCCCACTCTCAGTTGCGTTAGGGACTTTGCAATGATGTTGAAGTGAACGATGTTTTCCGTGTAGAGAGTCGCACCGATGGCAGCGGCTGTATGTGCGATTTGAACATCGTTTAAGAAATCCGCTTTTTTGGAAAGCACATTGTACATGGCGGGAAGATCTGAAAAAAACTCCCCGATTCTGATGTAGTCCTGAGAGGTTAATGTGACAATCCGTCCCGCATCCATATACGGCTTCTGCAACTGATGAAGCAGCCTCTCTCCCCTTCGGTTCCTGCTTCCGGCCCAAAGCTCCATAAGAACGACGCCGGATAGGTATTTCGTGCTTCCACGGCGCTGAAGTTCGGTGCTGTGGGCTCTGTTCCGAATGAAAGAGATGTAGATGTTCGTATCGAACATGACTTTCATTTGAAAAAATCCTCTATCACATCCCCCTTCCCACCTACGGATTCATGGGCCTCGATAATTTGATTATCAATGACCGCCATTTCCAGCGCCTTGTTGACGGCCTCTTTTTCGGTTTTTGCGTTGAAAATCAGGCGTGCCATATCGATATAGTCTTGATTCAACTCGATTGTTTTTTTGACCATTCTGGGCATAGCCTCACCTCCTTAACCATATTAAATGGGATATTATATGGTTTTAATGGAAACATCAAGTAAAAGAGGTTCCTGAAGGCAATTCACCTTATGGCTTTTCTTTGGCTGAGGCCAGTGCCATTTCTGAAAGAATCGGCGCCGATGCTGACACGTGGATCTCCTTTCTAAGAGCTTGTTTGAAAATTATCCCGTAGCGAGGTTGAGCGAGGTTTTCGAGGGCAAGGAAGCGGTGAAAATGGAGCTGAAAGCGTAGTAGGGCTACGGTGAAGACCCATTTTAGTCTCTGACGCAGCCATCGGAAGCCGCAGCCGACCGCAGTAGGGATAATTTTCGAACAAGCTCTAAGAGAAATGGACGCGGCGGGAATCAAGATGGTGGAGATCACCGCTACGGTGAAGATTCCGGTTCTGGGGGGCGGTGGTTCCTTTACCTATGATGATTGTGTGCGATATCTGATGGCTGGTTGCGGCCTGTCGGGGCTGTGCTCTTCCCTCTATTCGAGGGGGGTGGGCGTAAAGAAGCAGTGCATTGACGGCCTCGGTGGTTATATGGATCGCAAGGAAAGGGGACAGATCGAGATTTTCAGAACGGTTATGCGCTGATTCATTCATCAATCACGATGTGCCCCCTCTCCTTCTCCCATGACCGTCCCCTGAATCATCCATGAAGTGTGGCGGGAGGGATGCGTCCCCTGGTTGCCGCGGCGTTCCCTTCATGAGCGACTAAGGCTACTCGGGCGTGTTATAGTGCAGGTCGCCGACCATGTAGTATATCTTGCTATCATCGCCGATATAGGCGAGCACCACATGGGTGTCGCTGGCATCTATGGAAATCTCGGTCCCACTGGCGCCCGGGGGATACGATCCGAAGTAGAGGTCCTGTATCCTCTTTGTGGGACCCGCGGCCATGACGGAGTTACTGGTTTTCCCCATCCGCCACCAAATTCCGTCGCCATCCTTGTGGGCTTCCACCGCGCCGTTTGAATTCAGCGCCACGGACGGGTATCGGCTGCCCGGTTCGTCAATGGGAAAGGGAAAAGTAGGAATAGTCGGATCCGTGTTATTCGGGTCCGTGTTATTCAGGTCAGGGACTTCCCAGTCGATCCGTCTGCCTGCATTCAGCGATCCGATCTGACACCAGAGATAATCGTTTGACGAGTTATGGGCCTCGAAAACCAGGTTGCCGCGCAGGGCCACCGTCGGGCGGACTCCCGTGTTGTAATTACGATTATCAGGCCAATTGTTTACTCCCCATATGAATGTCCCTTGTTCATCAAAGCCGCCAACATTGTACCACAGTTTATTATTGGAGCCCTCGTGAACCTCAACCACCATTTTATCCTCGTTGATGGCAACCCAGGGATGTGTGCCCTGATCGTAATGAGTCCAATCTTTTCCTTGCCAGGTAATTCCCCCCGTCAATTTTCCTTCCGTATCCGTTCTGATCAGGCCCAAACGGTAATAGAGATTCGACCCATCCACGTGGATTTCAACCAGGAGCAACTCGTTGTTATCGTTCAAGTGATCGACAATGGCCACCGGTGGACGGCCAGCAGATCATGCATATTCTCCCTGGCCAAGGGTTCGTCATCTACAATGACGACGCGTATCTGTTTCATGGTTTGATCAGGCCCCGCTAATCCTGTATACCCTACTCGCTGTCAATCCGTTTCCCGTAAAACGGTATCCAGTCCGACCAGCTTCGAATTCCGCCCACGTCGCGATAGGTGGTTTGGAACACCGTTCCCCAGGAGTCGGTGGCGAACACCACCGGAACGACGTCGGAGTTGGTTTCCGAAACCTCCTGTCAGCGACTGGCGTTTACCGATGCAAGGAGAACCCCGCTGCGGTTGATGGGTACGCCCGGGTCCACTTTCTCCGGGAGCAGCGTCCATGTGGGCCATGTGGCAGTGGAGGAGGTGGTCAATGCTTCGCTGAACCAGACACGGCCCTGGTTGGACAATGCGACCAGCATACCTCTCTGGAGAGAATTCCATGCAGCGTCCAACACATGAAATGGTTTTGATAAAAACAGGTTTTGAGGACCAGCCCTTGAGATAAGTTTGATGCATTCGTAAAAAGTCAAAAAACTGAAATTCACCCCTAATGATTTCAATGGTTTACCTGTGCCAAAAAGGCCAAAATTGGACTTTTTACGAGACCATCAAGTTTAGAACACACAAAACAATCAGTTCCATTCAAAAGTGATGACATGCCTCACGTGGCCAAATAATCGATCAACCCTCTGAAGTCAAACCGAGAATCCTGATGACCACAAAAGATAGAGCCGATCGAATTCTAGCTTAGCTGGCCCCGTAGGAAGTTTACGTACATTATGTAGAGTCGCACATCCGACAAAATTTCGCAAGACTGGAAGATGTATTCTTCATGTTTAGCCTTGGAATATCAAGAGAATGTGGTCATTAGTCTTCAATCGAATAGGAGATTGGAAAACCAACACCCCGCCACCAAAATCCAACCTGACCCAACTGATATTGTGATTTCTTTTCGTTGACGAACATGTAGCATTTCGGTAGGGTTTTCAATCGGAAATAAAGGTTTTTGTCTCAAAAACAAACTGAGTTGATCACTTTTCAAACACTTTCAGATAGAGGTTTTTAAGAAAATTATGCACCGATATTCTGCTTGCCTATTCTCTCGATTCCTTATCCTGATAGTTTCAATTCTTTTTCTGTTTTCCGGTTGTAGTGACTCGGGCGACGTCGATACCGGAGCGATTTCCGGAAACATCTCCGCATATGAAATATCCAATCAAGGCGACATCTATGCGGTTGCGGTCGAGGCCAATGACCGAGGGCACATAAGAAACATGGAAACCGAGGCCCATCCTTATAAATCCCAATATGCGGCAGGTTACCAGAAA
>CAYOWC010000329.1:4150-5352 GCA_964407525.1 uncultured Desulfobacteraceae bacterium | reverse complement strand
CCCAAACATTCAACCCAAAATTTTTTGCCTTGCCCCTTCCCCCGGAAAGCCCACTGAGAAGGCCTTTGAATAAAGCGATCCTGGAGGTCATGGAAATGCCTGCCTGGAAACAAATTCTGATTTCCTATATTGGGGAGGATGCCGTCCCATCCACGTTGCCCTTTATTGATCAGGCCAATGGTCAGAATAGTGAGAAGATGGATTGACATCGAGGAAGACGAAACGCTTCAAACCTGGTTGAACCAAGCCAGGGATTTTGCAGGTACCTTGAAAGGGAAAGTACGCATGCACATACAAACACTTAAAAAATGGCAACACAGCCACGATTTCGCGGTCATTAATGAAAAAGGTGAAAGACGCGCGGCTCAGGTACTGCTCCTCACCGCCATCACAATGGTCATTGAAATCATCGCGGGTACTATATTTGGTTCCATGTCCCTGCTTGCTGACGGATGGCATATGGGAACCCATGTCACTGCGTTTTTAATAACGATCTTTGCCTATCGCTACGCAAGGAAACATGCCGCTAATTCCGCATTCACTTTCGGCACCGGCAAGGTAAGCGTGTTAGGGGGCTTTGCAAGCGCAGTCGCTCTCGCGGTTGTAGCCCTCATGATGTCTATCGAATCCATCGAACGATTGCTGAGCCCGCAGGAAATCCTGTTTAACCAGGCTATCGGTGTGGCAACCCTTGGGCTCCTCGTCAACATTCTATGCGCCTTTTTACTGAAAGGAGATCATCATGAGCACGGAAAAAAACATGATCATAAACACCATCATGACCACAATCTCAGGGCAGCATATTTCCACGTATTGGCCGATGCCCTGACTTCTTTACTGGCAATTATAGCTCTTTCATCCGGAAAGATATTCGGATTTCACTGGCTTGATCCAATGATGGGCATTGTAGGCGCCGCAATCATCACCTACTGGTCATATGGGCTTATCAAAGAAACGAGTACAATCCTGTTGGACAGAACGACTGGAAAGAAAAATACGGCGGAAATAGTCACAAAAATAGAGTCGGATTCGGACAATCGCATCGCTGATTTTCACTTGTGGAAAGTGGGGCCTGAAGATTATGCCGTGATCATTTCTCTTGTTACCCACTATCCGAAGCCCATAGAACATTACAAGGAACTGCTGAAGGATGTTGGCAAACTGTCTCATATCACCATTGAAGTAATTCAGTGCGTGGACGA
>CAYOWC010000329.1:0-4050 GCA_964407525.1 uncultured Desulfobacteraceae bacterium | reverse complement strand
GATCAGCGTTTGACTCTGTTTCTTATCTGGAGAAACCAATGACTCAGGAAGAACGCGTAGAAGAACGGTTAACGCGGATAAAGAAAGCGGTCGGCCTACAAAGGCCTGATCGTGTACCGGTCGTACTGGAATACTGTACCTTCGCGGCCAGGGTTACAAATACTCCACTGCCTGAGTTCCTGTTGAATCTCAATAGATCCGTAGAGACGATGATCCAGGCCTATGACCTCGTAGCTGAAAAAGGAGAAATCGATGCCATGAACTATGGGCAGTTTTCACCATATGGATTGAGTTATCTATGGCTGTCCAAAGTCAGCGTTTCAGGCGTGGATTTGCCTGATGATGTCTCTTTCCAGGTTATTGAGAAAGAAAGGTTGGTGGAGGAAGATTATGATCGTATCCTGAAAACAGGTTGGCCGGTATTCTTTAAAGATTTCGTAAGAAAGAATATCCTGAAAAATGTACCCCCTGAGTATCTGCCTTTCAATCAGCCCCCATGTGACGCCATCAATGAGTGGGGAAAGCACGGTATGCCTGTACTCACCGGCGGGACGGTAGTGCCACCTTTTGAACTTCTCTGCGGAGGCCGATCATTAAACGCCTTTTTCATGGACCTTTTTGATATCCCGGATAAAGTCCAGGCGGTAATGGACGAAATGATGCCTCATCTCTCTGAACATGCCTGTCGGCGGGCCAGGCAGGAAGGGTATCCATGTGTTTGGGTAGGTGGATGGCGAGGGGCTCCAGCCATGATATCGCCGGATATGTGGAATCGCTTTTACTGGCCTTATTTCAAGAAGCTTGTACACGAAGTAGTGGAAAAAGGACTCATCCCGATTCTCCATCTCGACGCCTGTTGGGATAGAGAATTGTCCCGTTTCAAAGAGTTGCCCAAGGGCAAGGTCCTTATGGCTCTTGACGGATACACGGACATTTTCAAGGCAAAAAAGATTCTGGATGGCCACATGTGTATCATGGGTGATGTACCTGCAACCATGCTTTCCTTTGAAGATCCAGATACGGTTTACAGTTACAGCTCCAGACTCATACGGGAGTTGGGACCGGAAGGGTTCATTCTCCAGTCAGGCTGTGATATTCCCGAAAATGCCAAACTGGAAAACGTTCAGGCCATGGTAGCCGCTGCAAATGCAGCCTAAAGCGACGCTGGTTCCTTATCCCCCACCCACCGGCGGAAAAATTGTCACCCGGTCCCCGGCAACAACTTCGTCGTCGATGGCGCCCTGGCGGTCGTTGAGCATAATTACCTTGGGCATGCCCAAGGGGATGCCCATTTTTTCCAGCACGTCCTTCACCGTGGCGGGGTCGGCGATTTCGAGGAACCGCATATTCCCCGCCAAATCGGGATCAGGGAGATACCCTTTGAGCTGAACCAAGAGTCTTATCTCGATTTGCATGGACAGAATCTTACCCGTAAACGGACCTAAAAATTAAACAGCTGATCGATCTCCTCCTGAGGAACGTCGAAAACCGAGTCAGTGGGCGGCAACGGATCGGTCCGCATCCAATCCGGAAGCCCATCAGCTTCCGGTCCAATACCAGCCTTGCGATTGAAAGCCCGCTCCTGGCGGAGCATCTCTTTCCCTAATTCCTCGAAATCTGCGGCGGTCCATCCAATACCATAAAAAGAGGCAACCATGGACGCGATTATTTCCGGAGTACCGCTCAAAAAGGTAAACATGCACAGACCCGTTGCGTCCAGTGCTGCGGTGAGGATCTGTGACATCCGAGACCGTTCCACCTGCCCCACCGGGTTCAAGGGATCGTCTTCCACCACTCCGGCTGTGTGATCCGCCCCCTGGGGGCTGGTAGCGTAGGTGACGCCCCACCCCTTGAGAGACCGGGCGGAATGCGCGGGTATCCCCTGTCCTTTGACCGCCGGTATCCGATCAATACCGAATACGTTTGCCGTCTGGGTCACACCGCTGCCGATGATCCGCCCCATGGGGGTTCCCTGGGCGATCTCCTCGATATAGGCTTCGGCTCTGGCGGCATCGCCGAACTCAAACAGCCCGACGTCGTTGAGCACACCAATGGCACACCCCACCTCGATGGTGTCAAGCCCCAGCTCGTCGCATCGTCGGTCCATGCGAGCCACGGAATCGAGGTCGTCGATCCCCAGATTGGCGCCCAGCATGGCCACGGTTTCATATTCCAGCGCAGAGGTGACGTGGTTGCCGTCGGCATCGTGGAAAATCGGCGAACACCGGACGATGCAGCCGGGCATACAGGCATTTCCCATGGAACCGCCCCGGGCGTTGTTAAGTTCGATCATAGTATTGGAACTAAGCCCTTTCCGTTTTTCAAAGGCGCCGTGCCTGTGATTCCGGGTGGGAAGACTGCCGCGATCACCGTCGGCATCGATGCAAACATTGGTGCCCAGGGAGTTGAAAACCTGTCGCAGAGGATTGTTCTGGATGGTTTCCACAGCCACCTTGACCGCCTGTTTAAAAGCATCAGGATCGGCTCCCTTTCGCGAAGAAGCGCCAGTGCTGTCCACCACGATGGCCTTGAGTCCTTTGGCCCCCATCATGGCCCCGACACCCCCTCTCCCGGCGTGGCGTGCAGGTCGGTCTTCCGGATCGGTAACCGCAACGGTTGAGTTGGCCAGTTTCATTTCCCCTGCAGGGCCGATGATAATGACGGATATGCCCTTACCGTAGCGCTGTCTGAGTTTTTCACATGCCGGATAGTTTTCCATCCCTACAATGTCTCCGGCAGGTTCGAGAACGGCGCCTTCGGCGTTTATCTTCAGTACCTGCCATTGGTCCGATTTCCCTTGAACCATAACGGCACGAATTCCCAGACGCCCAAGCTTGTCCCCGGCCGTTCCACCGGAGTTGGCTTCCTTGATACCGCCGGTGAGAGGACTCTTGCCGCCAAAGGACATCCGTCCTGACTGAGGCGCACGGCTTCCAGCCAGAAGACCGGGGGCCGCTATAAACGGAGCTTCGGGAGACAGGGGGTGTGCGGTGGGGGACCCGTATTCCGTCATGAGATAATCGATCATGGCCCGCCCGCCCACGAGATTGCCCTTGGGGAATGTCTCCTTGACAATCTCTTTCTTACGCATATCGATTTTCAAAATACTCATAATACGCTCCTTTCAGATCATAGATGATCGATGAATGTTGTTTCTGTATTGACTCGCGTAAATAGCCCCATGGCTCTAAAAAAAATCCTTTTGATTCCCCTTTCATTACGAATAGGACTGTTTTCAAATAAATAGAAATCTACTCAAAATTGATGAAAAGGTCAAGTGCGGCGGGTAAAAGAATATGTAGATAAGTGAGGATTTATCTGGTGAAGCATAGACCCTACCCAAAAAAAATAGTTATCTGGTTTTTTGTTTCCAAAATATTGGTACATTTGGTAATTTGTAAAAAAGAAGCTTGTAAACCGTAGGTTGGGGAAGGAAACAGAATCTATTAAAAAATCTGCATCCCTCAATAAAGCCAGAAAGTAGTTTACATTTTTGAACACGAAAATTGGCCGCAAAAAGGCACAAAAAACGCAAAAGGTTTTGAATCTTAATAGTTGCCAGTTTATATTATGCCAACACAGCGAAATTTGAGTTAATATTGTGGATATAAATGTCAACATAAAAGATGTATTTATTGGAACTGCTCTTTAATTAACAATAGCTTAACGCTCTTTTAATTATTTCGAATCAACATTTTTGAGCCTTTTGCACCTTTTTGCGGCCATTTGGAATTCATGGGTCATTTTGAGAAACTGTAAAACGACAAATGAAGGACGCCAAGAAATCCATATGAAAAAATATTACAAAGAAAGATTTGAAGCGAGGTCCCGGCTGGACGACAAAATCGCGCCCCTGGTCAAGATCAACCAGATCCTGCAAGAAATGCGGGATGAACTGAGAGCCCAGATTCCATCAGCCATGGAAACACGCATCCTCCTAATGGACCCTGACGCGAAAGAGTACACCCGGCCCCTCCAATGCATCCTCTATGACAGGCCGGTGAACTGTTTATCCTGCAAAAGAAGTCGCCCGGTCATAAAAAAAGCATT
>CAYOWC010000328.1:0-5356 GCA_964407525.1 uncultured Desulfobacteraceae bacterium | reverse complement strand
AAATGCGCCCCCTGAAAGAATTTCCAGATAAGACCCTGGCACAAATCAAATATGTCTTAACAGATATCGACGATACGCTTACGGTCGATGGACAATTACCAGCTATTGCCTATGACGCGATCGAGAGGCTTCACAATGCCGGAATAAAAGTTGTACCCATCACAGGTCGTCCAGCCGGGTGGTGTGATCATATCGCACGCATGTGGCCAGTAGACGGCGTCGTAGGGGAAAATGGGGCATTTTATTTTTATTATCGGCGTAAACAGAACAAAATGCTTTGTCGATACTGGGAATCGACACAAAAACGCATGCAAGATCGTATACATTTGGACAAACTTCGCGAGCGGATATTACAGGAAGTTCCGGGCGCGCGGGTCGCTTCTGATCAGACATACCGGGAAGCAGACCTTGCAATAGATTTTTGTGAAGATGTTCCATCCCTGCCAATGGGTGAAGTCGAAAAAATAACAGCGATCTTTACGAGAGCGGGTGCAAATGCCAAAATCAGCTCTATTCACGTGAATGGCTGGTTTGGAAATTATGATAAATTGAGCATGACCCGGGTTCTGTTCCGTGAAATCTTCGAAAAGGATCTGGAGGCTGTCAAAGAAATGGTTATATTCTGCGGCGATTCTCCCAATGATGAGCCAATGTTTGATTATTTCCCCAATGCGGTAGGTGTTGCCAACATTTCCCAATTCAAAGACAGACTCTTGTCGAAACCTTCGTGGATAACAAACAAGCCAGGTGGTTATGGTTTTGCGGAACTGGTGGAGATGCTTTTGCGCGGAAATTGAGGCAAAAAGGATACAAGAACATATGTCCCGAAAAAACATAACCCATCCATACCTGCTCTTCTTCCTGTTTTCGTTTCTGACGGTCTTTTTTCCAGAGCAATCCTCGGCTGGCCCTCCGGGGCGCGGAAAAGGACCGCCTCCTGTCGTTGCCGTCATGCCGGTTACTGAAAAAGAGGTCAACCAGCCTGAAGAATACGTGGGCAGGGTAGAAGCAATCCAGGCCGTAGACCTGCGTGCCCGCGTGGAAGGATATCTGGAACAGGTGAAGTTCAGGGAAGGAACCGACGTTCGTACGGGGAATCTCCTTTATCTTGTGGAGCAAGCCCCCTACAGGGCCAAGGTGGGTCAGGCCCGAGCCAAAGTGGCCGAAACGGAAGCCGCCCTGAAAAACACCCAACAATACCTGAAGCGTCTCAAGGCGGTTCGCTCCGGAGGTGTATCCGCCACGGATCTGGAAACAGCTTTCAACGATGAGCTTCGCGCAAAAGCACTGCTCCAGGAGGCCAAGGCCAATCTGCAACAGGCTGAAATAAACCTGGGGTACACCACCATCAAAGCCCCGATAGATGGTCGCATCGGGCGAACGGCGTTTACAAAGGGCAACCTCGTAGGCCCTGGCTCGGGCGCTCTTTCCCGGATTGTACAGCTTCATCCCATCCGGGTGGTCTATTCCATGAGTGAGTACAATCTGGCAGGCGCACGGCATGCACGCAGAACCGGTAACGGGGAAGACCGGGATTGCCGACTCGTACCAACAATCCGGATACCGGGAGCGGGCGTGTACGAACACAAAGGCAAAGTGGATTTCGTGGACAACGAGGTGGACCCCGATACCGGAACAATCGCCATCCGTGCCATATTCAACAATCCCGACGGTCTCCTGCTGCCCGGACAATATGTCATGGTGTTGGTGAAGTGCAAGGTGGGCAAACGACTGCCGGTCATACCTCAATCAGCCGTCCAGGAGGACCGTCAGGGTCGTTACGTCTTTGTAGTGGATGGGGAGAACCGAGTTCAGCAGCGACGTATAGTCACCGGACCTATTATCAATGCAGAATGGGTAGTGGAATCAGGGCTCATGACAGGCGAAACCCTTGTCGTCCAGGGCGTTCAGAAAATAAGCCCCGGACAGGTCGTGGAAACAGTCGCTGAAAACAGAAAGGCAGCAGAGTAATCGATGTTTTCACGGATTTTTATTGACCGGCCAAGGCTGGCCATTGTGGTCTCCCTCATTCTCACCCTCGCCGGGGTGCTTGCCCTGTTAAATATTCCGGTAGCCCAATACCCGCCTATTTCTCCTCCGCAAATCCGCGTTACCGCAACCTACCCCGGGGCCAGCGCAGAAGTGGTGGCGGACAGTGTAGCCCCACTTCTCGAAGCGGAAATCAATGGGGTAGAGAATATGCTTTACATGTCGTCCACCTGCTCGAACAACGGAAGCTACAGACTGAGCATCTCTTTCGAGGTGGGCACGGACCCCAATATTGCCCAGGTGAACATTCAAAACCGGGTACAACAGGCCATCCCAAAGCTGCCCCCGGAGGTAACCGACCAGGGAGTTTCCGTACGAACCCGTTCATCCGATATTCTGGGAGTGATCACCTTTTTCGCGTCCGAAGGCAGCTATGACTCCCTGTTTCTCAGCAACTACATCAGTATCAATGTAAAAGATGCTCTGACGCGCCTCAAGGGGATCAGTGAAGCCTATATTTTCGGGGCCCTCGACTACAGCATGCGAATCTGGATGAACCCTGAACGTCTCACCTCCCTGGGACTCACCGCAGACGACGTGGTTGCGGCCATCCGCGAACAGAATGTCCAGGCCGCTACAGGTTCCGTCGGCACCGCACCGGGAAGCGATACGCAGCAGGTACAGTACACCTTGCGGGCAAAAGGACGACTCAAAGAAATCGAGGATTTTGAAAATATCATTATTCGAACCAACCCGAAAGGGGGTGTCTTGAGGCTCCGTGATGTGGCCCGGGTAGAACTGGGCGCTAAGTCTTATGCCTCAAAATCAACGCTGAACGGCTTGTCTGCCGTCAATATGGCCATCTACAGAACTTCCGGCGCCAATGCCCTGGAAACGGTGAAAGCTGTGGGAGCTGAAGTGGAGCGTCTTTCCCATCGTTTTCCCGAAGGGATCCGGTATCGTCTTGTTTACGACACCACAAGGTACGTTCAATCTGCCATCCAGGAGATTGTATTTACGCTCCTTATCACTTTTTTTCTTGTTGTAGGGGTAACCTATCTTTTCCTGCAGGACTGGCGTGCAACCCTGATTCCGGCCCTGACGATTCCTGTTTCCCTGGTGAGCGTGTTTGCCGTGCTCCTGATTCTGGGTTTCAGCGCAAATACCATCACGCTTTTTGCGCTGATTTTGTCCATCGGCCTCGTGGTCGATGACGCCATTGTAGTAGTGGAAAATGTACAGCGGGTCATGCAGGAAGAAAACCTCTGCCCGAGAGACGCTGCCATCAAGGCCATGGGACAGGTAACCGGCCCCATCATTTCCACCACCCTGGTTCTGTTAGCCGTATTCGTCCCGGTCGGTTTCATCCCCGGCATCACAGGGCAGCTCTACAAACAGTTTGCGGTCACCATCTCCGCGGCCGTCCTTCTATCGTCTCTCAACGCCCTGACCTTGAGCCCCGCCCTCTGCGCCACCTTCCTCAGACCTTCGCGAACCATTACCAGAGGACCACTCGCCTGGTTTTCACGGTTTTTAGGTGCGTCACGAAATGCATACGTCAAAACAGCAGCGTGGCTAGTGCGAAGAACCATCGTGGCATTTATCATCCTTATCCTGGTCATCGGTTCAGCCTACCACCTTTTCGTCACGCGACCCACCAGTTTCCTTCCAACGGAAGATCAGGGGGTCTTCTTTATTAATGTCCAGCTGCCCGAATCCTCGGCCCTTGCGCGAACCAATAAGGTCATGGCCCAGGCATCCGAGCTCCTTAAAAAAACCCCCGGAGTAGCAGACGTCATAACAGTCGCCGGTTACAGTCTGTTGAGCGGCAGCAGTGAGAATGTGGGGCTGGGCTTCGTAATTCTTGAACCTTGGGACAAACGAAACACCCCCGAGCTGAAGCTGGAAGGGATTCTGTCCCGCGTGCGGCCTCAACTGGCAGCCATTCCTTCCGCCAACATATTCGCCTTCGGACGACCGGCCATTCAGGGATTAGGGAACACCAGCGGCTTTAATTTCCAGCTGGAAGCCCTCGGAGACCAGAGTCCTCAGGAACTTGCGGCCGTAACCCGCGCGCTTGTGGTGGCGGCCAACCAGGATCCGAACCTGAACGCCGTTTTCAGCACCTATTCTGCCGATGTTCCCCAGCTTTTTCTGGACCTTGACCGCACCAAGGCTGAAATCCTCAAGGTACCGCCCAGCCGGGTATTTTCAACCTTGCAGGCCCAACTTGGGTCCCGCTATGTCAACGATTTCAACCTGAACAGCCGTGTCTTTCAGGTCAAAATTCAGGCCGACGCGCCCTACCGGGATACCTTGGAGGACATCAACCGCATCTACCTTCGCAGCAACGACGGTCATATGGTTCCTTTGAGCAGTGTAGCCACCCTCTCCACCATACTTGCCCCCCAGCTTGTGACCCGCTACAACCAGTTCGCCAGCGCCCAGGTCAACGGCGAGGCAAAGCCCGGATTCAGCTCCGGCCAGGCCATGGAAGCGATGAAGGACGTGGCGGCTAAGACCCTGCCCGAAAATTTCGGTTACGAATGGTCAGCCCTTTCCTATCAGGAGCAAAAAAGCGGAGGACAGGTCCCTATACTTCTCGCTCTGGCCTTGCTGTTCGCCTATCTTTTCCTCGTGGCCCAATACGAAAGCTGGACCATCCCCCTATCGATTATCTTCTCTATCTCGGTGGCTGCGCTGGGCGCACTGGCCGGCCTTGTGATCGGAGGGCTGGATCTGAGCATCTACGCCCAGATCGGAATTGTTCTGCTGGTGGGCTTAGCCAGTAAGAACGCCATTCTCATCGTTGAATTTTCGAAAACAGGGAGGGAGTCAGGGCTGAGCATCTTCGACGCCGCCATTGCGGGGGTGCGCACTCGTTTCCGGGCGGTACTCATGACCGCGTTTTCTTTTATCTTGGGGGTCTTCCCCATGGTCATCGCCACAGGCGCCGGCGCCAACAGCCGGCGAGCCATAGGCCTCACGGTATTCAGCGGGATGTTAGCCGCAACATTGTTCGGGATTTTCCTCATTCCAGCCCTTTATGCCTTCTTTCAGACTGCAAGAGAGAAGAGCAAAAACCGCAGGGAAAGACGCCGTTCCCATGAAACATGCAAAACCGGAAAAGACAGTAACCCTGATTCGGGCAGCGTTTCTTGAATTGAGGAATGCGGATGTGCGCCCGTGAAAGTCTTATTAAAGGCGAATTTCCAATGTCCAACAAGGAATATCGAATGTCAAAGGAAGGTGTTCTATCGATCCTATCAATTCTGAAAAAGTCAGAGCGAAGCGATCCCACACTTCGTCATTCTGCGGTTCTTGTCCATAGATCACCGCTTTTGGGTGATTCGATATTCTGCGGTTC
>CAYOWC010000327.1:0-5363 GCA_964407525.1 uncultured Desulfobacteraceae bacterium | reverse complement strand
ACGCTAAGATTTTGTTTTTTTACCGAATCGGAACGGACGATTCGATAAAGCAATCAGCCCTTCGGGCATTTCGGAGAATGTTTACGTTTCACACAGAAACAATAATGGCTGTTTTTTCGAATCGTTCGTTCCGATTCGAAAAAGACTTTGCGGCCTTGGCGTCTTTGCGGTTCAAAAACAAATAACTAGATGAAGAGACCAGGGAGATCTTTTATGACCTACAAAACAGCAGTTATATCGTTAGGGGGATCGATCATTGTCCCGGATGAGGTGGACGGACCGTTTCTGAAGAAATTTCGAGAGATTATTTTAAGTCTTCATTCTGAACGTTTCATTATTATCTGCGGGGGGGGCAAGGTCTGCAGGAATTACCAGAATGCGGCCAGAGATGTGACAGACGTTTCCAATGAAGATCTGGACTGGATTGGGATTGGGGCAACCCGGTTGAATGCGGAACTGGTCCGGTCTGTTTTTGGAGAGGTGGCCCATCAAAAAGTTATTCAAGATCCTGATGAAGAGATCGATATGCATAAACAGATTATTATCGGGGCCGGTTTCCAGCCCGGCAGTTCTACGGACCTGAGAGCTGTTCAATTGGCAGGACGTTTTGGTGCGTCAAAAGTCATCAATATGTCAAATATAGACTATGTGTACAGCGCCGACCCGAAAAAAGACCCGGATGCAACGAAACTGGAAGAAATTTCATGGCCCGATTTCCGAAAATTGGTTGGCGATGAATGGGATCCCGGATTGAATATGCCCTTTGACCCCATTGCGTCAAAAGAAGCAGAGAAAGAGGGGTTGGAGGTGGTCATCATAGGCAACGACATCCAAAATCTGGAAAGACTTCTTCGTGCAGAGAGCTTTAAGGGAACGACTATTTCCTGATTTTCAAACCTTCCATTTTCTGCACCATGAGTTTGTGGAAATCATCTACGCAGTTCAGCGGAATATCAACCGCTTCTGAACTCAGAAGCGCTGCATAGGAGTCCTCGTGCTCGGGGGCAAAGCCGTGCATGGCTGGGAGTGCTTTCACTCCCATGTCGCAAGGTTCTATCTGCCAGCCTGGGTCCATGAGGAGGTACCTGTCTCCGTACATGTGGTCTTCAAAATCGACGTGGTACTTTTTCTCCTCTTTCCTGGACAGGACGTGCGAATGGGGAATCTTTTCAAGAACGCCCATGATTTTTTCTTCTGAGCGATCATTGAGAAACCAGAATCTTCCCATGGTGGAGTCATAAACAGCGGCATAATCCTTTCCAAAGCTTAAACCCAGCTTTTCCACTTCCTTTTTCACGTTAACGACCCCCGTGAGGGTTGTCATGCCATGGTCGGACATCACCGCAAAATAGAAATCGTCGTATTCCTGTTTTACCACCTTTATGAGCTGGTCTATCTGCCGGCTGTACCATGCCATCTTTTCATCAATTTCCTTGCCGTCTTTTGTTGCCATATGCAGAAGGCCGTCCATGGCCGCGGTATACAGGAATGCAAAACGGATATCCCCTTTTTTGACTTCGTCAATAAGGGCATCTATATTCTGCTGTTCTGTAAGCCTCCAGTTGGAAATATGATAGGGAATCTGCCGTTCCACAAGCCTGTCCGCAAGGTTTTTTACGGGCGCCAGCCCGTTTGGAACAAACATGTCTGTTTTTTCGATGTAATCAAAATAGTGAATACGGTCAAAGGGCATGGCATACATTTCAAAATAGCCGGTGAACCCGTACAGCTTTGCTACTAATTTGGAAAGATTATGCCTCACCCTCCATCGGTCTACAATGGCCCCCGGAAGATATCGAAGCATCAGGGTCTTGAAAATCTTGAAAGGGGATTTCTCAGGCGCATAGTAATAAAAACTGAGATGCTTGTGAACGGTTGGTTTTTCACCGCTCAGAATCGTAGGAATGGCTGTCGATGAGTACCCAAACTGCATTCCCACCCTGTATCTGTGAGGCGCCAAGTCATGCAGAAAATCCCTGTTCTTGATTATTTCCCAACCCAAGGCATCAATAAACATGAAAAGTGCCAGCTTTTTCATGGGTACCCCTCCTGTTTTGCTTTCCCTTTCAGGAGACTATCCCCGCAGCTATGGAAAGCGTTTCCAGCATGTCTTCGATTTTTTTCACCAACGGGGTCAGGTCTTCCATCAGGTGATTTCGAGCGGCTTCTTCGCACTGTTTGGCGACCTCAAAAATATTCATGATACCGAGGTTGCCGGAAGCTCCTTTCAAGGAATGGGCGGCATTTCCTGCTTCGTCGGAATCCCCCTGTTCAATAGCTGTTTTCAGTTTTTGAACGTCCACTTTCCCTGTGTCAACGAGCAATTCCACAAGTTCCATGTATTCATCTTCTTCCAATCCGAGATTTTCTCCCAACTCTTTGAAATCCATTATATCTCCTTTTTTCTGCTCCATTTATATGTCATTTCAAGCACGGTTTCTTTCTTGATCGGTTTGGTCAGGTAATCGTCCATCCCGGCCTCGATGCATTTTTCCCTGTCTCCTTTCATGGCGTGGGCTGTCATGGCCACAATCGGCAGCCTTCCCGGTTTCCCGCCGGACTCGTGCATGCTTTCCCTTTTTCGAATTTCCTTTGTTGCCTCGATACCATCCATTTCCGGCATCTGAATGTCCATGAATACCATCTGGTATTTTTTTGGTGATTCGGTAATTTTTTGTACGGCCTCTTTGCCATTCTCTGCAACATCTACATGAAAACCCGCTTTGCTGAGCATCATTTTTGCAAGCTTCTGGTTCACCAGGTTGTCCTCTACGAGGAGAATCTTTCCTGGGGTCTCTTTTTCCCTGATGCTGTGGTTTTCCCGGGGCGTCTCTCGTCCTGCTTGTTTCGGTACAGTGGGGGGGGCTTTCCGCCCATCGAAAACCCTTTTCAGCTCGGCATAAAGCCGGTCCCTTCGGATTGGCTTTGTCAGGAAACGATCAAACCATGCCAGGTTTCCACGGGCGTCACGTTCCAGTACGGAAGACAGCGCGATGAGGGGCAGGTCCTGAATAGGCGATTGGGCAGCTCGGATCATTTTTGCCACATCATACCCATCCATCTCCGGCATCTGAATATCAATAATAGCCACATCAAAAGGGGTTTTTTTAATGAAAGCAGATTCCAGGATTGGGAGAACTTCTCTGCTGTTTTGCAGCGAAACCACTTCCATTTCTACCCGCTTCAGGACATGGCTGAGGATATTCAAGTTCGTTGTATTATCATCGACAATGAGCACCTTCTTCCGCGCGAGGGATATGGGAATAGATGAGGCCGGGTTTACGCCTTCGACCTTCTTGAACCATGCCGTAAAATGAAAAAGGCTTCCAGTTTCCGGCCTTTTCAGACCGGTGTTTGTTTCGGAATGATTCAGCGTCTCTTTCGTGCCCCTCTTTGATGGGCTTTCGGCCCAGACATCCCCGCCTAAAAGGTTCGAAATTTTTTTGCAGATGGATAAACCCAATCCGGTTCCGCCAAATCTTCTGGTGGTGGTTCCGTCCGCCTGTTTGAAAGGTTCGAATATGGAGATCAGTTTCTCCTGGGGAATACCGATTCCGGTATCCCGAATCCTGCAATGAAGCTTTATCCGTTCATCTATTTCTTCAGCTACATCTACAGAAAGCTCGATTTCACCGGATTCCGTGAATTTGGGTGCGTTCCCCATGAGATTTGTCAGGACTTGTCTGAATCGACCGGGATCACCATGGACAAACCGGGGTACTCTGGGACTGATACTGCACGCAATCTCAATTGGTTTCTCCCCGATTCTAGGCCGAATGATGTCGCATACCTCATAGACTATGGATTCCGGCTCGAAATCGTTTTCATCAAAATCCAGTTCCCCTGCCTCGATTTTAGAGAAATCGAGGATATCGTTTATCAGTGCAAGCAGTGTGTCGCCACTGCTCTTGATTGTGTCAGCGTATTCCTGCTGTTCTTTCGACAGCTGCCCTTCAAGGAGCATATCGGTATACCCTATGACTGCATTCATGGGGGTCCGGATCTCATGGCTCATATTTGCAAGAAATTCTCCCTTCAGAGTGCTGGCCAATTCTGCTTCCTTTCTGGCCTTGATCAACTGACGATGAGTGTCCTCGAGTTTGTCCATCATCCGATTAAAATCGATACCCATATGTTCCACTTCGTCGAGATTCTTTTTTGCCATTTTCTTTGGTGGTACTTTCACCCGTATACTCAGATCTCCTTCCCCTTCCGCCACTTTACGTAAGGCGGCTATGAGTTGATTGATCTTGTTGAAGACCTTTGTTTTCAATAAGAAGAAAAGACCTGCAGATATAATAATGGAAATGAAGAAAGGGGTGAGATTATTAATCAGGAGACGTCTTTGATGCTGTATGAAAGGGGTCTTGTTGAGCGCCACGAGCAGTGTTCCAATCGTATTTCCCAGGAAGTCGTCTATTTTTGCGGATCTCAGAAAATAGGCGTTCCCGTCAAATGTTATGGCCCCTTTTTTTGTGTAGGGAATGTCAGCATCTGAAAAACTGGTTAGAATCAGTTTTTTATCCGCATCGAAATATGCGACTTCCACTTCGACAATTCTGGCCATCTGTTCTGCCATTTGTTTGTTGCCGTCGATGAGCTTCAGTAATACTACGTATCCATAAATGTCTCCTGTGTCGTGGACAAGCTGGCTGACTGATTTGAAGGATAATGCCTGGCTTTTCTTCTCAAATGAACTGAATTCAGGGAAATGGGTGGAGATGATTGAATAGGGGATTGCCTCCACATCAACCCGTTCCTTTCTGTTGCTGATAAGGGAATTAAAAAGGGCATTGTTCCCATCCGTCCTTATTTTTGGGTATGAGGTAAGAAATTCTCCATATTCATCGAACACAAACGCCAGATCGATGTCATGAATGGTGGCCGTGCTTTTCAGCATAAAGGCGACTGCGGGGAGATTGTCGTAATCCATGAATTCACAGAACCTCTGGTTCTGTTCTCTGATGATACCGGTAATCGTCTTGAGCTTGCTCAATTGGCTGTTCTGGATTGCCAGGGCCATTTTGAGCTTGGATTCCAGGTCTTTATACGTATGGATAGATGCATCCCTGTTTTCCTGGTAAGTTGTGAAAATTGTATTGCCGACGATTGCTGATACTAACAAGCCAAACAGGAGGATGATCTTGCGAATTACCTTTTTCTCAGATGTTTTTTTTCCGACAAGACCCCGCTTCCCTAAACTGGGTGCGGATCCGTCTTTGGCGTGGGGAGTGGTTGCTTGTTTCATGGTCAATTCTTTGCCAAGGTGATCTGTATACGGTTAACCCTGAACTTTTTTGGCTCATCGCGGATTAGCGTGAAGAATCCTTTTTCCGGAACCGAGGTGTCAGGTTTCGGGTGTC
>CAYOWC010000326.1:3750-5367 GCA_964407525.1 uncultured Desulfobacteraceae bacterium | reverse complement strand
CAATGCACCACCACAAATTTATCACTTGGTAAGTCATCCAATTTTGCGGGCAATTCGTCAAGGGAAATATTGATGGCGCCCGAAAAATGACCGGCAGCATATTCTGAAGGACCACGCACGTCAACTACAGTAATGGCTTTTGATTTCAAAGCGGCTTCAAAATTTTCGATACTGATTTGACCCGGTTCCAGTCTCCTCACATATACGATCTCTTCGGCGGCAGGTCCGGTCTTGATATCGTACCCGCTTTTCTGCCATGCGAGGGCGCCGGGGAATTCCAGGAGCGAAACATTCTTGTATCGCCAACTTCTGGCCATTTGTACGGCTTCAATAGAATCCTTTTCGTTGTCGGAATAAAAAACGATAGGAGCTGTAAGGGACTCAGGAAAGGTATCCTTTGCTTCGGCAAGGTTCCCGAAAGGGATATTTACCGCCCGTGGGATATGCCCCGCGCTTACGGTTGCAGGAGAACGGAGATCAATCAGTACAATGTTTGCTGTCCTCACATAATCGGGAGTGGATACGGTATAGTGTCCTGCCTTTTTCCATGCGGGCATTCCTTCAATATAAACCTTGGCATTATTCCATCCCCATTTTTTCGCCAGACCGGCGGATTTAGGACTCATGCCTCAGGTGGGCCCTCCGCAGTAAAATATGACCAGCTTATCTTTGTCACAAGGGAGCAGTTTTTCACCCTTTTCTTTAAGCACGTTGACAGGGATGGAGGTAGCCGTGGGAATGTGGGCCGCAGCAGCGATCTTTGCCGGCCTCGCATCAATAAGACAATACTTTCCAGCCAGGGGCCCTTTTTCAACAAGCGCTGCCAATTCATCCGTCTTAATCTCTGTTACTCCAGGCGGTAGTTTGACAAGCGCCTTTTTGACGTAGGTAGCCAGATTGTCCGGTCCCACGGCCTTGTATTTAACCACCACGGCCGTTGGAGGCTTAATCTCTTTTGTTTTCTTAAAGTTTACAAATTCCGTGGCGTCGTCAAACTTGAGCATGACAACGCCCTTGCCCTTTACCGTGACGGAAAGAGTCTTGGCCTTGTTTGATATGGCTTTCACCTTTCCCTTGATCTGCACCACAGCACTCTCTTGTGTGGCTATGGCATAATCAACAAGAAAGAGAGAAACGGAAAAGGCCATTACAGCAAAGATGCTGATCCCTAATGTCCATCTCTTTTTATTCATGATTTGTCCTCCATTTTGGGGTTAATATACCAGCGTTGCATTGGCTTCAAGAATCTCCAATGTCAAGGTGCCTCCCGCTGTGGGAACAGCCCCCTCGATCAGATCTGCCACGTCGATCTTTCTCTCCTGAATGCAGGGAACACAAACAAGGAGTCGGCCACCGGCTTCCATGAAACTATCCAGTAATTCCTGAAGCGGTGAAAACCCTGCCGCGTGCACATGCTGCAAGTATCCTTTCTTGGCCAGGAATACTGCGGGACCCTGCAAGACAACGACGGCCTCCACTTCCATAACCTGGGAGGCATTCGCTAAAACAAAAGGGAGGCTCGCCTTCTCAGGATTTTCGCCTCCATGGGTACCAATGTACATGATTTTTTCCTTTTTCTCTTCAGCCATTTCTTTCCCCCTATGTAATTCTTATTAA
>CAYOWC010000326.1:0-3650 GCA_964407525.1 uncultured Desulfobacteraceae bacterium | reverse complement strand
GGCTTCCCGGTTTCCTGCAGGTCTGCGTACCTTTTTTGAAGGATCTCTTTGGTAAGAGAAGGAGAAATGGACTCCGCAGGTCCGCCACAACAGTTTGTAAATTTCCCTGAACTTCTCACATTCACGTTTTCTATCCCAAATTTGTCTAAGAGATTTCTCGGGACATCCGAAAGCTCAAGATATCTTCCGTAAAAGCAGGGGTCGTGAAGGGTAACCTGCCGATCCCCATCTTTTACTTCAAAATCAATCAGTTCAAAATAGGTTTTCACATCAAAACTGATGCCCGTATATTTCGGGAAAAGCACTTTCAAGGCATAGGTCGTATGGGGATCCACGGTAATGATTTTTCGGATACCCTGCTTCTTAAGTTTTTCGGCGACAAATTTGGCATGCTCGATGAAGCCGTCCAGATCGCCCAGATCGTAGAGAAGGATCCCACTGTAATAATCCAGTTTGGGCCTGTAAAAGAAATTCACCCCTGATTTGTCTAAGAGCTTGACCACGCTTTTCAGGATATGATTGTATTTTTCTTTATCTTCCTTGTCGGCCATGAATACAAAGGCGGATTTTACCATGAGTTTTGGGACATATTTCTGGTAGCCCACATAATCCGCCAGCTTTGTGTCCTCAAAACGCTCAATGTGGTGCGTGGTTTTCTTGATGTACGGCATCATTTGATACATGAGCCCCGTATACAAAAGGGCATCTCCTTCCGTACGAAGGGACGCATCTTTCCACCACTTGTTCATGGTGCCATTGCCTGCGCCGAAAGGATTCCGGGTCTTTCTGATATTGTCCGCGAGGACGTCAATGATATTTTTTGGATGATACATTTTAAGACCTCCTCCAATTGTCCACCACAAACCGCCTCAAACCCAGGATGATATCACCCGGATCAGCTTCCCTGGGGCATGTCTGGATGCATAAACCACAATGTAAACACTTCCACAGATCCTCATAGTTTTCAAGGATTCGATCCTTGGCGCCAATCTGGGCATAACGGATCATTTTTCTGGGGAAATGCTCATGGACAAGCGGGCATATGGCAGCGCACGTACCACAATTGAAACAAGCCATGGTCGTATCCACGCCAAAACGCTCTAATTCTTCTACAAATTCGGGATATACCTGCGTCATTCTCTGATCCCCTCGATTAGGTTCATTTGAAATCAAAAGCCTTTCAGCGCTGCATCAACCGGCGGTTTCATCTCTCTCACCGGTCGCCAGGCAGTACTTGAAATAACTGTCATCTTGCTCTGCCTCAAGAATTTCACCGAATTTCTTCATGGTGGCCACGTACCACATGATTTTTGCCGATGGTATTCCGGAGGCAGCGGCTATTTCAGGGACCGTAGCCGGCTGGTTCTTGAGGTACTCCCTGATTATTTTCACTATTTTATTCTGTTCCTTTAATTTAGCGGCTGCTGCTTTTATGGAATTTCCCCGGGCCTTGCGCAGGGTTTTCATGGCCTCTTTTTTTTCCTGTTTTTCCTTTTCTGTCTGGCTCATGGATATCGTCCTCCAACCGTAAAACGACCACTTTCATATGAAAAATAGCAGCCTTGTTTTTTGTGCTTTTTGCGCCTTTTTGCGGCCATCCGATGTGTGCTATCCACAATATTAGAGGATCTGGTCAGAGACGATCATATCCACCATATCTTCGTATTGTTTCAGCGTCCATCCATTGATATCAATGGCATTTTCAGGACAGACTCCTACACACGACCCCCCACCGGCACACAGGGCCGGGTTCACTTGGGCACGGAGCCCTTTTGCCCCGTTCACTTCCATTTCTACCAGCGACAGAACGTCCTCGTGTTCACAGGCCTCCAAGCAAACCCCACACCCGGTGCATTTGTTCAGATCGACTTCCGCCACAAAGGGATCCAGTTCCACGTACCCTCTTCCAAGCGTTGCGGAGGCTTTCACCGCGGCTGCTGAAGCTGCAGCACAGGCTTCCCCTATATCAAAAGGGGCCTGAGCGGTCCCCGCTAACAAAATACCGGAAACAGCCATTTCTACCGGGCGCAACTTGGGATGAACCTCCAGAAGGAATCGATCGACGCCCACCGGGAGTTTCATCATCGATACGAGGTCGGAAACATCGTTAGGTTCCATCCCGGTTGCAAGCACTACAAGGTCTACCGGGACCTCAAGTTCCTCATCAAAGGTCAATACGTCCTTCACCTTTACCGATAGCGGGGAACCATCGGTTCCTTTATTCTTTGAAACCACAGGAGCCTCTCCTGCCTCGAAACGGAAAAAGACGACCTTGTTTCGGGAAGCCGTGTCATACAATTCCTCTTGCCCACGGCCATAGGTCCTGATATCCCTGTAAAAATCGAAGACATGGGTTTCGGGATGTGCCTCGCGAATGGCGTTGGCTGCATGCAGTGTTGCGCTGCAGCACGTTCGGGAGCAGTACTGATTCAAGTTTCCCATACTGTCCGCCTCATGGATTCCAGGGATTTGCCTGCTGCCTACGCAATGGATCATGGCCATGTTTCTTATTTTCCTGCCATTTAATTCCAGTGTGGTTTTGCCGCCATTCTCCCGATTTTCCGCAACAACCTCTATGAGTTCCTTGAGTGTAATCACTTCAGCAAAATCCCCGTAGCCGTATTCACCACGACGCGGAGTATAGGGCTTGAACCCGGTGGCAAGAACAATCGCTCCGGTTTCAATCGTATGCTCCTCGTCTGCCTCTGGAATACTTGTCGGGCAGACACCCACAAACGGGATGAACTCCCCCACATCTTTATCGGCTTCTCTCATCCTCTTTATCTCATTGTCGTAAGCGCCTAATGCGGGTGCTTCCCTTTTTATGAGGAGCTTAAAATTGCCGATGTACCCTTCAAAACCCGTTACAAGAGAACAATTATAGACGCTTATGGACGGATGGTTCAGAACTTTCCCGGTAAGCTCGGAAAGGATGTCGGACACCTGATCATCGGTAGGGAATACCCTGTCCCATTTTGCCGTCCAGCCACCGAGAAAAGGGGCTTTTTCAACGACCGCCACTTCTATCCCACGGGAAGCCAGGTCTATGGCGGCCTTCAGCCCTGCAACTCCTCCCCCGATAACGGTAGCATGCTTTCTGGCATCCACGCGAAACGGCTCCAGCGGCCGGAGTTCCTTGGCCTTGGCCGCTGCCGCAGCAACCAGTCGTATAGCCTTGTTGGTTGCCTGCTCCCCATGATGAACCCAGCTTACCTGCTCGCGAATGTTGGCATGCTCATAAACATAAGGGTTTCCTCCAGCCCTGGTTATGGCGTTTCGAAAAGTCGTTTCATGAAGATCCGGGGCGCAGGATGCAACCACAACACTGTCTACGACGCCCTTTTTCAAGTCCTCCATGATCAGTTCCTGACCCGGATCGGAGCACATGAACACATTGTCCTGAACCTTCACAACACCTGGTATGTTTTTGGCATTTTCACAGACTTTTTGCACATCCACATGGTCGGAAATGTTCCCACCGCAGTGGCAGACATATACCCCGACTTTCTTTTCCGGAGTTTCCTTTTTTTCCTTGTTTTCTTCCGCCATACCTACATCTCCCGATTTGCTCATGTGAAACTTTATCCGGTTATTTGTTTTTGAACCGCAAAGTCGCAAAGGCCGCAAAGCCTTTTTCGAATCGGAACGGA
>CAYOWC010000325.1:2330-5377 GCA_964407525.1 uncultured Desulfobacteraceae bacterium | reverse complement strand
ATTTTGAAGCTCCTCCACCAGGTTCTGCCCTCTATCTTTTCCTTTTCGGCGAGTGCTTCATCTTCAGCAATTTGGTCTTTGCATTTCTTTATGTTTTCTATGGCTTCATAGTATTGCCCCAAGTCAGGGAAATGATCAATGATGTACAGGTAGCGATCCATAGCGGCCTGATACTTTTCCCCCCGGAAATAGAAGTTCCCCACATAAAGTTCATGCTCTGCCATCTGGACCAGGCTTTCCCTCAGTTTTCTCTTGGCCATGTTGGCGTAAGGGCTTTTTTTATACCGCTTGATGACCCTTTCAAACTCCTCCCTCGCCTGGAGGGTGTGGGACTGGTCCCTGTCTATCGTGCTTGCCTGCCGGTAAAAGCACATCCCCTCCTGATAAATAACGTAAGGGATATCCGGGTTTTTGGGATGAAGCTTTTCAAATTCGGAATATTCTTCATAGGCTTCATCAAACATTTCTCTCTGGTACAAAGCGTCCGCCATTTTCAGCTCAGCTTGTATGGCGTTCTTGCTGTAAGGATATCGATCCTTTATCTTCTGGAATTTTTCGGTAGCGGCTTCAAACTCACCTGAGTTGAAATCCTGCATCCCCTCACTCATCAGTTCTGCGGGGGTCGGCTCTATATCGTCTCCAAAGACCTTTTTCCAAAGTCCACACCCACTCAAAAGCAGAACCATGCAAATTCCCACAAGGAACAGGGAGAGCATTTTATAAAAGCTGGATTTCATCAAGGAGGCTATTTGAATCCCTCTAAATATTTTTCCGCTGCGAAAGTGGCGGTGGCGCCTTCTCCCACGGCAGTCACGATCTGTCGAAGAAGTTTGGACCGGATATCACCCGCAGCAAAGACACCAGGCACGGAAGTTTCCATGTCATTGTCGGTAATAACGTATCCATAAGGGTCCAGGTCCAGCTTTCCTTTTATCAGGTCATTGCCCGGACTGTACCCAACAAAAACGAAAACACCCTCCACCGGCAGTTGAGAAATTCCCTCGGTCTTGACATTTTTCAGTTCAATGCCCTCGACCCCATTTACCCCCAGAATCCGCGTCGGTATGGTATCCCAGATGAAGTGGATCTTCTCATCCGCCATGGCTCTTTCCTGAAGCAATTTGGTGGCCCGCAATTCATCACGCCTGTGTATAACATGCACGTTACTAACAAATCTTGTGAGGAAAAGAGCCTCCTCAATGGCAGTATCACCACCGCCTATGACGGCTACTTCCTGATCCCTGTAAAACGGTCCATCGCAGGTCGCACAATAAGACACCCCTTTCCCGGTCAACAGGGTTTCTCCTTCAATTCCGATTTTCATTGGAGTCGCACCCGTCGTGAGAATCAGGGCTTTGGATTCGTATCTGCCCTTGTCTGTAACAACCACTTTCTTTTCCGGTGTCAGTTCCAGGCTGGAAACCTCGGTCAATTCAATTTTGAGGTCAAAGCTTTCAGCCTGTTTTTTCATCCTGTCGATCAGTTCAAAACCTGAGATCCCTTCAGGAAAACCAGGGTAGTTTTCCACTCGATCCGTGGTCATGACCTGTCCACCGGGGGCAAGTCTCTCTAACAAAACAGTTTTGAGCCGCGCGCGTGCGGCGTATAGGCCTGCAGTGAGACCTGCGGGCCCTGCTCCGATAATAATTAATTCTTCCATTTTTAACCTGGTATTTCACACTTGAAGACTATAACGATTTTCAAAGGTCTCCAGTGCCAACCCCTTCAAAAAAAAGCCCGCAACAGAACAGACAAGAAGCGGGGTATGGTAGAAAAATCTACAGAAGTTTTTTCAATTCCCCGTCAAGATGACTTTTTGGATACGCGCCGACAATGGTCTGCGCCACTTCGCCACCCTTGAAAAGGATAAGTGTGGGAATATTCCGAATACCAAATTTGGCAGGCGTTTCCCTGTTTTCATCCACATTCATTTTGGCTATCTTTATTTTATCCTTATACTCCAGAGCCAGTTCTTCCACCACAGGCCCCACGGTCTTACAGGGTCCGCACCATTCAGCCCAAAAATCAACCATGGCAGGAAGGTCCGACTTTACGATTTGCTCTTCAAAATCAGCGTCCGTCACTTGCAAAACATCACCCATCACAATACTCCTTTATAATTTTCCATCGCGCTTGAACCCGTTTTCAAGCTTTGGTCTTTTTCCTTGATTATGCGGCTGGCGCTTCTACCGGCGTTTCCAATATTTTTTTCAAATTATTTATAATGGTTACGGGAACAGGTCCGGAGTTAAGGTAAAGATCCAGTACCTGACGAGACGTTTTCGTTTTTTGCTCCACCTCTGCCCAGTCCACGCCCTTTTCTTCCACCTGCTTCATCAGTTCACTCAGTTCTTCAGAATCCATAGTATTCCTCCCTATTTCTTTTTCTTGGATGGTGTCAGGTCAGGGGGATAAACAAATTTAGGATCTATATCATAGGTCCATGGTAGCCCCCACCATTGCCACCCGTAATGCCTTTTGTGGTTAAACCCATTAATTTTATTTCTTTTAGCAAGTTGTCTGTAAAATTTTTGTTCGTTGCTGTCTTTAAAAAAGGGAAATTCGGGCCCTTCAAATCCATTTTCCACATCATAGATATTCTTGAAACCGGCGGCCATCAGTTCTTTTGCCGCAAGAGCACTCCTGACCCCGTTTGAGCTGATAATCAGCAGGTTGTCCGTTTTCTTGAAGACTTTGGATATTTGCTCTATAAATTTTTTGTTCTTTTTACTAAAGGCGTACCTGTGCTCATCATTGATTTTTTCGAGATCCTGCGTCAAGAATCTATAGGGAAAAAGATAAGCATTAATGGGGTGCCCCACAAATTGGTACTCAGCTCTCGTTCTTACATCGATAAGGTAGGTCTCCGGAACCGTATTCAACATATCGTAGGCTTCAAGACTCAATATCTGTTTTGGGTCCTGAGCAAAAGAGTGTCCGAAAAAAACAAGCAGGATCACCAGAATCATGGGATATGTCAGGAATTTGATTTTTCTCATAATCTCTCTTCTTCAAACAAGAAATTGTGGACTTAAAGCGACATTGCA
>CAYOWC010000325.1:0-2230 GCA_964407525.1 uncultured Desulfobacteraceae bacterium | reverse complement strand
AACACAACTTTATTAGAACATAGGAGACTTTGCATGACCACGGCCAAAGTGTATTTCTCGGATTTGAGGACTTCTTTCAAAGAGAACCTGCCTGCCAAAATAGTCCGGCTTGCTGAGAGTGCCGGGATAAATAAAATCATTTCTGACCGAAACCTGGTTGCCGTCAAACTGCATTTCGGAGAAAAAGGAAATACAGCTTTTATTCGCCCTGTACTTGTCAAACCTGTCATCGGAAAGATAAGGGAATTGAAAGGCTCCCCTTTTCTCACGGATTCAAATACTCTTTATGCCGGAACGAGGAGTGACAGCGTTTCCCATCTGTTGACGGCAGCGGAAAACGGTTTTAGCTACCCTGTCATCGATGCACCGATCATCATTGCAGATGGACTTCGGGGCGCCGGGTCTTCGAAAATAAAGATCGACCAGGAGACGATACAGTTTGCTTACATTGGCAAGGATATTGTTGAAAGCGACACTCTCATAAGCTTGGCGCATTTCAAAGGACACGAGCTTTCCGGTTTCGGGGGCACCATCAAGAACCTTGGGATGGGCTGCGCTTCCAGAAAGGGTAAGATGGATCAACATTCGGATTTGTCCCCCAAAGTCAAGTCTAAAAAATGCGTTGGCTGTGGCGATTGCGTGGCACATTGTTCTCAAAAAGCATTGTCTATCAAAGAGAAAAAAGCCTCCATAGATACAAAAAAATGTATCGGATGCGGAGAATGCATACTGATCTGTCCAAACGGGGCCATAGACGTTCGATGGAACGCCGATATTCCTCTTTTTCAGAAAAAAATGGCAGAATATACAGTTGCGGTACTAAAGGGGAAAAAAGGGAAATGCCTTTTTTTCAATTATCTGATAGATATTTCTCCCGCCTGTGACTGTTACGGGCACAGCGATTCACCCATCGTCAACGATATCGGTGTGCTTGCATCAACGGATCCTGTAGCCATTGATCAGGCTTCCGTTGATCTGGTAAATCAGCAGCAGGGCGCGCCGGGTTCCTGCCTCAAAAATTGCCTGTCCACGGGAGACGACAAATTCAAAGGGGTCTATCCCAAGGTAGACTGGAATATCCAGCTCGAACATGCCGATAAAATTGGATTGGGTAGTCGAAAATACGAATTGATTCCGATTTGAGTCAGCGAACCCGCGTATGCTGCTTGCATTTGGATCTTCCCTGTGATAAGGGAGATAGCATAATTTTTGAATAATGAAGGAGTATGATTATGGAAATCAAGGTGACAAAAGCAGAACGGGAACGATTGAAAACCAAACCTGAGGATGAGTCCGCTCTTGGGTTCGGAGAAATTACTACCGATCACATGTTTTCAATCGATTATCGATCTGAAAGTGGTTGGGAAAATCCAAGAGTTGAACCATACGGGGATTTGCACATTGATCCCGCCGCCATGGCTCTTCACTACGGCCAGGAAATTTTCGAGGGTCTCAAAGCCTACTGGGGAGCAGATAACAGCATTTACCTTTTCAGGCCCAGGGGAAATTTTGAGAGATTGAACCGATCGGCCAAGAGGCTTTGCATGCCTGAATTGGACATCGATCTGGCTATGGAAGGGTTGAAAAAGCTGCTTTTGCTGGACAAAGAATGGATCCCAAGAAGTGAAGGAACTTCTCTTTATATCAGGCCCACAATGATCGCCACAGAACCGCATCTCGGAGTTCGACCGGCAAATACCTACCTTTTCTTCATCATTATCGGGCCGGTGGGAGCCTATTATAAAGAGGGCTTGAATCCCGTAAAGATCTACGTGGAGGATTTTTTTGTTCGGGCGGCAATAGGGGGAACAGGGGAAGCCAAAACAGCAGGCAATTATGCGGCAAGTCTGCTGGCTGCTGAGGAAGCAAAGAAAAAAGGTTTCACCCAGGTACTTTGGCTTGACGCGGCAGAGAGGAAATATGTGGAAGAGGTGGGGACTATGAATATGTTTTTTCTCATCGACGACGAACTGATCACTGCCCCCCTCAACGGGAGTATCCTTCCCGGTGTTACGAGAGACTCCGTCATCCGAATTGTGAAAGACTGGGACCTGAAAATTACAGAACGATCCCTGACAATTGACGAAGTCATTGATGCAGCAAGTGACGGACGTTTGAAAGAAGCGTTCGGGACCGGTACTGCAGCGGTGATTTCCCCTGTTGGCCAGATAACCTACAAAGGGAAAGACCATATCGTGGCCGGAGGAGAAATGGGCGATCTTTCCCGTCG
>CAYOWC010000324.1:0-5384 GCA_964407525.1 uncultured Desulfobacteraceae bacterium | reverse complement strand
AATCACGAAAGTGTAAACTACTTTTTGGCTTAAATGAAGGATGCCCAATATTCATAAACATTTCTTGAGCTGCATACCAAGGGGGGATGGCTTTCATGATACCCAACCGTACCATGTTCTGGCAGATCGGCCACACCTGGATCTTTTACGTGCTGGCAGCTCTCTCAACGGTACTGTTTCTGGCAGGAATTGGCGCGACTATCCTGGTATGGAAAAAGAGCGCTAAATCTCTTGAAATTTCTTTTTCCGGGGACGCCCTCAAGAAAATGCTCCTCGACGCCTTCCTTGGACGACGCCTGATTCAGGGCGATGTAGCGGCGGGCCTGATGCATCTCCTCATTTTCTGGGGCTTTCTGGCCCTTTTTATCGGCACCAGTGTTCTGGCAATCCACCATTATCTTGCCTCATTTTTAGAAGGCACAGCCCATCTGGTTTTTTCCCTGGCTATGGAACTGGCAGGTCTCATGCTCCTGGCAGGGGTTATCTGGGCACTTACTCGCAGATACATCCAACGCGTTCCCCGACTTGAAAGGCGACTGGAAGATGCCCTTGTGCCCCTGTGGCTCCTGCTGATTGTCCTGTCGGGCTTTATACTGGAAGGTTTGAGGCTGTCGTCGCAGCAACCGGCATGGGGGGCCTGGTCCTTTGTGGGCTGGTGGGTAAGCGCCCTTTTTCCCGCTTCCACAGCTGAAGCCCTCTATCCATCTTTCTGGTGGGTCCACACAATCCTCTGCCTGGGCTTCATTGCCCTGATTCCCTACACCAAGCTGTTTCATATTGTGGGAGCACCCGCAAGTATTTATTTCCAGAGCGCTGCCAAACCCACTGTTATAGGTATGGAAGAAGGGGCAGGGGAATTTGACCTGGGCGACGCGATCTTCTTCGACGGTTGCATGCGTTGCGGCAGGTGCGTAGCGGCCTGTCCATCCGCGGGGGCCGGTGAGCCTTTCGCTCCTCGGGACTTTGTTCAGGCCATGCGACATGCCTTGTGGCGGGAACACTCTCCTTTAGGGGATATTCGGTTCATGAGCCGGAATGAAGAGATCCAGGTGGGTGAGAACTTCTGGTACTGCACAACCTGCCGGGCCTGCCTCGAGATCTGCCCGGTCTATGGGGCTGCCTTCGAGGTCGTGACAAAAAAAAGAGTTCTGGCCATAGAAGAAGGGACCCAGGTGCCCAAGCTGTTGAACCAAACCCTTGAAAAACTTTTCAAATACAACAATCCCTGGGAGTCTTCCAAAAAGAAGCGGGGAGCCTGGGTGGATGATCTTGAAATCGTAAATCTCACAAAAAGGGGAGCAGAAGCCGATCTATGCTATTTCGTGGGATGCACCACCTCTTTTGACGACAGGGCCCAGGTGATCGCCCGATCCTTTGCACAAGTACTTCAGACTGCCGGGGTTAATTTCGGCATCCTGGGGAAAAAAGAACCCTGTTGTGGTGACATTGCCCGCCGGGTGGGAGAGTTGGGCCTGTTTGAGGAACAAAAAGAAGGGTGCGAAGAACTTTTTGAGAAATACGACATTACCGAGGTGGTCACCTCTTCACCCCATTGTTTTCATACCTTTAACAATGAATACCCGGAAGCCCCTTTCAGGGCACGCCATTACACCCAGATTCTGCAGGATTTAATAGCAAATGGAAAATTACCATTCAAGAAAGGTATTGAAGCCAAAGTCACCTACCACGACCCCTGCTATCTGGGTCGTCACAATCGGATTTTTGACGAACCGAGGGAAGTGATTCGCTCCATCCCAGGGATCAAACTGGTGGAGATGCCCCACCACCGCGAAGACAGCCTCTGTTGCGGCGGGGGTGGTGGGAGAATGTGGCAGGATCTGCAAGGTGAAATCAAAATGAGCGAGGTGCGGGTTCGGGAAGCGGAAGCCACGGGGGCGGACATTGTTATCACCGCATGTCCGTTATGCCTTATCATGCTCGAGGATGCCTGCAAAGTCGCCGGTTTTAAGAGACCCTTCAAGGTTATGGATTTAAATGAGCTGGTGCTGCAGGCAACCGCTTCCAACCACGAATTGCACGAATCACACGAATAGGTAAATCGAATTTCACCTAAAAGCTGCAATTAGCTTTTAGCTATTAGCCGTTAGCTTAAAGATTTCAAACGTTTGAATCACTTTTTACCATGTTGGGATTTTCACTTTTTGATGCTAACCCGTTGCGCCGTAAGCCACTGATTTTGTGCGGCTAATAGCTAACGGCTAACTGCTAATTGCATCTTTTAAGTTTCAAACCTAAGGAGGTTCAGAATGAGTGAAGTGTTGATTTTGGGAGAGATAAAAGAGGGATCCCTGGATCTGAAAACCCTCGAATTGTTAGGCGCGGGAAAAAAGCTGGCAGGCGAAATGGGAGGTGAGTTTTCCCTTCTGCTGATGGGAGACTCAGTCCCAGGTCCAGCCGATGAGGCGCTCCCCTATGGTCCGACCAAAGTCTATAAAATGGAACACCCCTTGCTTGGGGGATTCAAGCCTGATTTATGGGTAGCTTCCCTGGAGCAGGCTTGCAAAAAGATCAATCCGAAAGTTCTTCTCATGAGCCACTCTTTTGTGGGCATGGAAGTGGGGCCCAGGCTTTCCTCTCGGCTGAATACCCGCCTGACCACTGATTGCATTGATCTTTCCATTGATCCGGAAGACGGCCTTTTGCTGCGGACCAAGCCGGTTTCCGGAGGCAATGCCATATCCGTTTTTAAATTTCAAGGGGAACCGCAACTGGCAACCGTGCGAGGAAAAGTATTTGCGCCTGTCCAAGGCGACGGCAGCGCGGGAACAATCGAGGAAATTGCACCGGAAATCGATGAATCCATGATCAAGGTGGCATCCCTCGAAATCGTCAAAGAGGAGTCCGTTGCGTTAGATAAAGCCAACGTGGTGGTGGCTGGCGGTGCGGGCCTTGGCGAAGAGGACGGATTTGAAATGCTTGAAGAGCTGGCGGAAGCCTTGGGCGAAACCTTTGACAACGTGATGATCGGATGCAGCCGCGTGGCTGTGGATAAGGGTTGGATATCCTCGGATCATCAGGTAGGCCTCACCGGTACCATGATATCTCCCGATATCTATGTGGCAGTGGGTATATCGGGGGCCATCCAGCACCTGGTGGGAATGGTTCACGCAAAGAAGATCATCGCCATCAATACGGATAAGAGCTGCAATATGTTCAAGGTGGCGGATTACGGCATTGTTGAAGATTATGAGGACATTATCCCTGCGCTCATAGAAAAACTGGAGGAGCTGTCATGACAGATATCAAAATCATAGTCTGCGCCAAACAGATCCCTGATCCGGAAGCGCCCCTCTCCGATGTGAGCGTGGATGCAGTAAAAATGGAAGTCATCGTGGATGCGCCCCAGGTCATCAGCCCTTTTGATGAAAACGCCCTGGAGGCTGCGGTCCGATTGAAGGAAGATCTGGGCGGGAAAATAACGGTCCTGAGCCTGGGCAAAAAGGTGTCGGATACGGTACTCAGAAAAGCTCTCGCAGCAGGCGCTGATGAACTGATTCTCCTACAGGACGATCAGTTTGAAAAGCTGGACAGCTATTCCACTGCAACGGCCCTGGCCGATGCCGTCCGGAAGATCGGAGATTACGATCTGGTGCTCGCCGGAAGGCAGGCCGGAGACTGGGATTCGGGTCAAGTGGGACTGATTCTGGGAGAGCTGTTGGATCTTCCCTGTATCAGTCTGGCCCGTGACATTAGCGTCGAAGACGGCAGCGTGGTGGTCCAGAAGAGCATTCCTGAAGGATATGAACGGGTAAAAGCCCAAATGCCCGCATTAGTGACCGTGAGCAATGAGGTGGGCGAACTGAGGTATATTTCCAGGACCAAGATGTTGAAGATGATGAGAGGCTCGCGTTCTATTCCTTCGTGGAACGCCAAAGAAATCGGAGTAAATTCTGATGCGCTCCAAAAAATGGGGATTGCGGAGCTCTCTTCGCCACCGGATATGGGAAGAGATTGCCAGTTCATTGAAGGTTCCCCGGATGACCAGGCGGAAAAACTGGCGGAGATCTTCATGGCACTCCGGTAGTATTGGGTTAATCGTAAGGGCGAAAAATTTTTCGCCCCTGCACAAAAAAACAGGAGGTACATGGAATGGCAGACAAATCTTACGATGCAATAGTGATCGGTGGTGGACATCATGGGACGACCATCGCCCCTTATCTGGCCAAAGCCGGCTTGTCGGTAGGGGTTTTTGAACGGCTGGATCATTTGGGCGGCGGCGCCGTATCCTTTGATGATTCTCCGGCGCCCGGGTTTCGGGGCAATTTCTGCGCCCACTTTACACGTTATTATGGGCACCCCGCCTATAAAGAATTCAACCTTCGCGACGAAGGTCTGGAGTACGTGTTCCCGGATACCAATGAAGCGGCTGTTTTTGACGATGGAACCTCCTACGTGGCTTATGCCGGCTACAAGGTGGTGGATCCTGAAACGGGTAAAACGGAATACAGCAAATCGAACGTAAAGAAGACATATGACCAGATCGCCCAGTTCTCAAAAGCCGACGCGGAAGCCTATCTGTATTGGACACAAAAATACAACGATTACATCAGGCCGGCATTTCATGACTATCGATTTGCCGTACCAACACCCTATGGTGTGCCGGATGCCCTGGAAAAAATGGTGACCAATCCGGCGACTGGGCTAGATCCGTCCATGCAGTTCATGACCGCCAAGGAATGGGCACATTATATCTTTGAAAGCCCTGAGCTCAGGATTCTGACTATGAGAGGGTTCCTCACGTCATGCGGTATCTACCCCGACGATGTGCCGGGCATCATGTATGCCTTTGCGACGCTCCACCTGGTGCTGGGATGGGAGACGGCCGCCATTGCCAAAGGCGGAACCCAGTCCATTACGGATTCCCTTGTATCTGCGGGCAAGAAACTGGGGGCCGAATATTTTATCAACTCGGAAGTGGACAGACTCCTGATTGATAACGGAAAGGCAAAAGGCATTAAACTCCTGGACGGCACCGAAATTGAAGCCAAGCAGATGGTGGTATCCGACAATGCCACCCCTCAATTGTTCCTCCGTATGATCGGCGAAGACAACCTGTCTACCCAGATGAAACGGAAAGTAGACACCTATTTCTTCGATCGCGCACAGCTCTTCTGGGGCCCCATCGGCGTCCATGAGCTGCCGGATTATACCGCTGCCAAGGACAACCCGGACATCAATTGCACCCCTCGGACATACTATCTTCCCAAGGATCTGGGTTACACCGAAGACAAGTATATGCATGAAATCTTCCTGCTGGGGATGCCTTCCAAGTTTCACCTTCTCACAGCGCCCGACAGTATCTGGGACCCCACCCGCGCCCCCGAAGGAAAACACAGTATCCATGTGGAGGAATTCACCGCTCC
>CAYOWC010000323.1:0-5400 GCA_964407525.1 uncultured Desulfobacteraceae bacterium | reverse complement strand
GATTCAGGTGGAAATCTTTTCATCTTCCCTGAAGGGACCAGGAGCAGAAACAACAGGATCGGAGAATTTCAGGAAGGAGCATTTAAACTGGCAAAACGTTTTAAAGCGCCAATCAGGGTCCTGCACCTGAGAGGCACGAACGAAATTTTTCGACCGGGAAGATTTCTTTTTTGCGCGACCAAAGAAGTAACCCTGAAGATCGAACTGATCGGGACCATCGAACCGGATTACAACCAGGAAACGGTGTTGATCTCCGCGTTAACGAAATCGGCCCATGCGCTGTACAAGGAAAAGTAAAAAAGTGAATTCAAATCTCCTGGTAGCCGATTTCAGATTCAGAGAACCCATTCCGCCATTGGGATTTTCACCAATATCACCCACGTCCGTATCAAAGAATCGATATTTTCCACAGGCAGGGTGTTCGATCATGACCAGAATGGTAGTGGTCCGGGTGATCATATTTCCAATTTTTTTTCCTTTACGCACCCATGTTGGAATGTCGTAATGGGTTTCATCGAATGATGGTTTCTCTTTGAAAGTCTTTCTCCTCTCTTCAATAGTCATTTCAAACACCTTGAAATGTTCTTCATCGATGATTGCTTTCAGTTCATTGAATCCAACACCCAGGATTCTTCCCGCTTCCATCACTTACTGTCAGGAGAAAAACTTTCGATAGGATTTAACTGGAAGTTTTACAAAAATTTGTCTGCGGGATGAAGAGAGAACCATATGCCAGGTGTAAACATCACGTTGCGTGCGCTGCATATACCGGCGACCAGCCATTCGCTTTTCTGAGCTACGCACATCTTGATGCCGAAGCCGTCTACCCGGAGATAGAGCGCCTGGATCTGATGGGATATCGAATCTGGTATGACGAGGGTATTGATCCCGGAAACGAATGGCCGGAGGAAGTGGCCGGCAGCCTAAAGAGATGTACCCAGTTCATCGTCTTCGTGACTCAACGCGCTATTGGACCACGAAATGTGCGGAACGAGATCAACTACGCCTTGAAACTGGACAAGCCCTTCTTCGCGATCCATCTGGACGAGACTGAGTTGCCTCCGGGGATGGACCTTCAGATGAGCAGCATCCAAGCCATTTTCAAGTGGCGGACGAACGAGCAGACATACGTTCGCAATCTCGAAAGAGCTCTCCCACGCACGTTCGGCTCCCCGGCGAACGGAAATGCGTCGGGGATAGGTGCGAGCGACGGCGGACTTGTCGAGCTCTTCGCCCGCACCATGCACAGCGAGCAGCAGAGCCACATGAAGGGAGCTGGCCGTACGAACTGGCACCAGCTCGATCCGGTAGACAAGACACAGACCCTGACACGGAGCCGGTTTCTCTTGAGCATGCTTCACATTGCCGGATTCAATGTGTGCAGAGCACAAGACTCGGATAACCCTCTGTACTTCACAAGAGACGTTTTGGACTTGCTCGCGGAGATGGAACACGACCGGTGGTCAAGAGAACGAATCGAGGCTGGTTGGCGCTACGATGCCAAAACGGATAAAGATCGGCGTGTCACACCGTATCGGATCCCTTGGTCGAAAATACCAGAAAAAGTCAGGCTATGGGACCGTGAGGCGGTGAAGTACCTGCCAAAGCTTCTCCTGAGATCAGGCTATTCGATTAAGTCCATGTATCAACAGCCAGAGTCCACAACACTATTTCAATTCGCGAACAATCCCATCGACAAGGACAGTGAATAGACGAGCCGCTTCGTTTGCGGCCATCCACCGCTGGTCCCACAGCTCGTTTGACAGCTCATCGGAGGCGTTTGGGGTGTAAAACACACTACTTTTTCCGAGAATCGTCACTATGTGGGTGGTCATACTATGTCGGCCATCGTCTGTGGGACCGACGAGACCGACAAATTTAGTGATCACCACAATGTCGTCTTTCGCAAGGAAGTAGTACTTGAATCTGCTCAATTCCGGGCCCCAAGGCCAACCCCTGGACCCAATTAGGATATGCTCATGTTGGATCATGTTAAAGAAGCGCTGAAATTTATCGAGAAGGCTTTCGGTTCACCTGTCTACCTGGGCAAACGTCCGCAGGCTACCTTCACTGAGGGGAGTGCACCAAATAGGGTTGCCACTTGGCCAACCAGCGAATCAAAATCATAGCCCTTGGCCTGATAGTGGTAGCGACGTTCAAGTTGCTGCTGGCAGTTCCCTAAAACCTCTTGGACGAAATCGCGACCCCCCAGGATACGTTCATCTCCTTTAATCCGATCTTTGGCTCCACGCAACGCTTTGGCGGAAGCCCACCCGCCCAAGCTCCGTATTAAACCGCCACCAACCAATATATCAATTCCCGTCTCCCACGTTCCTTCATCGCACAGCAGGCTGACTCTAATGCAAACGCAGTTTGGAAAATGGCATCAAGTGAAATTGTCTTTTCAAGGGTCTATCAACAAAGGCATGGCGGAAATTTGTTCGAGAATGGCCTTCACCCTGTTTCCCCAAAATACTGTTTTAAAAAAATGGGTATGATTCCCATCATAATATTTATTGACAATATATTGTTCATTATGATAAAAACATTCCGATATTGATAATATATGATCATTTGGACGGGATATGGATTTTGAGTTAAAAACAACCGGAGAAATTGCACAAATACTGGCAAAGCAGGTTAAAGAGCTGCGCCTTCTGAACAAATGGAAACGTTCCACCATGGCCGAAAGATCCGGTGTTTCCGAGTCATCCCTGCGGCGGTTTGAGCAAACCGCCAAGATTTCGCTGGAAAATTTTTTGAAATTGTTGTCAGCGCTTGGACGGCTTGATGAAATGGACGATTTTTTGCATCCTCCTTCTGCTAAATCAATTGACGATCTTGAAACGCGAAAGCATAAACTTCCCAAAAGAGGTTCAATTTGATCCGGTTAAATGTCCTCTTGCGCTTTGATGAAAAAACAATTATCCCCGTCGGTCAGCTTGCTGAGGACGAGCACCAGCTCTATTTTCAATATGATAGGGATTTTTTAACTAAAGAACTGTGGCTGTCTCCCTATAAGCTTCCCTTAAAGACAGAACTCTTTGAACACAAAGACAGAGATTTCAGCCCTGTCTTCGGCCTGTTTGACGATTCATTACCTGACGGGTGGGGCCTTTTTTTAATGGATCGATACCTTAGGAAACAGGGATATGACATTGAGGCCCTGTCTGTTTTAGATCGGCTGGCATTTCTTGGCAAAAACACCATGGGAGCTCTGATCTATGAACCTGCCCTGGATATTATACCCGGCGATAAAAGCCCGTTTGATTTACATAATTTATCATTGCAGTCACACGACATCCTGTCCGGCAGGACCGACGACGTGTTACCACAGCTTATAAACGCAGGCGGCAGTCCCTGCGGGGCCCGGCCAAAAGTACTTGTTGGTATTTATAATGATAATATGATTTCCGGAGAAACAGATCTTGCAGAACATTTCGAGCACTGGATTATCAAGTTCCACTCTGGAAATGACTTCCTTGATGCCGGACCCCTTGAGTACGCCTATTCTTTGATGGCGCAGGATGCCGGTATAAATATGACCGAAACACGCCTTTTTAACACAACCCATGGAGATAATTTTTTCGGCATTAAACGATTTGACCGCAGTGGCAACAAACGCTTTCATGCCCATACTTTCGGCAACCTGATACATTCAAATTTCAGGTTACCGTCCGAAGACTATGATCACTTTTTCAAGGTGGTAACAAACCTGACTAAAAACCATTCTGATTTGCTCCGAGCTTTCAGGCAAATGGTTTTTAACATACTTGCCAATAACCGGGACGACCATGTAAAAAATTTCGGATTCCTGATGGATCATGAGGGCAAATGGTCGCTGTCACCGGCATACGACCTTGTCTATTCACCCGGCCCCGGGGGAGAGCACTCGATGACTGTTTCAGGTGAAGGGAAGGCTCCGGCTGAAACAGATATTTACAGACTGTCCGAAAAGCACGGCATAAAAAAAAAGGATGCCGGCCGGATAGTTGAGCAGGTTTCTGATGCTGCAAATCGCTTTCAAACCCATGCTCTAACTGCCGGTGTATCCAAATCCACCCGGAATAGAATTAATGCCATCATTAAAAATAATCTTAATGGATTGGGCCGGTCTAAATAAACCACCCGCCCAAGCTCCGTATTAAACTGCCGCCAACCAATTCAGGTCTTTTTCCGTCGCTGACACCTTCCTCTACAAATTTGCTGTATAAACGCCGCACCCCAAATACCTTCTGCCCTAATTCTAAAGGTAAAGTAAAGCGGGACGTTGGTTCCAAAACAACTTAATAATATTTTTTTGTATCCGACAACACGTCGGAAGCAGCCAAACGATTCACCCCCGATGTGGTGATGCCCAGAAACCGAGCTACATCTGCCCCGGAATAGCCCATTTTCTTGACCGCTATCTGACAAAATACCTTCCGGCATTTAACCACATTTCTCTTCCTTATACCGGAACATAACTCTATCTTTTCTACCCCTTCTCCGTCACATATTTGGTCAGCCAATATTTCCAGACCAGATATCTTTGAATTTAAGCGCAGGGTCTCTTTTTCTTTTTCCTCAGCATCTCTGATTGCATTCTTTACAAAATCGCTGCTCCCCAATATCCGTTCGTCCGAAAATATCTTGCTTCCGGCTCTTTTTATCGAAAGTACCTGCGATCATCCTCCAAGACTCCGAATAAGACCCCCTCCAACCAACTCTGGTCTCCTACCCGCCTTAACCCCTTCCTCAATAAATTGCGCATATTTTTCAATCGCCCGTTTTCGTCTCTTCCCGAAATAGCCCAGTATCGTGTCACAATCCTGCCAGGGGCGATGGATTATCCCCATAATAGCTGAATGACCACACCTTTCATATGTTCTTAACGCATTCATATCTCTCATTATACCGGCCCTTAAAGGATTCAGATGGATGTAAAGTGTCAATTCTAACAGGTAGGGATCGTCTTCACACAAAATAGATTTATACCGGTTTTGAAAAAGATGGCCGTATCTCTTATGCCGGCGATTATAGTTGACAACGTAGCCAGTCAGAAGCTTTCTCATACTGTTAGACAAAGACATTTTTCCGGTTCTGGCCAAGAGATGAAAGTGACTGTCCATGAGAGCCCAGGCATAGATACGAAGGGCCTCCTTCTCACAAAGATCCTGCAAACGGCCAAGAAAATCTTCACAATCCTTCTTGCTACCGAATATCTCTATCCCGTCAATCCCCCTGCCCATTACATGATGCAAGGCACCCGGTGTATCAAGTCTAGGTTGTCTGGGAACGAAATGAAGGCATCTCTACTATGATCGTTTGTCAAATTGTTTTGGAACCAACGTCCCTCTTTTACGTGGGATCGTGTGGCGTTATTGAGACCATTATGACCCTGTATATGATGGAAAAAGG
>CAYOWC010000322.1:0-5401 GCA_964407525.1 uncultured Desulfobacteraceae bacterium | reverse complement strand
GAGCTCATATGGCAATGTTTGCGCTGGTTGTGATATAGCAGTAAACACAGATTCACCAAGATCCAAAGCCTGCTGGAAATATCTTGATTTGAATAACATTAAGCTCACCAGCGCAACCACCGGCCCCCGCCGGCCCCCGCCGGGACCGCAGAACGTTCAGACGTCCGGTGCAGCGCTGGGTTATGCCGCCAATCCTTATAATACGCTATGAACTCAAAGCCGTTATCTTATTTTTCTAATTCGAAACCTGTCATTCTGATACACACAAAAGCAGCCTTTTATCTGAGAGAAATAATTTTCCATAATATGTTTCACAACCTGCAACTTTTCTGTTCCAGTTGCGTCTTCCAGTCTCAGCAGCAAAACTCCGCGATGTTTCATTGAACAGTGATACACCAGTTCTCCGAAGTCTTTGTCCATGGTAACAACCATGCGGTTTTCCGTAAAGGCAGTGTGGATGATATTCTCGTCCTCCATGCGGGAATCGATGTCTCTCACTGCTTTGGCATCATAACCTTCCTCCCGCAAATATTTTTCGATCCCTTTGCCCACACCGACATCAATAAGAAATTTCAGTTCGGATACATTCATGCGCGCACCCCCACGGCGAACACGCGCTCCTCTTCAACCAGCCCGGTCACATAAGCGAAAACCGCCTGAAAATCCTCTCTTTCAAGCTCAGGATATTCTTCAAGCAGTTCCTGTTCCGACACACCCCCCGACAATGCTCGGAGAATCTGTTCCACAGTTATTCTCATGCCCCGGATGGTCGGCTTGCCGACCATTATCCGGGGATTTACCGTGATTCTTGAAAGAAAATCTTCCGTATTTGACATGATTCATTTCTCCAATCTTCGAGGGTATAATGTTAAGCTCACCAGCGCCTCTGTCTTAACTTTGCCGGAACTGCATGACGCTGTAGTCCGCGCATGGCGACACTGCCCACCTTGCGTCTATGGTCCAAAGCAGTTATGGACAAAGCCGGGACAATCATCAGGAAACGTTTGCCGGGAACTGTGCGTCCACCCCTGTAAAACAGCCGCAGACCTTACAATTAGCACAAGACTAAACTGCCCCACTTAGACCCCATGCTCCATGCTTTGCTTTACCACCTTGCATTACTATTGAGGAGGCCAACCATTGATTATCAGGTGCTTTTGCCTCGATAACAGCTAAAAAGAACGTTATCAAGTCATTCCAGCTGTCACACAGAATATTCTATCGAAGCAGTGTTTCCAAAAAAGAATATCAGAGTTAACAGCGATCAGATGTTCAATATCACAAAGAATTCACGCCACCAAAAACCTGTAATATTCCTTGCGTATTTGTAAGTGCCCTCATATTCCTGAATTAAGCTGGAAAATCCTACCATCACAACATATTGTGATCAATCCATTTTCCGTTTATCCGGTTGCATCAAAAGCGTTCGTGCATCATGGTTGCATCTGAATAGCCTTCATCTACGCAAGAATACAAAATGTAAGGTTGCAAAGTCAAGAAGTGAACAATACCCAAATAAACCTGAACTTTCGAAGCCTCCCTTTTGGTCTACAATTCTTTCGAAGCCAAAACATAACTGCTATCTTTCTCAGGCTTATGAACAACAAAAATTATCGTAATAACAAATGTATATCGCACAAATATGTCACCGCAATATGCTTTGAGCCTGTCAAGACATCAATGCGAGATTCAAGGAGCAATTTTCGCCTACTGTTCTCTTTTCCGATAGCTCCAATTTTCCTTGACATAAAGCATTTTTTTATACCATGATTGTGAAGTAACCTCAACAATCCTTCAACCACTACTCAAGGGGTTAACCCATTGGAAACGCATCTCAAAATCTGCATATCCTGCTCCTAATAGGCAAAGCCTGTCTGTTGGGAGCTCTGCACTTTTTTCCATAGAAAACCAAACCCATCGTAAGGTGAGGACGGAAAGCCACGGGTCTTCATATCCCTCTTTTAGCGTCTATTCATAGATTACCTTGTTCCTGAAAGATAGCCGGGCTGCCGAAAATGACATCGTATAGGCCATGTGAAGGCAGCTCGGCTTTTTCTTTTGGGATTTGTAACAGATACGGGAAGCAATGGATAGATTCTTTGGTAATAATTGTGGTTCATCCGATTTTCACGTACTTATTTTTGTGAAAGGGTGAAAATAAGTAATCATGGCGCTCTGATTCTATCCTCAAGCTCGACTTCGTCATTCCGGCGAAGGCCGGAATCCAGAAAAAAGAGGGTAACCTGTGGATAAACAGCCTGCTGTATACATCCTGGCAAGCAAAAGAAACGGTACCTTGTACACAGGTGTGACCTCAAACCTCGTGAAGCGGGTATGGGAACATAAGAACGATATGGCGGAAGGCTTCACAAAGCGTTACTCCGTCCACAGGTTGGTTTGGTATGAGCTTCATGAGACAATGGACGGCAATTTTGAAGGAGAAGAGAATAAAGGGGTGGAAACGAGCATGGAAGCTCAAATTGATTGAAAGTGATAATCCTAACCGGCAAGATCTATACCATAATATCCTATGACTGGATTCCGGCCTTCGCCGGAATGACGAACGAGAGCAAGAAATGAAGTAGGCTAGGCTGAAACTTGATCCTCTTTTCACAGGTATCTGGGCCCTAAAAAATACGCAAATTCCGTATGGACCATAATTGTCTTGCAGAAACGTAAGTTTTATGAGTCGGAAGAAATTATGAACCGGCACCTTGCTTTCACAAATGGTGAATGAGCTGATTATGCAGGACGCATACAAAGCCCATCAGCACCTTTTCATTCCCCCGCTGGAGAGTAGAGAGGATCTAATGAAAAATCTGAGACGCAAATTGAAATCAACTGTCTTTTTCTGGGGGTTTGTTTTCATGGTACTGTTGGCTTACGGCTGCAGTAGTTCCTCCAGTGATTCCCATTCGGAGAGTTTTCTGACAACCATTGCAGAGACCACTGCATATATTAAAAGCGAAATGGAAAAACACAAATCCGTGGGATTGAGCATTGCCCTCGTGAGCAACGACAAGGTCGTCTGGTCCGAGGGATTTGGTTGGGCGGATAAAGAAAATAAGATCGCCGCTACCGCAGACACGGTTTACATGCTGGGGTCCGGCACCAAGACCCTCACGACGGTGGCGCTTTTGAAGCTGGTTGAGCAGGGGGTCGTTTCACTGGATGAGCCCATTGTAAACTATATCCCTGAATTCAACATGGTGGACCGTTTCCCCGACCAAATGCAGAACATGACCGTTCGCAGATCCCTGAACCAGCACTCGGGCATCCCAGGTGATCTGTACAATGCCATGGTGTTGTCCGGGGCGCCCTGGAGCCAGTGGGGAGGTTGTGATGTATACATGGATTGGCTTTTGGATTACCTGGGCGCGGATTATCCCAGCCATCCGCCGGGCCAGATGGGCACTTATTCCAATACCGCTTTCATTTTGGCTGGAGAGGTTGCCCTAAGAGCAGATGGTCTGGCCGGAGAGACCTTTCCAGATTATCTGGCCCGCAAACTGTTTGAACCTTTAGGGATGGACCACACTTCCCTTTTTGTCATCAACGAAAATTTGGCCACAGGATATGAGGGAGAAGAGCCCACTGAGGTCAAAGTGCTCAACTGCACCACCAGTGGCACCGGGGGTGCGTTTACAACGGTAAAGGATATGGCCCGGTTTCTGATAATGGTGAACAATGGGGGAATGGGACCGGACGGTGCACGAATTCTAAAGCCCGAAACGGTGGCCATGCTGGGAGAAGCGGAGAAATCGTCACTGGATATCGACTCATATTTTCAGTATGGACTGGCTCTGGATACCATGGATGATCCCGTCATGCAGTATGCCGGGCGTGCCTGGATAAAAGGCGGAAGTCTTGGCGCTTTCCATTCAGAAATGGAGATGCTTCCCGATAAGAAACTGGGGGTGACGGTGTTGACCAATTCAGATACCAGTAATCGTCTGGTTTGGGGTGTAATCCGGGAATGCCTGAAACAGGCCGTGAGGGAAAAGTATGGCATTGAGCCAACCCCACCCGATCTCCCCACCTATGTTTCCCTGAACGACCCATCTGAAATTCAAGGGATCTATGTGAAAAGTAAAGGCTACGATAAGATCGTGGACAAAGGGGACGGTTCGCTGAGGTGGATCCAAGACGCTCAGAAATACACTTCGAAGGATGAGCCGGAAGGCATCACCCTGACCTATCAGGACGATGTCTACCGTGCACAGGGGAAAACGGAGTCCATCATTTTCAATAAGATACCGTGGGCTGGTCAGGATTATTTTGTCATGATTCAGTCCGGCAGCAGTGGTTCGGAAAATGATGAATACATATATGGCGGATATGTTCGAACCATTGTGGGTCAAAAAGTTTCAGTTCCCGCTCTTTCCGATGTTTGGCGTGCCAGAGTTGGGGCATATGTTATGGACAACCGGCCGTGGGATGACGCGGGATGGTCGGGACCTTTTTTCACGATTGTGGAAAAAGACAACCTGCTGATTCACGATGATATAAACGCCGCCATTCCGGAAGATAACAACACTGCGTTTCTGCAAGGAATCACCAGTCGAAGCGACAGCAGTATTCGTGTGGTCCAGGAAGACGGCAAGGAAAAACTGCTCTGTGGCGGATCCAGGGGGTATGCCATAGGCCTGGTTCCCGCTATAGCATCCGGGGACGTGGTCACCGGAACAGTGTCGCTTTTCAAATCGGACTGGTACAGGTTTGATGAGGCATTAGCGGGGCAGACGGTGAATATAGTGGTGTCTACCAATCCTTCTAATTATGCTCTGACCCTGTTTGATTCGAAGGGTAATTTTGTGGGCCGGGAAATGGGGGTCATATCCTGGACGGCAGCGCAGGGATCTTATTTTGTGGCTATTACCCCCACGCCGGATGCGATAGGAAATTATACCATGTCAGTTAATTGAATGAACATGTGAAGAAAGGGAGTGCCATGTTTAGCCGTAAAATTCGAAGCAGCATTGCCATATTCGTTTTCGGGTGGGTTTTTATTACCACTACAATCTACTTCGCTGCATGCTTGCAAAATCGTAGCTAAAAGAATCAACTCGTTAGTTATCCGGTCCAATTACCGCTTAATTTCGATGTCCGTTTTTACTCGACTACTACATTTTGAACTGGTATCGTTGAAGCGGACACTATTATAAACTCGAATAGTAAAATTTTGCTTGTGGCGCTGAGGAGATCATAACCATGAAATCATTATGCTTGGCCGTTACGGCGGCGCTGTTCTGCACATTTTTGACTGCCTGTGCGAAAACATTGCCTGTCAACCTTGTTACTGGTCCTGCAACCTATGAGCAGGAACTGGATATTTGGGCCAATGGCTTCAAGCGCAGTTATCTTGTCCATGTGCCGCCCGGCTATGACAGACAAAAACCAC
>CAYOWC010000321.1:0-5418 GCA_964407525.1 uncultured Desulfobacteraceae bacterium | reverse complement strand
CAGTTGGGAAGGTAAAGTGGGATTTACTGGGGAAATAGCCTCGGGTGAGACAGTAGGTAAAGGCAATGGTTTTGCTGCCTCCGTAGTCGGTTCCAGTCAAGCGGCCGGCGTTGTCGTAGGTGTAGTTTATGGTTCCGGCAAAAGCGGGAATCGAGGCAAACAGGCTCAAGAGCATGACCATGGCGAGGAAAGCCGTGATTTTTGTTTTCATGATCGTGTTACTCCTTTTAGGTGTTGGTGTAGGTTGGGGTGAGGTACGAACCCCAACGTTTTTGGGTTAATCGACGGGTTTGTTGGGGTTCGTACCTCACCCCAACCTACGGGCTCCGGGTTAATGAGGCGCCAAATGAAACTGTTGTTGTTTCAACGTCGGAGTCGAGCCTGTCCAATCGAAGCTGGGTTTCACCTTGACGTTGAGCAGGGCGGGAACTTTCTTTATCGCTTCGCGTTTACCGATGTGCTTTTTTACTTGCGGGTCAGCAAGCTCCAACCAGCCGTCATTGCCTTCAGCCCATTCATGCAGGTCATTATCCGGGACATCATCACTGCCTTCACCTGGGAAGTAAGTAGACGATCCCCTACCTTCTATCATGCCCTCTATTACGGAATGTGTCGTCTTGTCCCTGAAGCCGTCGATTACAATAAATTTATCTTTGTCCTTTGCTTTTTCTCTTCCAAGATCTTGTTTGAGCTGTTTAATGACCTTTTTTATTCTTTTGATAGCTTGCCTATTATAGTCCCTCTGCCAATCATACCCTTTGTCTGGGTTATTACGTAGTTCCTCAGACAATCGGAGATTATCCTCTGCATTTTGAAGCTGTTCTACGTGGTCTTTAACATCGTCAACATCCTTCCACCCGTCATTGTTGTCAGAATATTCCCACATGTCATTATCCGGGGCATCACCACTGTCAGCCCCCGTAACATCGACAAATTTAACCGGATTTTTAGCTGCATACTGATAAGGATTCAGTGCCCCGGGCTTACCAATCCTCGGCCACAACGGCTCCCGTGAAACAAACCGGACAGTAACCGCATCATAATACCGGGCCCGCATCTGATAAAGGCCACTCCCCTCCCTGCGAATCTGCCAGGCCCCGACAAAGGTGAAGGGCTGGGTATTGCTCCCCTCATGGGCCAGGAGTTTGCCGTAGGGCGTGTAGGCGTATTTGTCGGTGATGGTTCCGGCGGCATCGGTCAAAAAGAGGGTATTGCCGGTTTTGTCAAAGTGATAACAATAGACCTTGTTGTTGTCTACGGCATCGATCATATAGAGAAGCGTTCCCCTCGGCGTCAGGACATAGAACCTTTTCCACTGGTTCCCGGTCTCATCCCTTTCCGCAATAATGGGATGGAGACCCAGGGCGTAGTTGTAATAATAGCGGGTGGTCTGGCCTGATTCCGTGCGGGTGGAAAGATCGTTCAGGCCATTGTAGGTCATAGTCGCATTAGATGTGGATGTCAGGCGGGTGGCCCCGTCCCAGGAAAAAGAATCGTTTGGCGACGCGATCAACCGGACCCGGGTATCATAGGCATAACCGGTGGCGCTGACCTGGCTTGCGGCGTCAAAGGTAAAATTTTCCGTTGCATTGGTCAGGTAATCGGCCGGGTCAAGGGGCAGGGTGTAATCCAGCTTTGTGACTTCGCCTGCCGCATTGTAGGTGTAGGCCATCTCTCCAAGGGTTTCGTGTTGAATTTTGGTGACCCGCGAGGCCGTGTCAAGGGTAAATGTGGTGTTTTGATTATTGGAACGGGTGATGCCCGTGAGTCTGCCGTCGTCGTCATGGGTGAATTGAAGGGTGGTGTTGGTCAGGGTGTCGGTGACCTTGGTCAACAGGCTTCGGGCATCATAGGTGTAGGTCACGGTGAAAAGGCCGTCCGCGTAGGCGACGGTCTCGACTCTGCCGCCGTTGTCGTAGGTTGCCCCGAAGGATATTGACGGATTGGCGGTGGATGTGACCTGTCCCACCTCGTTGTAGGTCAATGTAATATTTTCGCTTGCCGTCAGGCGATTGAGGTCGTCGAAGGTGAACTGAAGATCAAGCCCGTCAGACCAGAGCTTGCGGCTTATATTCCCGGACGCGCTTAAGGTCCTGGTCTGGGTGGTCGTATCAGGATAGGTGATCTGGTTGAGCCTGCCCCGCTGGTCATAGGCATACTGAAGGGTTTGATTGAGCGGGTCGGTCAGGGTTGAGAGTTTTCCCATATTTGTATAGGTAAAGTCCCAGGCCTTGTTGTTGAAATCAGTTATCTTACTCAAAAGTCCCAGGTTGTTCCATGTGTATTGGGTGCTGCCCACAACCGGAAGGGTGACGGAAGTCAAAAAGCCCCGGTTGTCGTAGCCGTAGCCTGTCTGCCGGTTCATGGGATCGGTGGTTTGTGTAATGCGGCTCAGGGTGTCTCTAATAAGGGTGGCTTCATTGCCCATGGGGTCGGTGATCGAAGTGACAAACCCCAATTTATCACGGCCTATACTCGTGGTACGAGTCATAGGCGTTGTCATGGAAGAAATCAGACCTTCATCGTCGTAGGCTATCTGCCAGAGCTTGCTGCCAGGATCGGTAACCTGGTTCATCCAGTCCCGGGAATTGTAGGCATATTGGGTCTTGTTCCCGTTGGGATCGGTGACGGATTGGAGACGATTCATAGAGTCATAGGCCAATTGGCTCTTCTTACCCCGCCGGTTGGTGGTCTCATTGACCCGGTCCATGAGGTCGTGGGCGTATTGCGATGCCTTGCTGTTCGGGTCTGTGGCAGAGGTCATGTTGCCGTTGGCGTCATAGGCGTATGTGTAAGTTTTGCCCAGCTCATCGGTAACGGAAGTCATCCGGTTGTTCAGGTCATAGGCCATCTGCACAAAGGTTGCGTCCGGATGGGTGATCTTTATCAGCCGCTTGTAGGCGTCGTATTGATATGTGGTGACGCCCGTGCCGGAATCGGTGCTTGAAGCCGGGGTGGCATCGGCGTTGTAGGTGAACGTGGCAACGCCGCCTGTCGGGTTGGTGATCTGTGTGACCTGGCCCCGGTCATTATAGGCGTATGTCCGGGTCTTGCCCGTGCGGTCGATACTGGTCAGGATGTTGCCGCTGGCATCGTAAGTAAATTGAATATTCGTGCCGTCGGGGTAGTCTATCTTTGTCAGGTTATAAAAGGTGAATGACACCGTGTTTGCCGGTGTGTCAAGGTCGGCAAAAGTTTGATCTTGCGCCGTATAATGATACGTGATGATATTGCCCTTGTTATTGGTGATCGAGGCGATTTTCCCGGTCTCCGCATGGTACAAAACGCTGGTGGTGTTGCCCATACGGTCGGTAACCGATGTTACCCGATTATGGACGTCCTTGGTGAACTGCATGGATTTGTCGGTTTGATCATCAAACCGGCTGGGCGGCACGTGGGCATTGTCGTGATAAAATTTCAGGGTATCGCCTTCGGGCGTGGTTTCCTCGGTATAGTAGGGATCATTATTATAAGAGAAGGTGGTCTGGTTGTTATACGGGTCTTTCTGGCTGACCACCTTGATGCCGGAACGCGAATTACCCTGTGCATTCTTATAACTCGCATAATTCCAGGTGTTTTCCACATCAAACCAGGCGGCGCCCTTTGGCTTCTCAACTTTGACCAGGTTGTCGTAATAGGTCTTGCCCCCGGAGACGACCGTACTCCAGCGAAAGGTGTAAACATTTCCCATGACATCGCTGATGGAGCGCAGGGCGGGTTTATCTCCCATATCCGCGGCAACGGCCTCATAGCCGAAGGTGATGGATGGTACGGGGATTTGCGGGATCGGTTTGGTCTGAAACCGTATCAAGATAGGTTTTGCCGCCCACATCGGCATAGGTGAAAGCGAATTTTCTGCCGAGCCCATCGGCTATCTCGTTAAGGCGGTTATCCCCACGATAGATATAGGAGAGTTTGTTGCCGTTTCGGTCCATAAGATAGAGGAGTTTACCTGGTTCGTAAAGCTCATACACAAGAACCTGTTCACGCACCGGATCCATAACCCAGAAGCGATCAGGAGCGCTTGTCGCCTTTGCCGCATATTTTATGGTGGCGCCGTTTTCCTTGTAATCAAAGCGATCCCCTTCATCAAGTTCATAAACCGTGCCGTTTAACCTGAAGGAGACGGTATCACCCGAGGGAAGATGGATATCTTCGGGTTCATGCCACATGGCCCCGGCGGAATAGGGGGTAAACCAGAAATAGTTTGCGCGGCCATTAATATTATCGATATGGACAGGAAAATAGTCTTTCGGGCCACCCCACCAGTTGTCAATGGCCCGGTTGTACATGAAGTTAAAAGAGAGATTCATGAGCCCGCCCGTATCCAGCAGAGGCAGGACAAAATCGATGGACCCGATGCCGGTATAAATTGGGTCACCGCTCTTCAGGTCATTGCCGACCGTCTTGTTGGCGCCGCTTGACCCATTTTCACCTTCCCCGGAGGTTGCCAGGGTTGTCAGGGGAAACAGCAACAGCAGCAAAATGGATATCAGTGGAACCAGGCGCGATTGAATAAAAATTCTTTTCATCTTTTTCCCTCCTTGGTTTTCCTCAAATTTCGAATCAGACGGGGGAGTTCATCAAACAGCGCATCCTGCAAAACGCAGGCGTCGGCACAATATTCGGGCCGGCTGCTGTAGATCTCCGGGGCGTCATCGGTATAAAGAATGATCCCGAGATCCGGACGTTGCGTTTTCATCCTCCGGCTCGCTTCCATGCCGTCAAAGCCGGGCAACCGGATCTTCATGATCATCAGGTCCGCATCTGATTTTGCCGCGATCGCCACAGCCTCCGTGGTATGCCTTACAGTTCTCCTCGTAGTAATTATGTATCGTTGAAATTCAGGTTTTTTTTGGCACCCCCGTGAAATACGCTTCGCTGTCCTTTGGAATTGCACAGGGCAGGCGGATTTCGCTGATTATGTGGTTGTTGTTTTGTTGTTGCACTAAAATTCAGGCATTTGAATTGTTAGTGCGAACAACCCGCCGGAGGCGGATAAACCCTCCGGAGGCGGATAAATCCTCCGGAGGAGCATGAATCCTTTGGAAGCAAGAAAGTCTGGTTGATTAAATGAATTTTATCCAGAAACCAGATACCCGCAATCCGTTTCGTTTCACTTACGTCTGATCCACGCCATGATCTCAAAACAAAGAACCCCGTTCTTCTGGTGTAGAAGAAACGGGGTTCTATTTATCCGTGAACATTTACCACCCTCCCCTTACAGGAAAAAGATCGTCTTTACGTCACGTATTCACACTATGCCATTCTATAGCACAGGATGACAAGACAATCAAGCTATTTACATTGTATAAAGTATCAGTTTTACCTGATACTTTGTTCGGCTGACAGATCGCGATGTCTCATGGGGTCAAGTCTGCCGTTGACTCTTACTGTTTCCCGAAATTAGAACTAAGA
>CAYOWC010000320.1:3369-5441 GCA_964407525.1 uncultured Desulfobacteraceae bacterium | reverse complement strand
TTATAGAAATATCAAGCGGTCGGCCATTCTGCGTTCCTCCATTGCGTTCAAAATAATAACACAAAAAGGAATTAATACGCGGTTTTGGTTCCCGCGCACGACTCCTTATTAATGGTATGCTTTCAGCGTATAGTCAAGCATGAAAATATTCCATGCGACATGAATGTCAAGTGATCTTTTTTTAAGAAAATCAACATTTAGTCAACATTAGTCAACACATTACTGGAAACATTTCCTGTTTTCACTGATCTCAACCTATTGTACCGCCTAACTTGTTTTTGAAATAAAGTATTGATTTAACGCTTCATTTAAGTTAATATTTTTACGTTATCTTTAATTTGAGAATCGCCTTCGTTGGATCTGAATGCCACGGATTTTATCAATAAGCCGATTCAGAAAGAAACCCTTGATGCGGCATTGGCGCGGGCTGAAGAAATGTTGAGCAATGGACCATGAAAGTATTGAATTGACACTGCTCAATTGTTTTCCTATACGTTTCATATCCCGGCAGGCCTATACCCCATGGACTGACAGAATGACTGGAAGGAGAAATATATGTATTTAATGGGAATTGATGTTGGCACATCAGGCGTTAAGGGTATTATTCTGTCTGAAAAGGGGAGTCTTATCTCGGAGAAGACCAGTTCCTATCCTATCCATTCACCGTTTCCAAGCTGGTTCGAACAAAACCCGGAAGACTGGTGGAATGCCACCGTACGCTGCATTCGGGAAATACTCAGCAGTGCCAGTATTGACCCCTTGGAAATACGTGGAATTGGCTTGTCAGGAATGTATCACGGGTTGGTTCTTCTCGACAGGGACTGCAATGTGATAAGACCCTGTATATTGTGGAATGATCAGCGAACGGCTGTGCAGTCGGAATATCTTTCCAACAAGATTGGGGATGAACGCCTCTTAAGGATTGCTGCCACGTCATGTGCGCCCTATTTTACGGCATGTAAGCTTATATGGGTTAGAGATAACGAACCGGATAATTATGAAAAGATAACTAAATGCATGCTTCCGAAAGACTACGTTCGGTTTAGATTAACCGGTGAGTTTGTAACGGATATGACAGATGCTTCCGGGACCCTGTTCTTAAATATTCATGAAAGAAAATGGTCTTCGGAAATGATGGAAGTCATGGAGGTGGACAAGGATATCCTGCCTGATCTGGTTGAGTCACCGGAGATTTCCGGAAAAACATCCAGGAAGGCATTTGAAGAAACAGGATTGCCTTCGGGTATCCCGGTTGCGGGCGGAGGAGGAGATCAGGCTGCAGCTGCCATAGGCAACGGGATTGTGGATGAGGGTGTAGTTACGTATTCCATTGGAACATCTGGTGTCATTTATGCGGCTACAAACGAAATCAAGTACGACCCGGAAGGTAGGGTGAACTCTTTCTGCCATGCTGCTCCGGGAAAATGGAGCGTTTTGGCAGTCATCAACTCCGCGGCTGGTTCATACCAATGGTATCTGGATAATTTTTCGGATTGGGCCAAAGCCGAGGCGGAGCAGACCGGAATGAGTATTTACGATGTTCTGGAAAGAAATGCATCTCGTATCCCTGAAGGAAGTGATAAGTTAATTTTCTTACCCTATCTGGCGGGAGAAAGACACCCTCACACAAATACCAATGCAAGAGGGGTGTTTTTTGGGCTCCATGCAGGCCATACCAATGACCATATTGTGCGGTCCATATTAGAAGGGGTTTCCTTCTGTTTTCGTGACTGCCTGGATGTCATGCGAGAGCTGGAAATATCCATTGATGAAATACGGGCAACCGGTGGAGGTGCAAAATCAAAATTTTGGCTGGAAATGCTGGCCAACACCAGTGGTGAGCCCATCGTAACCATGGCATCCGATGAAGGTGGCGCAGCCTTTGGTGCTGCCATCCTGGGTGGCGTGAGTGCGGGTATTTTTGAAAATGTCCAGGAAGCCTGTTCCAATCTTGTCCATACGGGGGCTAAGGTAATACCCCAAAATGACCGTGTGGAGAAATACAACAAGTACTTTAAATTTTTTCAGTCCCTTTACCCATTACTGAAGCCGAGTTATGAGGAATTGGCCCG
>CAYOWC010000320.1:0-3269 GCA_964407525.1 uncultured Desulfobacteraceae bacterium | reverse complement strand
GAGGAAACAGATGAGCAAAAAAACGAATGTAAAACCGCCGGCAATATGCAAACGTTTTGAATTGAATAAGAATGACCTGTTGAAAATTGATGCCACAACACTCTCCTGGATGGCCTTTTTTCTCTATCTGGTACGCAAATTTGAGGCTCGTCTTTTGGAATTTAAGGGGGATGACCTGCTCTATGGACCGATTCACTCCAGCATTGGGCAGGAGGCGGTGGCTGCTGCCCTGGGACCGGTCCTCCGAAAAAATGATCTGGTTGGATCTTCCCATAGAGCCCACGGCCATTTCCTGGCAAAAATCCTGACGTATTATGCGCCCGCTGGATTTAACCCTCTCAAAGATGATCTGTCCCCGACCATGCAGGATACCGTGAACAAGACCCTTGCCGAGATCTTGGGGCTGGCCGCCGGTTGGTGCAACGGGCGCGGGGGATCCATGCACCTTTACCACGCGGAATCGGGAAATCTGGGCTGCAACGGTATTGTCGGTGGAGGCACCCCTCTGGCTACTGGAACCGCCTGGGCCGAAAAATTGTGTGACCGTGACACGGTTGTTCTCTCGATATTCGGGGATGGCGCCATCAATCAGGGTTGTTTTCACGAGGCGGCGAATCTCGCCGCATTATGGAATATCCCGGTCATTTTTTTCGTTGAAAACAACCAGTATGCCGTTGCCACCGCCTGTGAAGATGCTTCTTGTGTCTCAGACAGCGGGTTAAGAGGTCTGAGCTACGGGATAGACGGCCTGATTATCGACGGGATGGACCCGGCGGCGGTGTATCTGGCCCTGGACGAGGCTGTGAAAAGAACTCGCGAGAAACCGTTCCCTTTTCTCATAGAGGCCAAAACATATCGTTTTCATCACCACAGCGGTCCTCTTTTAGGGAGTTCCTATAAATACAGAAGCAAAGAAGAGGAAAACATTTGGTCGGAGAAAGACCCGGTTGTTGTTTTTCCACGGGAACTGATTGCCAGGGGGCTGCTTACCGGGGAGGACTTGGAAACACTGGAAGCCAAGGCAGAGGCTTCGGTGAACACTGCGGTGGATTTCTGTACAGCCGTAAAAGGAAATCGGCGGTATATCCCAGATTCTAAATGGCCCACAGTCGATACCGTGGAGAACGAACTTCGAGGTGAGGAAGACCTTTTCCAGGATGTGACCTTTGTTGAGCAGGAAGATTTTAGCGATACAAAAGAAATCTCCTATGTTGAAGCAATTGCCGGTGTTACCTTGAGGAATATGGAAAAGGATACCCGTGTGATTGTCGTTGGCGAGGAAGTAGCCAATTTCGGAGGGGGGGCTTACGGGGCCACAAAAGGAATCCCCCAGACTTTTCCTGATAGAATTTTCAATACTCCTATTTCAGAATGTGGTTTTGTAGGCTTGTCCGCAGGGGCGGCCTCAGCGGGATTGAGACCGGTTGTCGAGATCATGTTTCCTGACTTTTCTCTTGTGGCGGCTGATCAATTGTTTAACCAATTAGGCAAACTCAGGTATATGTTTAATGGAGAGATGAGTTTTCCCCTGGTCCTTCGTACAAGGTTTGCTGTTGGGGCAGGGTACGGAGGGCACCATTCAATGGACCCAGTGGGTATCTTCGGTCTGTTTGCGGGCTGGAGAATCATGGGAGCATCAACGCCTTTTGATTATGCGGGCCTTTTTAATACCGCCATACGATTCAATGATCCGGTATTGATTATTGATGACCATCGTCTTTATTCGCAAAAAGGGGCCGTTCCGGATTCTCCACTGGATCACTTTATCAAATATGGCAAAGCAAAAGTGGTCAAGGAAGGGAGCGACTTGACGGTCTTGAGTTATCTCGGAATGATGCAGGATTGTCTTGAAGCAGCAGAAGAGGCTTCAGAAGAGGGCTGCAGTGTAGAAGTAATCGACTTGCGGACTCTGGATTATGTGGGCATGGATTATGAAACCATCGGTCGCTCCATTAAGAAAACGAACAGTGTGTTGATTGTTGAGCATAGCGCTCGAAGTATGGGCTTGGCCAGCAGGGTGAGTGATGAAATCCAGGAAAGATTCTTTGATTATTTGGATTGCCCCATTAACAAATTGACCCTTCCGGATGTGCCGCCGCCGGTTTCCAGACCCATGGAGAAGGCTATTATTCCCGGGGTGATGGAAATCAAAACCAAAATGATCCAGGGGAGCCGACATCTCTTTTGAGAAAAGGACTCTGATGATATACCGGATATGGTTGGTGATTTTCCTGATTCTGTTGCCTGCCGCTTTTTCCTCAGCGGAAACGGAGAAGCAGGCGAATGATAAAGTTCCGCTTACCATCTGGATTATCCCGTTCGAACCCCCCGCCGAGACCATCCATCTGGAAGAGACCGTCTCCCTGAAAGACCAATTGTCGTGGTTCAACCGAAAACAGGCTGCTTCAAACCTCACGGTTTTGAATACTACCGTTGACTGGATGGTAGACCAGCTGGTCGTATGGAATACCGAATTTGATTTGCCCAACTGGTCTTTGATCAACGGGCAGGAAAAGACATTGGAAGCCCTGGGCGACTTTGCAAAAGAAAATGATGTGGATTTACACGTCCGGTTTCTCACATGGAAAACTATTGTCAGTGGGCTGGAAAATAACCGCAACTCGCGTCCAAAAGGATCCCTGGGAGTGGTGAACAGCCTTCCGGATGTTGTTCAAATAGGTTCCACGTGGGCTCCGTATTTTGCGGAGAAAAAGATTCTAATGCCACCTGAAAATCCGTCAGAAAGATTGTCGTGGCGTAAAATAAAAGATGTTCCCGTTTCTCTGCCGTACACGATCGATGTAAGACTGATGTTCTACTGGAAAAAAATGCCCCGTAGTGCAAAACCTTTTCGCAACATTTTAGCAGGTGCATCCGACTGGCAGGGAATCATTGACGCGCTTACGGAACTTGTCCTGGACGAAAACAATCCCGCTCCTCCCATGGTCATGCCGGTCGGTTTGACATTCAATCTGTTTCATGATTTTGTCCCCCTGGTATGGGCTTCCGGTGACCCGTTTTTTGTTGAAACAATATTCGGAACCCGGACGAATATGAGTAGTCGGTCCTCGCTGCGGGTTCCATGCCTTATCTCAGAAAATGCTACAACGATTGGTAAAAAAGACCGGGCCTACCGCATTATCTCTTTCCCGGAAATGAGCCACGAAACTGCCGCCCGCCATTTTATGGAAGGGGTTGATTATGTTGCCATCATCCAACCAGCGGCATTCATATCTCGATGGCGACAACATTTCATGCAATACGTGTCC
>CAYOWC010000319.1:0-5455 GCA_964407525.1 uncultured Desulfobacteraceae bacterium | reverse complement strand
GTTCAGGTTTCAGGAATGAAGAAATTCTGTCTATTATTACCCGCCTGACACCTGAAACCTGAAACCTATGGATTTGGAACCCCATTTTTGTAGATAAAACCCTGACTATTAACTGACTTTAATAAGCATCTTGAGAGGGCTGGTCAGAGCAGCCTATACAACGTCCGTAATATTACATAATGAATATAGTGTCTATATAGGGGGTATGTTTCCGCGGAGGTTGCATGCCTTTTTGCTGTGAGATATGTCTCAAGGGCTGCCTGCCCGTAGTTCTCACTGTTTTTAGAATCTTTCTGCCACCTGAAATTCGCCAGGATCTTATGGATATAAACAGGTGAATATCTTTTTCCAATTCTCAGCCAATAATCATAATCCATTGAATAATGGCAGTTTAGATCAAGAGGCCCCACTTCCTGATAAACATTTCGTGTAAAAAATGTGGCCGGCTGTGAAATGAAATCTTTTGAAAGGAGGCGTCTGTAGGAATAACGCTTGCTTTCGAAAATTTTGTATTTTGTAATGAGTGTTCGGATTTCATGGTCATTTTCGTCAATATTCCTGCAGTCTCCAAAACACCACATAAACGGCCGTTTTCTGTAAGACCTAATCACGGCCGCGAGAGCTCCCGATGCGTAAGTATCGTCAGAATTCAGCCATCCCAGAATATCCCCGGAGGACATTTCAAACCCCTTATTAATCGCATCGGACTGTCCCTGATCTTTCTCCGAAACCCATCTTAACCTATGGTCATATTTCCTGATGATATCTAAGGAATCATCTGTGGATCCGCCATCGACAACAATATACTCTAACTCAAAATCCCCTTCCTGTTCCAAGACACTAAGGATAGTGCGCTCAATAAACGGCCCTTGATTCAGCGATGGTGTCATAATGGATATTTTCAACAGGAAATTAGCCTCCCTTGGATTGCCGACTTCATTTATTGGACTTAAAAGAATATGCCAGAAAACCTTTCAGGGCCATAAGCATTCTGATCATATTCGATGGATTGAAGAATAGCCTTAAGATGTAATTTGCCACTATCCGAGGCCGCAGGTAAAACCTTTTCATAAAGCGTTGCTGATAATGGAGCAGCTTTTTTTTGGACAAACCCTTTGGTACATAAACTACATCGAGCAGATTCATTCTTTCAAAATCTTTTTCAACCTTGCCATGCTGTTCTGCGATATCAAACATCTCCGATCCCGGAAACGGGGTCAACGTAAAGACACTCATATCGTCCAAGGGTATCTTCTTGGCAAAGCGGATAGTTTTTTTCATGGTTTCTTCGGTCTCATATGGCAGGCCAAAGATGAAATACCCCTTGGTCAGGATCCCGGCTTTGTGGGTTAACCTGACCGCTTTTTCAATCTGGCCGAGAGTAATTTCTTTTTTTGCGAAATCGAGGATTTTCTGATTCCCTGACTCAATTCCATAACTGATCTGCCAGCATCCTGACCGTTTCATCATTTTTAACAACTGACTATCATTAACGCTGTTTACTCTCCCGCTGCAACACCACGAAACTTTCCATTTCGTCTTCAAAAGGCCTTCGCATATTCTTGCTACCCTTCTTTTATTTATAAGGAACTGGTCGTCCTCAAAAATGATCTCTCTTATTCCATATCGTTCAACCAACCATCCTATCATTTCCAATACGTATTCGGCACTGTGAAAACGGATTTGGCGGCTGAATACAGAAGTATCACAAAATATACACTTATTAGGGCATCCTCTTGCAGATATGACATGTGTTGAGGGAAGCTTCTTATATTTAAAGAGCGCAGGATGATAACGGTCCGGAAAACCGTCTAAAAGATCCCATGCCGGAAAGGGGAGGGAGTCCAGATCTTTGATAACCGGTCTCGGGGCGCCGAATATGACCTTCCCGTTTTTGCGAAATGCCACACCTGAAACATCCAATGGGCTTTTGCCGGCAGAAAGAGTCTCCACTAATTCCTTCAGCGTATTCTCGCCCTCTCCAATAACGCCGTAATCAAAAACAGGATAGTCCAGCAGCGTCTGCTCCGGGACGGCGGTGAAATGGGGACCTCCTATGACAATAGGCACCTCCGGAAACACCTTTTTCATGATGTCAGCCAATTTGACTGTTTTGATGATGGAAGGTGTCACCGCAGTCATTGCAATCATATCGGGCTTTATTGTTCTTGCATTTTCAAGGGTTTGTTCATACCCGAGACCCTGGGCTGAAGCATCTACGATTCCAACTTCATGGCCGGCTTCACGCAAAACCGCCCCTAACATGAGCAATCCAAGGTGGGGAAGCGTAGCTCCCACCGGAGCGAGTTTGCCGTACCTGTCATCCAGTGAATATGGGGCATTTACGAGAAATATGGAAGTCATCATTGCGTCTTAAGGGAGGAAGTCTGTTATTGAGAATTTGCGATATCTTGCTTTCGTTGCTTTTCCCGGAGTTTTCCGAGACACAGAGTTTAAACCGAGTCCGTGACAGGAGACCTCGGCTCCACATCGCGGCTCATTTCTTCGATCTTCTCTTTCATGAGTGCGTTCTCCTGCACCAAATTTTTTACCTGGTCGGTCAGCTTCGACAGTCTCATTGAAAATTGTATCGCAAGAAACAGTAAAAAAACCAATGCGCCTATAAACAGTGTTGTAGTCGGGAGGACCGCGCCAATAAGTTTTGAGATAAACTCAAGCCAGCTATATTGAATCACCAGAATAAATAATGCCGCGCTGGTAAAGAGCCATAACCATGAATATTCCTCTCTCAATTTCCTGCGGCGTACAAGGTCCAGTACAAATAGAAACAGTAATACACAGACGATCATCATGGCGATTTTTTGTTTTGCCGACATATTTCACTATTTCCCTAACCCGGAAAACCCGGAAAAGTATTTTAAATGCCTGGAGTGCCTATGTTTAATTTATTTTTGTCGAGGGCCTTGGGCCCTTTCCTTCAACGTAGGCTTTTTCCTTAGAAATGTCATAAAGATGGAAAGAAACATTTTGAACACATAATATACAGGTTTCAGACCACTGTGCATAGAAGCCCCGGTCTTTCTGTTGGCCATGACCATGGGCACTTCTTTGATTTTGAAGCCGGCCCGGTAAACCATAGCAATAACATCAGCATCTGGATAGTCACAGGGGAAAAAGTCTCTTGTGAAAAATTGTATTACACGCCGGTTTAATGCTTGATAGCCGGAGGTGGGGTCTGTAATCCTGAGCCTGAGCAGCGCGGAAACCAAAGAGCCGAACAAGCGTATTCCCCATTTCCTGGCCATACCATTACTGTGCTCTTGCAAAGGAACTTTAACTCCCTGATCAACCTCCATGAATCTTGAACCCAAAACCAGGTCAATGTCTTCGTGCATGATCACCTTGAACAGTTTCTCAATGTATTTAGGGTCATGCTGACCGTCTCCATCAAGCTGAACAAGATAGTCATATTTTCTCTCTAATGCATATTTGTAGCCGGTCTGCAATGCCACCCCATAGCCCATATTACAGGAGTGCTTAATCACCTTTCCCCCGGCTTGTACTGCCTGATACACCGTGTCGTCTGATGAACCATCATCAATTATCACGACATCAATTTCTCTATCTAACGCTCTTATTGTCTTTGTGATCCACCCGATATTTTTCTGTTCATTGTAGGCCGGGATTATTGCCAATCGTTTGATTTTTCTTTCCATAAGCTGGATGATATAAATGCTTTCAGGTTAAATTACAACTTAAAAGATGCAATTAGCGGTTAGCCTTTAGCTATTAACCGCACAAAATCAGTGACTTATGGCGCAATGGGTTAGCATTAAAAAGTGAGAATCCCGGCACGAAAAAAAGTCATTCAAATGCTTGAGATCTTAAAGCTAACGGCTAATAGCTAAGAGCTAATTGCAGCTTTTAGGTACAATGTTTTTCGCGGTACCACTTCCCGCGATAACGGATCACCATGGAGGATGCTGCTGTCGATTAGATATCGAGTCCTCGTAACGAGATCTGCTTAGCCTACTATGCAATCAACCTCGTTTCATTTCCAACAATTGCTACCAGCCGCCGCCCCCACCTCCACCGCCACCGGAAGATCCTCCTCCCCTACTTTCAGATGAAGACCCTGGAGAAGTGGAAGCAGAGGAAATGGCGCCGGAAAGCGACGTGCCCAGACTTGATACAAAGCCGGTCATGCTTCCCGGTCTCCAGGCTCCACCGGTATACCAGCCGGGTCGGTAACTTCCGTCGTCTTTCGACGCCCTATCGAGGATGTGGGCAAATTGCTCGCCCCACTCCCGTTCCACGTCCAGAGCCAGGGCATAGGGCAAGTACTGTTCAAACAGTTGAGGTGTTTTCTCAGGGGGGGGGCAGGAGATTCAGCCTGTCTTTTTCGGCTACGGAGAGATAGCGTTTGAAACCCTCTATCTTATCCATGAGTTTTCGTCCCTTAAGTTATTGTTGAATTGTAATTTTACACAAGGTCTAATATGCCCAGATTCGGGAAGTCTTGATATCGTCACAGATGCCGGCTTTTGTAACGGTCTTTTTTCGAAAGATGTTGAGGAGAACCATATCTAGGCCGGCCTGGGCCAGCATGGCCAGATAGGTCTCCTCCAGGAGCAGCGTTTTGTCGGTCGGACGAGTACCGCTTGTCAGATTGGAAAGACCGACAATGGTTTTTACCGGAAATCCAAGAAGTTCCGGTAAAAGAGAGACGCAGTCCAAGACTTGACGGGCTTGGCCCGTTCCATTTTCCCACGAGACAGGAACCACGACGGGGTCGATAATCAACTTCTCGGGGGCCAGTCCGGCCTTAATGGCCTCTCCTGTCAAGTCGGTAGCAAGGTTCAGCCTTTCATCAAGGTTTCCAGGAACTCTTCCATCAGGGTGAAGAAGGAATCCCACAATATCCGTTTCGGATCGCACGGCCAGGGGTAAAATATTTTCCAGTTTGCCCGGTTCCAGGGAAAACCCGTTCAGCACGGGCTTTTTCCTGCAGACAGACAGTCCTGTTTCTAATGCCAGAGGATTCGGGCTGTCGAGGAAGAGAGGCAAATCCGTTGCCTGCTTCACGCTCTCTAAGAGAAACGTCATTCGTCTCCGGCAATCTTTTCTCAACGGCCCTGGGTTGATATCTATGGCGTTCGCACCCGCACTCTCAATTTTTCGCGTGAGCGTCTGAATCGGTTCTGGGTCCATTTCTTCCAGGGCCCTGGCAATCTCCGGATTCAGGATGTGGATGTTGTCTGCTATTAGCTTCAATCTATGATCTCAACGTCCAGAGGGAATTTTGACAGGACCTCGCGGCTATCTTTTTCAAGGGCAATCGTATTTTCATAGCGAAAACCGATATTCTCTTCAGGACAGGCATATTGCATGGCGCAGATGAGCAGTTCGCCTTCCAGGTACACGTGTTCCTTATTAATACAGACCTCGTTAAGTGGTCGAGTAGATTAGTAGTTAAGTGGTTATTATTATTTGA
>CAYOWC010000318.1:0-5478 GCA_964407525.1 uncultured Desulfobacteraceae bacterium | reverse complement strand
CTGTAGATTATATTCTTTTTTGAAACACCCAAAAGCCCCCATTGGGATTTTTCCTGATGGGGGCTTTTCTCTATTTGAGCAGCATTACAACCATATTTCAAAAAGACTCAGCTTTCAGCGATCATTCGACTATCTAAGATCGATAGGGAAAAACTTCAATTTAAATGTATTTAATCAGCTTATTCACCATTTGTTTACTTACCAGTAGACCATTTCAACACGGGGGCAGAAGTTTTTTGAACACCACCTCACCTTTTGATATGCTTGCTAAAAAAAGCGTATCCCATCAAAAAAACAAGGCCGTTTCTCTTGCGAAAAACGACCTTAGTACACTTTGGCTCCCCCTGGTGGACGCACTTCGACACCAATTTGCCGACCTACCGAAAGAAATGATGGAGACCATTCTTGTTATGAAGATGCAATTGAGGGATGGATTTCTTGCTGCAGGGGGACAGTGACAGTGAAAGATGAAGCCGTCCTTCAGCTGCGGGTCCTGTTCTTGGAACAGCTTCTGTTCGGCAATGAAAAACCGAAAGTGATTACGATTTGCTCAAGTAACATGTTGGCCAGTTGAACCGTTTACATGAACTGCTTCTGCACGCAGTTTCAGGACGAGTGCACTGATAACTTTCAGAATGGTATCAAAATTCGGGCTTCGCTCTCCCGAAAGTGCTTTGTAGAGACTTTCTCTGGACAGGCCGGCATCACGCGCCACTTGTGACATTCCCCTGGCTCGGGCAATATCTCCCAAAGCTTTCGCAATAAAGGCGGCATCGCCGTTTGCCTCCTCAAGACAAGCCTCCAGATAGGCAACCATTTCCTCTGGGGCACGAAGGTGTTCAGCGACATCGTATCGGGTCGTGATGGTTTTTACCATAATGCACTCCTATAGATTCTTTGCCAGGCGTAAGGCTCTCTTGAGGAGGGAAACCAGCAATTCAAACAGAATAATCAGATCCCACCTGAAAAATCTGAATAGGTGCTTGATGCCGGAACTATATGATCTTCAGGCACATTGGTTTACCCGCCTGGTCGAAAAACCAGCTATTTTTTGACAGAGCAGAATGCGAATTCTTTATTCTGACTTCTGTCCCGCCTTTCATGTTTCCAGACGGGACTGACATCTGGATTCCTTGCCAAACTGTTTCCGGCAAAACATCTAATATTTGGCCCTGCCCTGAGGACCGAATTTTCAGAATTCAAATAAAATGATCAAAAAAAGGATTGACAGAAGCAATGAAAATAGAGTAGAGATTCAACTTTCTGGATAGATGTTTCTAAAAGGAAATGAATGTTCCCCGGTAGCTCAGTTGGTAGAGCAGGTGGCTGTTAACCACCCTGTCGGCGGTTCGAGTCCGTCTCGGGGAGCCAACACAATAAAAAAATTCCATCCAATCATTCTACTCTTCCAGTCTTGACACCGCCCCCCATTCCTTCTATTCTGCCTTTGGAAAGTACTGCTTAAATTTCCAGCTTATTCTGGATGACTTTCAATGTTTGACAAATAGACAGAAAGGCTTTGCGATGAAACAGATCATTCTGGGAACTGCCGGGCATATCGATCACGGCAAAACATCTCTCATAAGAGCACTCACAGGGATTGACACAGACCGGCTGAAAGAAGAAAAAGAGCGCGGCATCACTATAGAACTGGGATTCGCACACCTGGAACTGCCCAACGGCAAGCTCCTGGGGATCGTGGATGTTCCGGGACACGAAAAATTTGTTAAGAATATGGTCGCGGGCGCCACCGGTGTAGATATTGTTGCCATGGTCATTGCCGCCGATGAGGGGGTCATGCCCCAGACAAGGGAGCATTTTGAAATCTGCCAGCTGCTTAATGTGAAACATGGGCTGGTGGTTCTTACAAAAATCGACATGGTGGACCCCGAATGGTTAGAGCTGGTACGGGAAGATGTGGCCGAATATCTTTCCGATACATTTCTGGCGGATATGCCCACCGTTGAAATTTCATCGGTTACCGGTGAAGGTATTGATGAAATGATCCAGGTATTAGACTCGCTTGCGGAACAAATCCCTGAAAAAGATATGGGGCACCTTTTTCGGCTTCCCATTGATCGTATTTTCACCATGAAGGGTTTTGGAACCGTTATAACCGGTACCAGCGTGTCAGGGAAAATCAGTACAGGAGACGAAGTATCCATCTACCCCCAGGGATTTTCCTCCAGAATTCGGGGAATGCACGTCCACAACAAAGAAGTTGCAGAAGTAAGTTCGGGTCTTCGAACGGCCATTAATGTCCACGACATAGAGAAGATGATGCTGCGAAGGGGCGATATCCTGGCCACTAAGGAATCTTTGAGAACAACGTATATGGTTGATGTAAAACTGGATTTGCTTTCAAGCTCCCTTCGAAAGGTAAAGAACAGGGCCAAGGCACGATTTCACACTGGTACCTCAGAAATCATCTCCACGGTAGTCCTCTTAGACAGGGATGAACTCAACCCGGGAGAATCCTGCTTTGCCCAAATCAGAATGGATGCGCCCACAGCTGTCCTTAAGGGCGATCGGTACGTACTCAGGAGTTATTCGCCTGTACGGACCATAGGTGGAGGAGTAATCCTCAATCCGCTTCCCCTCAAGAAAAAAAGGTTCTCCGATACGGTCCTTGCAGAACTCAAAATTCTTCATAAAGGCGAACAGAAAGACATCATCGAACGTTTTGTGGCCTTGGGACGTTTCAGAGGGGTGGAAGAAACTGAGCTTTCTTTTCTGGTCAACTTGAGTAAAAAAAAGCTGTCTGAACCGCTGAAGGCACTCAAAGCCCAGAAAGTGGTTATCCAGTTTGATAAAGAAAGATCGGTGCTGATCCATAGAGACTTTCATGAAAAAGCACGGACCGAACTACTGGATATCGTCTCCGGATACCACAAAAAATTCCCACTGAAAACCGGGCTTCCCAAGGAAGAGTTAAGATCCAGAGCAAAAGGAGCAAATGACCCCAAACTCTTCAATTTCATTGTAAACCAGCTTTTCCGAGAAGAAGTCCTGGTACAGGAAAAAGAAGAAGTCAGACTGGAAAGCCACAAGGTGACACTTGCCCAGGACCAGAAAAAAACCAGGCAGGAAATTGAAGCCATATACATGAAAGGCCAGCTTGAACCACCCTATTTCAAAGACCTGAAACCAAAATTCCCAAAAGACACCGCCTCCGACGTTTTAGGGGTAATGGTAAAAAACGGGATATTATTAAAAGTGAAGGAAGATCTCTATTTTCACCAAAGCGCTGTTGAGAAACTTGAACAAAAGCTGGTGGATTTTCTACGGAAAGAAGGGGAAATCACGACCCCACAGTTCAAAGAAATGACCGGAACATCCAGAAAATACACCATACCACTCATCGAATATTTTGATGCTTCGCAAGTAACTGTCAGGGTGGGAGACAGCAGGGTTCTCAGAAAAAAATAGAGACTCGGCAAATTCATGAAAGAAACTTCTGGAAAAAAATTGAGGCTGATGTTGAATCTCAACCACAAGGAACTCATCTCCCTCGTCGGAGGCGGTGGTAAAAGCAACCTCATGTTTACCCTTGCGGAAGAGCTTATGGAAGATGGCTTCAAGGTTATTTCCACCACCACCACCAAGGTGCGATACCGAGAGGCCCTGCGTGCCCCATGTTTAATCAGCGAAACGGCCTCTCCCGAATTCCTGCGGGAAGTGGAACGTTCGTTGATCAAAGACGGGCATATCTTTGTGGCGAGAGAGATTCTTGATATCGGGAAGGTTGACGGAATCTCCCCTGAGGTGGCGGATACGTTGTTTAAAACCATGCCGGTTGATTGTCTCATTACAGAGGCAGACGGTGCAGCAGGACTTCCACTGAAGGCGCACGCCAGCCATGAACCGGTAATTCCCTCGGCCTCCACAACCATGATCGCCGTGGCTGGACTGGAAGCCATTGGCCGCCCATTCGGTCCGGAAATTGTCTTCAGGCATGAAATTTTCGAGGCCGTCACGGGCATAAAAAGAGGGGAAAATCTTTCCGTGGAGCGGATTGCCGCTATTTTTTTTAACCCTGAAGGCCTTTTTCGAGATGTCCCCATCTCCGCCAGGAAGATCGTGTTTCTAAACAAAATTGATTTGCTTGAAAATAAACGGGAGGCCGTAAAGCTGGCCGAGATTCTGCTGTCAAACCGCCACGTAGGCATCGAAAGGGTCATCATCGGCTCTTTACAGAAAATGGAATATACGGTTTTTACTCAAAATCCTTGAAGGAACATCATGAAAGAAATCTACGCAATACTCAATGAATTGCTTGAACAGGGACAATCGGCCGTGCTCGCCACCATTGTCAAACAGGGTGGTTCGTCGCCAAGAGGAGTCGGGACCAAATGCCTCATCAAGGATGGGGCCTTGCTGGCAGGGACTGTAGGCGGAGGTCTTCTTGAAGCCAACGCGGTGAGAGAAGCGGGAAAGGTTCTGGTTACGGGTCTACCGATCGTGCAGAGCTTTTCTACCGATCTGCCAAACGCACCCGATCCCGGAATGATCTGCGGCGGGGTCGTGGAACTTTTCCTGGAACCGGTCACTCCTCAACAATCTGGCCGGACTCGGCTGATTCGGAAAATTTTGGGAACATTGGCTGCCGGCGAAACGGGACTCCTGCTTACCCTGATGGATGAACGATGGTGGAACAGTAAAAGCATGCCGGAAATGTTCATCAGAAAAAACGGGGAAAGAATCGGTTCATTCCCGAAAATAAGTCATTTCCCTGATGCCTTGATCCCGGATCCTGGAAAAATCATTCGGTCCAAGAAACCTGCCCTTTTTTCCCTCAAGGACGATGAAGGAAAATCTGTGACCCTTTTCGCCGAACCGTTGGCGCCCGGTACGAACCTTCACGTATTTGGTGCCGGCCACGTGTCAAGAAAGGTTGTACCACTTGCCAACACCGTCGGATTTCGGGTGACCGTGATGGATGATCGTGAAGGGTTCGCTGATGGGATTCATTTTCCAGCTGCAATGCGAACAGCCACGCTTCCTTTTGAGGGAGTAATGGACCGACTTTCGGTAAGTGGCCACGATTTCCTCTTGATTGTGACAAGGGGCCACCAGCAGGATGAACTCGTACTGGGCCAGGCCTTGAAAACGAGGGCAGCCTATATCGGTATGATCGGCAGCAGACGGAAAAGGGAGACCATCTATAAACATCTGCTGGAACAGGGCTTCACGGAAAAAGACCTGGCCAGGGTTCACTCGCCGGTCGGACTGAGCATCGGCGCCGAAACACCGGAAGAGATTGCAGTGAGTATCGTAGCTCAATTAATCCAGGTCCGTTCGCAATTGGGCTGATCTGCTGTGTCTTAGATTGAAGTTTTGGGCTTGGTTCTAACTTCAATACCCGTGAATGAATTCCATTCACCTTTGTTTGTCAGGCATTTGCGCGTTACTCGACTTTGCTCTCTTATAGACCTTTTTCAGGTGTCAGGTTTCGGGTGTCAGGAAAAAACTTGTTGT
>CAYOWC010000317.1:0-5513 GCA_964407525.1 uncultured Desulfobacteraceae bacterium | reverse complement strand
GGAAAACAAGGGTTTGCGCGGAGACGTACGATAGTACGTCGCACAAGGAAACCCGTAGTTTGACGCCGAGATTGCGGAAAAGGGCCATTTGTGGATAGAAACTAATTAACGTCATTCCCAGTGAGCTGTTCCGATTCTGGATCGGATTTCTCGCCATTTTGTTTTCGTCCTACCAGCTTCTCAAAGACTCAGCTCATGTTTCCCTCTTTTTCTTGATATAAAATCATAATGTATTATGTTATCGAGAATAGAATTACGTGAACAATCTATACTCGACCGGAGGTGCAGTGATGTCAGAAAAAGAGCTGATCGATGGACAAAAAATTCTCATTGTCGATGATGAGCCGGATATTTTGCAGACTATGGAAGAACTCCTCCCAATGTGCGACCTTACAACAGCGTCGACCTTTGAGGAAGGCAGGGAATATCTTGAACAGCAGGAATTTGATATAGCAATCCTCGATATTATGGGAGTTGACGGTTACCGTTTATTAGAGATAGCAGGGAGTAAAGGGGTGATCCCGGTTATGCTCACAGCCCATGCGCTGAGCCCCGAACATACCATAAAGTCGTATAAAGAAGGTGCCGCATCCTATGTGCCAAAAGAGGAAATGGGCAAGATTCGAGTCTTCCTGAACGACATTATGGAGGCAAAAGAAAAAGGAAAAAATTTCTGGTGGCGGTGGCTTAACAGGTTGGGACCATTTTATGACCGAACCTTTGGTTCTGACTGGAAAAAGAAAGACGAAGAGTTTTGGAAAAAACTGACTTATATATAGAAATAGCTGACTTCTGAGAAATAGCTCCTTCCCAACCCGGCGCCAACTGCCACCCCACTACAAATGACAGTTCAGTCAGTACGCATAGATTTGGTTCAGGTTCGGAGTCTTCGCTACCTGCCCGATCTTCACACAGAAAGTCTTCGAAATAGAAACTTTCTCAATTCTATTGGCGCTTCAGGGTTGATGAATTGTATTGATGTTTCAGTCTCCATATTATAATATACAGCAAATCGAATTCCTTATCCTTCTTAAAATGCTGGATTCTTCAAATGACAAACAATCCAAATATTTTAGTTGCAGACGATGACCCTGTTACCCGACAACTCCTGAAAATCCAATTGGAAAAACAAGGGTTTAAGGTAATGGTCTGTAATGACGGTCTTGAAGCCAAAGAAGCCATCGGACATCATCCAGTAGACATGATTATCGCCGATTATATCATGCCTAACATGAATGGGCTGGAGCTTTTAAGCGCCCTGAAGGAAGAGGGAAACGACATTCCATTCATCATTATCACCGGCTTTGGAAGTATTGACAGCACCATGGAAGCGATCCGATTGGGGGCGGTTGAGTATCTGACCAAACCTCTTAATCCAATAGAAATCCTTTTGGCGGTCCAGAAGGGGCTTAATATAGGGCAAATCAAAGAAAGATTGTCCCACCTTCAGGAGGAAGTTCAAGCCAAATATAGTTTTGAAAATATTATTGGGCAGAGTCCTGCCATGCAGGTTATTTTCAAGGACATCCATAAGGCTTCCCAAAGTACTGCAAATGTCTTGATTGTGGGAGAGAGCGGTACTGGAAAGGAATTGGCAGCAAGAGCAACCCATTACAATGGCCTGAGGAAAAATGGACCATTTATCGCTATAACCTGTTCTGCCTTTTCAAAGGGAACACTGGAAAGCGAATTGTTTGGACACGTTAAAGGCGCATTTACAAGCGCCTTCAGGGATCACAAGGGAAGATTTGAACTGGCCAATAATGGAACCCTCTTTTTGGATGAGATAGGTGATATTTCCCTCAATATTCAAACCAAATTGCTCAGGGTGCTTGATGAAAAAAGATTTGAACGCGTTGGCGGCCAAGAAACAATCCAATCAGATTTCAGGCTGCTTACTGCGACCAATAAAGATTTGAAAGCTCTCGTAAAAAAAGGGCGATTCCGTGAGGATCTCTTTTATAGGCTAAACGTTATTAATATTACCATGACGCCACTCAGGGAGCATTCTGAAGACATTCTTCTTTTGATTAAACATTTCCTTAAGCATTACTCACAGGTTAGCAAGAAAGACATTAAAACGGTCAGCATGGAAGCCCTGAAATTATTGCAGCGTTACTCTTGGCCGGGCAACGTAAGACAGCTGGAAAACGCTATTGAAAGTGCTATTGCGCTGTGCGATGGAAATATGATTAAGACCTCTGATCTTCCATTGGAATTAACCGATCCTCCCACTGAACAATCCACCTATTTGCCGAACTATCAAGGGTCTTTAAACGAAGTTGTGGCCTTAGTCGAAAAACAGATGATACTCAAAGCACTTGAGGAAAATGAATGGGTCCAGGCTTACGCGGCAGAGAAACTGGGTATAAGTGAGAGGGTAATGTCATATAAAGTAAAGAAGTATGGCATTGTCAAGAAAAGTAAATTAACCGAACAAATAGTGTAGATTGCCTTCAAGATCATTGAAGTCTGGTCTTTTCCAAGGGTTCTGTTTCTCATACGATTCTGTACGCGCCTGCATCCGGTGCTTCCCCAATACCAGAAAACTCGATTTTCTGGAGACATCCTTTGCATACAAAATAGTATCTTACCGTGTCCTCGGTACTATCAATCAAATCCTCAAGCCTGTGCTTCAATTTCAGGAATTTTTCTTCCCCGAGTTTTGGGCACTCGAAAACGGATTTCTGAACACGCTGTCCATATTTTTTCAGAACCTTTGCTGATCTCGCCCTTGCCCGGTCATCCACAATGTCAAAACAAATAAGACAGAACAAATTATCCCTCCCATGAAAACGGCAGACTTGATGACCCCTTCCCGTTTGAATGAGGAGATGGAGATATTTTTTGTTCATGTCTTGTAATTGGACAGATCCCGTTTATTGGAAACTATTTCAATTTTCTGTTCCAGTATTCGATGTAAGACAGGTACGCCTTTTTCTCAGTCAAAAATGCTATGTGTTGTTTTACGTTCAATTTGTGAGCAAGGACCTGGTTTATTCCCATTTTTCGAGCTTTTTCCATTCTGTGGTTGCCATCAATCAAATTGTAAAGTCCGGGAGAAATATCAGCCAATAATACAGGCTGAGAAACATCAACCGAATCCACATGTGATTCGTCGATGGATGAAAAGGCTCTTGGGAAATCAGCCACTGCCACTTCTTCAGGTTCTATGTCATCGCTATTGCCTCTGATGTATTCGAGCATCTTTGTGATATTAAATACAAAAATGCCATTCGGAAACAGTTCATCGCCTTTACTGGCAGGGCATGGGGTGAAATTCTTATCAGCTTTCAGCCTTTCGGCGGATTCAAGTCTCTCTAAATCAAAAACAGAACTTTTCACGATGAACTCTTTCTCTATTCTAAAAATATCAGGGGTTCTGCCTCAGGCTTTTAGCAAATTTCAACAAAATTTGAGCGCAAACGCCGTTTTCCCAAACTTCACCATCCTCCAGCCGGGTTTCAGAGATTGTGCATTCATCCTTCAATCCCCTCCAGCAGGGCCGCGATGTCTTCGGGATGCGGCAGTTGCCCTTCAATTCCTTTGGCAGGGTTCTGGTAATTTTGTAGGTGGCTACACCGATGACTTGCGGGCGTCATGGAGGGCATATAAGCGGGGGGGGGGGGGCAAGTCTGCCGTTGGCTCTTATTGTTTTTCGAAGTTAAAAAAAAGAGTCAAAGGCAGACCCCATCTTCATTTGACTCGGTGCCACGGCTGGTCGCTAACCATTACCATGCGGAGGACTTCCACACCCTGCTCTTTGCTGGATTTTACCGGTCCTTTCGACTTGACCCCATGCCGTCACTCACCCGCTTCGGAGATGAGTAGCTGAACGACGGTTTCGGACAGGTACAATCCGGAATCCCTAAGGCGCTTTACCCCGTCCCTCACCGAACTAATCAGACCACGGCGTCTGGCAAGCACCAGCGGTCCACCGGTTCCAAGCGTCTGGATACCGAAAGCCCGGGCACAGCGGCGCGCCGCCAGATCGTCCACAATCGCCCTGTACCCTGATGCCTTTACGGCATATGAAAAAACTGCGGATTCTCCGTTTCCAAGGTTCCAAGCCGCCACAGGGAGGGTGATATCTACCTTTTCCCGGGTGATCCATTCTGTCCGGCGAAGCGTGGCTTTCGCCGCATCATCCTCACCACCCGCCAGAACTTCAGCATACACTTGTTCGGGCACGACAATCTTTTTAAACAGCTGCGGCATCAAATCGGCCTGCCCGCTTCGGAAAAGCACAATCAGGGGCGAGCTGTTTACCACAACCTTTTCAATCCGCATCGGCCAGTTCCTCATGAAATTGTCCTGGGGTGATCTGTAGGGCCGAAACCCTTGCTTCAGACAAAGCATCTATAAAATCAGCCCTTGAAAGACCCGCAATCTCAGCACCCTTATTTTGCGAAATCCTGCCCAGTTCATACCATTTTACAGCTGCGGCAATGCGCATCTGACGTGTGAATTCCATCGGATCCGCATGGAGTGCTGAAAAAACGGTTTCGGGCAATTCCATTGTGAGAGTCGTCATGTGGCATCTCCTCAATTTTCAATTGTTTGTTGGTTACAGAAGTTGTCTTTTTCCGCGCTCCGAATGGGAACACACTTCCGGAATACTCCGTATTCTTTCATCTGCAGGTTTTTCCATTTTCAAACAATTCTTCTTGACTCCTGCCAGGGATATTTCTGAATATAATCGAATTTTTGACCATAAAAACGATCATACAGGCTGATTCTACGACCCCCAATTCGTATAATATTCGCTCTTGGTTTGTATGCGAGCAGATGAATTATTTTCTGCGTTTGCGGCAATGAGATCATACCCAAGGAAATTCAGATATGCCTTGAATGCAGATATCCGGTTCAAAAAGCGAGTGGCCGAGCACAAAAAGTATGCCCTTTCAGCTTCAAATTTTGTATCCTTTCTTTTTCCCACAATTTGGTCGCCGTTTAAGATACCAGATTTTGATTCTCTATGCCATCTTACCATCCTATGGGCATCCTGACAATCATTCCATTTCAATTTTTAAGCATAGCTCATGCAAAAGAGGGACCGGGTTCGGCCCCACAGAAGACGAATTGGCTCTAAGTTCCTTAAGGTTTTTTTTTAGTCGCTTGTGGATTTTCGCCTCGACTGAGAACCTTTGATACACCTTCGCTACAGCAGAGTAGCTAAGTTCTCCAAATGGATTTCCGATTTGTTTGTTGCCATGAGAACATAACAGTGAGGCCGGTAGCTATATTTATCCTGACCATTTTTCGGGAAATCCTTGAACTTCTCATAATCCGCGTTTTGGTAATAGATCTCCCCCGCTCATTCCCCCCGCTGTCACATGATAAAAAGCCCTTTGAATTCAATCCTCCAAGGCCGCACCATAAATATTCTCTCATTTAAACTCATTCAAGATGTCTCTATCTTTTGTTTGTCCTTTGTCAAAGGCTGACCCCGATACGCTCATAAGGTGAGCCAAGAGCAGACCCCCACTCAATTTCAACGCCTAATGATTTAA
>CAYOWC010000316.1:0-5513 GCA_964407525.1 uncultured Desulfobacteraceae bacterium | reverse complement strand
TTGCGACGGAAATCATGGGAGCAGGAGTATATACGGCATGGGTACTGGCAACCGTCGATTTGCCTACGCAACATCCAATGAGAACATCATGGAGGGAATAGAAAGGCTGAAAGATTTCGTGGGGAAATACAGGAAATAGAAAAATCATTCCAGCACCCAGAACTCCACGCTCTCCTCCCACCAGGCGGACCGTGGCAGCAGGGCCAGTCGGTGAATGAGCGGTTTCAAGTCCTTCTGACGGAGCTGGTAATATCCCATGGTCCACTCCAACCCATCGACCAGGTCCGCATAGCTGGCCTGCTGTTCCACCCCAATCACTTTGACGACCATACGCCCAAGAGGCGCCTCTACGGGGTAGGACACGGCCCCGGGGTCCACCGATGCGGGGAAAAAACAGGACACCTTTTTTTTGAAAATTCGGGCAGGAACTTGTGGGAGGGGATAGAGGAAAATGACGGAATCGTCTTCACTCCGGGGATCATAGTTGAAAATATAGAGGCGGCAGTCCATGGGAGGGCACACGGAAAAACCCATCAGTTCGCCCACACGGAAACCGGGGGGATCGCCCGGGAAAAAGGCGACTGGTTTTCCCTCCTGGACCCTGAACAGCCGTAGAAAATTGCCCCTTGGTTTCCCCCGTTTTGCCGGTCCTGAAACGGCCTCAAACACCCCTGCCGTGGCATTTGAAGGAGCCGGGGTATGAGCCAGCCGCTTCACATCCGGAGTCAAAGGCAGCTGAACATGAGCCGCGCCCAGAGAGCGTCCGGACTCGGGAGCCAGAAGCCGGCAATGGATGTTCAGATGGTTGTCCGCCTCTCCATAGCTCCCCGTCACAACGGCATCGGCCTTGAGTCCCCGGGCCCACTCGTCCAGATCCTCCCCCGTGGAGGCGCCGAAGGTCAACCGTTCCGCGTCCAGTTCAGCCATGCGCAGCCGCTCGACCACATGAAATTTTCTTGGAGATACCGCCGACAAGGCATTGGTGAGGAGATCCTGAACACGAATGCTCAAAAGGGTCCGGATTCCCCCGCTGGATAAAAAAGGCCGCACCGCCACGCTCTTTCCGTCGGGAATTCCGTGGACCAGTCTTCGGGCCAGGGCATCGCAGGCATCTGTCAGGTCCGTAGGGGTGGAGTTGAAACCAGCCGCTGCAAGGCCCGACCAAAGGAGCAAACAAATGAAAAGGATTGGAACCGTTGAGAAATATTTCATGATGAAGCTCGGATGCATGCCCTTACTTAACCTGTGTGAGCGGAATAGCGGTCCGCACACTCATCTGGGGGTTCTGCTCCAGCCCCAGGGCCTCTAATTTACCGCGGGCATATTGATAGGCCTCCAGGGTGTCCACCCAGCCATTGTGGTTTTCATCCCCTTCCCCCATCAACCCTTTCAGAAAAAAATAGGTAAAGGCACCCTGCCGGCCCGGCCCGTACTCTTCGGCCGGTCGATCCGCGGCAGCGGCGGAGATAAAGAGCTTTTTGGAGGCCAGAAGGTTGGCGTTCACCCGGGGTTTGATCAGCCTCATGCCGCTCACCGATTTCCCCGACCCGGAAAAGCAGGCATCTATCAGGCACACCACCTCTTTGTTGGGGAGTTTCCCCAGCTCCTCTCTCAGGTAGGCCAGAGAGATGGCCGTACGGTCGTTCAGGTTGTCAATGGTTGCCTCGTAGGGCACCAGTAACCCATCCGATATGGTGGTCCTGTCCCTGCCCACCACCGGGGATCCGTGGCCGGAAAAGTAGAAAAAGATCCGGGCATTGGGGTTCAGTTTCCCCTTTTGCGTGAGCCATTTGAGGTCTCCGTACAACCTTCCGATAGTAGCGTCGCTGTTGGTACACAGGCGCACGTGCCCGGAATCGTTTCGAAACCCTCCCATTTTCGTGAGCAACCTCTGCACCTGTCGGGCGTCGTTTTCCGCGAAACCGGGACCGTTCAGATTCTGGTATCTGCGAATGCCCACGATCAAAGCGAATGCGTCTTTCGTGGTTTTGGCCGTGGTTTTTGCAGCCCGCAGGGGGAGTACCTCGGTCTCGGGGGCCTGCCAGCCCCCGGCGCCGGCCCTCTGCTGCTGGTCAGGAAGGGGCTTTGGCAAAGGGATATCCGCGGTGTCATTCAGGAGAGCCGCCACCATCTTATCCTTGGCAGCAGCAAGAGAACGGTTGCCGGGATAGCGCTGGCTCAATTTGAGCATCTCCTGGGCCGCTTGTTCTTTCTTTCCGGCACGAAAGACGTTCCACTGGGTCTCCATCACATACTCAGAGGCTTTCTGTACCGTTTCAGCCGGCAGGTTCCGCCGGTTCTGTTCAACAAAGGCCAGGGCATCCAGATATTTTCCCCGGGCGAACAGGATCTCCACTTTCACAGCCATAACATTGGCATCCCCGGGCTTTACCCGGCCCGCCTTCTCGGCCCAGGAAGCCGCCTCATCCCCCTTCCCCAAATCCAGGGCCAGCCATGCCAGATTGCTGAGCAATTTCCCGTCCCCGGTGTTTTTCGCCGCCAGCCCGCTCCAGGTCTTATAGGCCATGTCCGGCCTTTTGTACCGGTAGTAGGCCAATCCCAGATTATAGGCGATCTCCGTATCATCCGGGCAGTATTTCAAGGCCTGGATGAGACCGCTCAACCCCTTTTTCTGATCGGAATCAAAGGCCTTGAGGCTCTTGGCCGCCATCTCCTTCGCCAGCGGACACATGTCGGCATGGGCCAGCTGAAAACCCAGTGTGAAAATCCCTGTTGCGGCCAGAATCGCAATGATTACGTTTTTCATGACAATCTCCTCTGCTATGGCTTATGCGAAACATATTTTCACTTTTCGGTTCTCGAAAGATTTTACCATGAAGGGCATGAAGAGCATGAAGAAAAAGCCAGACGCGCGCTTCGACCCCTTCATGTTCTTCATGTCCTTCATGGTATTATGCACCCCCTCGTTCCAGCGCGGAGTGTGGGAACGTATTCCTCAGCCATTTATATCAAATTGAAGCGGCCTGATAAATAACCGGACGATATTCCGGCGGTGGAATAGGTTTACCTTCCGCCAGTGCCGTTTCCAGCCATAGCTTTCTTGCTTTTTGGACCTCATGCAATGCTTCATCCGGCGTTTCACCAAATCCAGAGCATACCGCAAGATCTGGGATATCCGCGATGTAGCCTTCGTCATCCTCTGAATAGAAAATATTAATATGGTAGTCTCGCACTATTTATCCTCCAGTTTGAGATTATGTTTCTCAACCAACTTCAGGAACTGCCTCATTTGATATGGTTTTGTCTGGCCTTTCACATTTTGAAGGTTAACGAGTTCAGAGGTATTGGGCCGAGAAAAAATATGATGGCTTCCATCAGTTCTCGACAGAACAAAACCAAAGCCTTCAACAAGATTGCACATATCCGAAAATCGAATATTTTTGGAGCCTGCGATTATTTTTCTCAGCAGCCGTCGCCTGTTCATATTCCCCCCTTGTTTCCAAAGGACCGCCTGATCCGGCATCTTCGAGACCTTTCCGGCCCTACCGATCCCGGATCAGGGCTTCCTCTTTGATCCCGCCCGCTTTCAGGACGAAATGCGGGAGACCGGTTCTGGACGGGGGCGGGGACGGTCCGGACGGCCGTGGCCATGCCGGATGCAGCCACCCCCCCCGTGCTCACGAGGCGGAAGCCCAGGTTGTTGTTCCTGTTTTACTCCTTTTCGCATCCTATGGCAACTCCGCAATCAATTTTCCCCCTCGTTCCCACGCTCCGCGTGGGAACGCACTCCTGGACGCTCCGCGTCCCTTCCACCGTCATCCCACTCGTTCCCACGCTCCGCGTGGGAATGCACTTCCGGACGCTCCGCGTCCCTTCCCCTACCAGTCTGTTAGAACCTCCAGAACCCCTTCCACCCCCGCATAATTCCGCGCGCTCGAATACCGCCAATGCACCGGATCATCCACATACCCCCGCCGCACAGGATTTTCATGCATGTACCCAAGCCGCTGCCGCATCATCTCCCTGCCCTGAATCAGCACCGGATGGCTCCCCTCCTGCCAAATCTGGTACTCCCGGTCCGTCTTATGGGGCAGCTTTCCGTGTTTCAACTGACGCAGCGTCCCTTTTTCCCTTTTGCTGATGAGCAGATCGATGATCCTACGGGCCGTGAATGACTTGAACCGCCCCATGGTGCGAGCCGGATTCTCGCTTGAAACGATGAGATGGGCGTGGTTTTCCATGATGACGAATCCATACAGGATAATCTCTTTCCTTGACTGGAGATACCGCAGGGAGTCAAGGACAATGTCAACGGCCTGGGGTCGGGTGAATATGGGGAGCCATTCCACCACGGTGCAGGTCAGAAAGTGGGGGCTATCGTTTTGTTTTACTTTGTAGCGGTCTCTTGCCATGTTTTTACCGGAACGGACGCGGAGCGTCCAACCTTGCATTCCCACGCGGAGCGTGGGAACGAGGGAAGGTAAAAAAACAAAAACTAACGGGTCCTCACGAGGCGAAAGCCCAGGAGGTCGTTCCTGCCGTCCGGGCCGCGGCTGTTCCGAAGGCCGCAGCGAACGCGCCTGGCATCGGAGTTCCAGCTGCCGCCGCGGACCACCCGGGCGGACCCACCGGCTGGACCAGTAGGATTCTTCTGAGAACCGGCCTGGTACTTGGCATACCAATCGTCACACCATTCCCACACATTTCCGCTCATGTCGTAAATCCCCAGCCCGTTGGGAGACTTGGTCCCCACCTCATGGGTCCTTCCCCCACTGTTCTTATTATACCAGGCCACCCGGTCCACATCGCCGCCCCCCGCATACTTCTCCGGTTTCCCCCCGCTCCGGCAGGCATATTCCCATTCGGCCTCCGTGGGCAAACGGAATTTGTATTGTCCCCCACTCTTTCCGTTGAGCCGGTCGATAAATTGCCCGCAGTCGTTCCAGGAAACCTGCTCCACAGGATAATTGCTCCCATTCTTGAAGTTCGACGGATTGCCGGCCATCACCTTTTCCCACTGCCCCTGGGTCACCTCATATTTCCCCATCCAGAACCCGTCCAGGCAGACCTCATGGACCGGCTTTTCATCGGAATCACAGTTGTCGGTCCAGCTCCCGCATCCCATCTGGTAGCACCCGCCGGGCGCCCACACAAATTCCATGCCGGTCACCGGATCGGTCCACGTCTTGCCGGGGGCCCCGGATTCCGCGGTGGATGTCCGGGGGGATCCACTGCCGGTCTCCGGCTTTTTCGCGGGCGCGGACGGCCCCAAGCCCGTGATGGGCCGCCACTCCAGGTCGATGCCGATCTTGTCGCCGGCAAAGGCCGGTGGGCAAAAGAACAGGAGCAAAACCAGGATCGGGAAAAGGAAGCCGGAGCTTCCAGAGCAATGCGTTCCCAAGCTGGAGCTTGGAAACGAGGGGCGGGATGTTATTGTTTTTTGAAACATAGGCATGTCCTCTCGTTTTCATTCACTGAGTTTTGGCGAGGCGGCATGACGCCGGGAAAACGGCCGGATTCACATGTATTGTTTATCATGCCTGTTGAAACGA
>CAYOWC010000315.1:0-5514 GCA_964407525.1 uncultured Desulfobacteraceae bacterium | reverse complement strand
GGCGCTTTTGGGTCTTTGTTTACAGCGATTACCGTCCCCGCACCTGCAATCCCAGCCACATGTTGAAAAGCACCGCTGATCCCTAAAGCGAAATAGACTTTTGGTTTTACCGATTTCCCTGAGGTACCCACCTGGTGGTATTTCGGGAGCCAGTTTTTGTCTACTACAGGCCGCGAGCAGGACAAGGTCCCCCCCATGACATCTGCCAGTTCCTGAACATCGGCGATGTTTTCTTCTTCCCCTACCCCTCTGCCCACAGATACCAGCAAGTCAGCCTGGGTGATATCCACATCGCCGGCCCCCGTATCCACAAATTCCAGGAACTCTTTTCCGGTTTCCGCCATGTCGGGATAGAGTTCATGCAGCTCTGTCTTTCCTTCTACCTCTGGTTGTTCTTCCGGCACTAAGAAAGCCCCCGGCCTCACAGTAATCAGATATCCCGTTGATTCCCTGAACGAAACCCTCGAAAAAAGTTTACCGCTGTATATCTGGCGTACAACAGACGGCCTGCCATCCTCTATCACGATATCCACGCAATCCGTAGCGAGGGGATATCCTGATTTTATGGAAAGAGCAGGAGCGAGATCCATTCCCCAGGAGGTATGCCCCATGAGGGTCAGGAAAGGATTCCTTTCCCGGACCAACCTTGCAAGAACTTCCCTGTATAGATGAGAATCAAAATTGTTGAATCGGTCGTCCTGGAAAACGAGAACCCGCTCAGCCATCTTTGCGACTTCGGGTACAATATTATCGGCTGCATTATCGGCCAGTACCACCGCAACCAGTTCATGGGATGCGTTACGGCATATTTCGCCGGCCTTGAAAAGCATCTCCTTTGAGATTTCCCTGACCTCACCCTGTCTATGTTCTACAACTACCAGTATCTCGCCCATCTAAATACCCACCCCCTTTTCCCGGATAATACGGAGAATCTGTTCAGCAACCGCCGAAGAATCACCCTCGATCATCTCAGCGCCATCGGTTTCAGGCGGCAGAAAAACTTCTTCGATTCTTGTCATGGGCGTCAGTTCTTCCTCGCTGAGACCCAACTCTTCCACACCGACCACGTTCAACTCTTTCTTCCGAGCTTTCCGGATACCCATAATAGATACGTACCTGGGTTCATTGATACCGGTCTGCACTGTCAGGAGCGCAGGCAAACGCAGATTGGAAACCTCATCCATGCCGCCCTCCAGTTCCACCTTTACCCTGGCGGAATCGCCATCGGGTTCAACACCCACCACAACGGATGCATGCCCGACTTCGAGTTTTTCAGCCAGCATGATTCCGACCATTCCCAGGTTATCGTCATCGGCCTGAACTCCGGTCAGAACCAGGTCAAACTCCAGATCACGGATCACCTTGGCAAGAATACCGGAGACCACAAAACCATCCAGTTCCCGGTCGCCCGGGTCCACTCGAACAGACTTGTCAGCACCCATGGCAAGGGCCCTTCTCAAGACCTCTTCATCTTCTTCGTCCCCAATCGTAACGGCAGTAACCGTACCCCCGAATTTTTCCTGCAAGAGAACGGCCTCTTCAATGGCATAATTATCCCAGTCATTGATAACGTAGGCGAGTTCATCTTCCCGAACCCCCTTTTTCCCCTCATCAATGATCAGATCAACCTCCTGGGTCATGGGGACCCGCTTTACACAAACCACGATATTCATAGTCGTCCCTCCGTACCAATTTTTTTGTGCAGTCAAACGACCTGCAACTCGAAACCGGAAACCAGCAACCAGCTATAGTCTCCCAATCACATTCCGGCCAATGATCATCTTCTCAATCTCCTTGGCGCCTTCATAAATCTCCAGAACCTTGGCGGCCCTGTAGAATCGCTCGACATCCTGTTCATTGAAGTATCCGTACCCTCCGTGAAGCTGGAGAGCCTCGTCGACCACTTCCACGGCCGTTCTGCCCGAAAACATTTTTGCCATTGCGGTGATATCCGTATTGCCTTTCCCCTGGTCCAACAACGTACAAGCCTTATGGGTCATGGTTCGGGCCATCTCCACCTTGGTGGCCATGTCTGCTACTTTAAACTGGGTAGCCTGGAAAGACCCAATCTTCCTCCCGAACTGTACCCGGTTCTTCACATGCTTTACCGCCAGATCCAATGCGCCCTGGGCAAGGCCCACTCCGTGGGCCGAAACATAGGCCCGGGAACGATCAAAAAATGCCATGAGCTGGGAAAACCCGTTCCCCCGCTCACCCACCAGGTTCTCTTTGGGGACTCTGACATCAGAAAAGAAAACAGACGAGGTATCGGAGGCGCGCAATCCCATCTTGCCATGCATGGGATCGGCTTCATATCCAGCGCGATCCGTTTCAACGGCAAGTATACTATGCCGTTTAGACTTCTTTTTTTCGTCCGGATCCGTAAGGCAGAACACCAGAAGGAAATCCCCAACAGTGCCGTTTCCGATCATCACCTTGCTGCCGTTTATCCTGTATTCATCCCCCTCCAGAACGGCATGGGTGGATGCAGACAGGGTATCGCTCCCCGCATCCGGCTCGGTAATGGCAAAGCCCATCATCGTTTTTCCTTCCACTATGGGGGGAAGAAATTTGAGTTTCTGTTCTTCGCTGCCAAAAAGGAGAAATTCTTCCGACCCGAACGAAACCGAGCAAAGCTGTTGGCCGAGACCGGGATCAATTTTCCAGAACTCTTCCAGGATAATGGCATGTTCCAGGAATCCAAATCCTGCGCCCCCATATTCTTCATCAATAAAGGCCCCCAAAAAACCGAGTTCTCCCGCTTTTGTTATGAGTTCCCGGGGGAATGTCTCATTCACATCGCAATCTTTCGCGATATCCTGAAGTTCTCCAAGGGCAAACTCTCTCGCCGCCTGGCGAACGTCTTTCTGTTCTCGTGAAAGCTCAAAATCCATATCCTCCTCCTTCTAAAAAACGGTTCATCACTTCTGTTTCAAAATACCCCTTGAAAAGATCTCCATAAACGTATCAGCCAGTTCATCCAGGCTTACCAGGCCATTTTTGTCATACCACTTGAACGTGTAGTGCACCATCCCGAAAAAGGCGAAGAGCGCCGTTGTAGAACTCATTTTTTTCATTTTTCCCTGGTCCACCAATTCATCCAGGATAGACCGGATCAGGTGAACGTAATGCCTCTGTTTTTCAAGCAGAATCGTTCTATATTTCCCTTTCAGGGAAGACATTTCATTCACCAACAGGATCTCTCGTTCCTGTTCACCCGCAAAATATTTGGTGTAATAGACAAGAACTCTATCCAATTTTTTCTCAGGGGGAATAGGCGCCTGGCAAATATCTTCAATGGTCACAAGGGCCTCATCCATGGCATCGTTCATCAACTGGAACAACATATCCTCTTTTCCCTTGAAATAATGGTAAAGGGAAGAGGCATTCATATTCAGCTCTCTCGCGATATCCCTCATGGAAGTGGAGTGGTATCCGTTCCGGGCAAAAAGGTGCGCAATACTGTCGCATATCTCTTCCCTTCTTTTTAAATTTTTTGATTTGGACATGGTGAACCACCCATTAATAAAACGAACGATTGTTTGATTTTAAAACCATAACAGAGACATTGTCAATATCTTTTTTAAGATTTTACGGATTCATGGGAACGTGGAAAACCCGTCCCGAGTGCGGGGTAGAGACCCGTAATGGAATTTTATGTGCTCGTGTGAAACTCATATGAAACTTCGTTTCGGTTCAAGGGTTCAAAGGTTCAGCTGTTCATGGTTGCTAAATAACAATACCTGGGGTTTTCTCGTTCCCATGCTCTGCGTGGGAATGCATAAGTTTCTGTCTGATCAGACGGACTTCTTTTCCGGTCAAAGGCGGCGCTCGTGTGAAACTACATTTTGGTTCAAAGGTTTAAGGGTTCAAGGTTACTCGTTCCCATGCTCCAGCGTGGGAATGCATAGTTTCTTTCTCGATCAGACTGGCTTTTTCCCAGCCGGCGGCCCCGCTCATTTTCACGACACGTCCGAATTGAGTGGTATTCTTTTCGCCAAAACCAGATTGTGAGCCAGAACCGGTTGGGGAAACCCAGATCGATGCCCTACAACAAATCCGTTTTCTCATCAGTTTCGTCCAGGCAAACGTTGTAAGCACGCACACGGTGAGAAAGACCCTTTACCTCAAGTTTGCCTTTGGGTTCACAGGCAATCTCATCTTTCACCAGAGCCCAAGTGGAATGACTGATCAGGATTTGTCCGGGTTCGCAAGCCGCCTCAAGTCTGGAAGCCAGGTTGACATGAACGCCCTGGGCGCCATATTTCTTGCGCTCTACGGATCCAAACCCGCCCACGTTGACCATACCCGTATTGATTCCACAACGATTCTGAAGCGGTTCTTCAATGCCCTCTTCAAACCATTTCTTTCCCAAATCGACGATGCGCTTTTGCATGGCTATCGCCATACGCACGCAGTTGAGGGCATGTTCCCTGTCTGTCGTTGCATCCGGTGCACCGAAAAAAATGAACAATCCGTCACCTGTGAAGTCCACGACAACACCGCCATAACGATTGGCAATGTCATTCATCTCCGTAAAATACCCATTCAGCAGCGTGGCAAGATCTTCCGGCTCCATGCTTTCGGTCAGTTTCGTAAAATCCTTGATATCCGAAAAAAACATGGTGAGCCTTTTGCGTGAAGATTCCCAAACATCTTCAATTTCACCTGCAAGTATCCTTTCCGTCAACTGAGGTGGCACATATTTAGATAACACCTTATGGGCTTTGGCTACGGTTTCTTTTTCGCGTTGAAGATCGAAAGTTCTTTCTTCAACAAGCTTTTCAAGGTTTTCCCGGTGGTACAAATTATCAAAAGCAATGGCAACATTTGAAAGGAAAATATCAATCATATTTCTATCAGTTTTATTAACGCGTTTGCGGCTTTGAAGATAAAGAATGTTTTCAATATTGTTATGGGTCTTGAAATAACAAACAACGCTTTTATCTTTGAAATTATTCATTTTCCGACGAATCGCCTGGTTGATATCTTCCATGACATTTTCATTATCTAAGTCTGTCACACATTGGTTAACATACTTTTCATAATGGCCTGTTCCAGCGATGATCTTATAATTTCCCTGTGCCGCGGTTGCCGCAAACCCACATGTTCCATCCGCTGTTTGGAGCAACAAAGAATTGTCTTCAAAACCCAATATGGATGTTAACTGGGTTAACACTCCGGATGTAAATTGTTTGAGGGATGGTAGTTTTAACAGACTCGAAGACGCGTTAATAATCATCTCAAGTCCTTTCCGGTTTCTTTCGATAACGTTCATATCACGGCACGAACGGAGTGCGGAGGTTACAGCAGTAAAAAGTTTGTTGCTTGTCAATTCTTCCTTGGTTTTATAATCATTGATATCATACTCAATAATGACTTTTTTTTCAGGTGCTTGTCCGGGTTGACCCGTACGCAGGATAATGCGAACAATTTTATTTTTGAGCGTTTCACGAATAAATTGTGGGTCAACCGGAACTGATGTGGTAAAATAACCCTTTTCTTCCTTTTTGT
>CAYOWC010000314.1:0-5517 GCA_964407525.1 uncultured Desulfobacteraceae bacterium | reverse complement strand
CAGGACTTGCAGTAGCGTTTCAATTCCACGGAATCCAGCGAAGCGCCCGGTTTGAGAACCACATAGGCAGTGACCCGCTCCCCGTACTCCGCATCCGGGAGACCAATAACCGCGCATTCCATAACTTCCGACTTCTTGTACAGTACCTCCTCCACTTCTTTCGGGTATACGTTTTCCCCCCCGGTGATGATCATGTCTTTGATCCTGTCCACAATATACAGATACTCCTGTTCGTCCAGGTAGCCCACATCCCCGGAGCGCAACCATCCATCAGTAATGGCCTCATTCGTAGCCTCAGAATTGTTCAGATACCCCTTCATCACATTGCGCCCTCGAATACAGATTTCGCCCTCTTCTCCCAGACCAAGCCTGATTCCTGAAGGGTCGACAATCGCCACCTCCGTATTGCCTGCCGGAACACCCACGGAACCGACCACATGGTCGTGATAGTGGTTAAAAGTGACCATAGAGGCGGTTTCTGTCATGCCGTAGGCTTCATATATTTTAAGAGACGTGATTTTCTTCCATTGGTTCACCACCTCACTGGCCATACTGGCGGCAGCGCTGAAGCAGTATCTGACCCTGCCCAGTTTCTTTTTCAGACCCTGAACCTGCAAGAAGCGTATGTATAGGGTAGGAACAGCGTAAAGCTTGGTGACATCATGGTCGTTGATTGCCGAAAAGACCCTGCCCAGGTCAAACTCGGGTAAAAGAACAAGCCCTCCACCACTGAGTATGGTAGCATTTAGAATATGCATCTGTCCGAACACGTGGTTAAACGGAAGAAAACATAGAGATCTGTCTGATTCGGTGGATCTCTCCATCTGCACCACATTTTGGATCGCCGTATTGATGTTTTCATGGGTCAGCATGACCCCTTTGGGCAGACCGGTGGTACCTCCCGTATATAGGATACAAGCCGTATCATCCCGTTCGCAAACTATAGAGGAAACAGGCTCCCCGCCTGAAGATTCAAGGGCGATCAAGTCCAACTCCGTTCCTGATGCGACAATCCTGGGACCTCTTTTTCCATCATGGCAAGGAGGGATCTGTGCTAAACGTTTTTCATCCGTAAAAAGCAGTTTTGGTTCCGAGTGTTCCACGAGAATTCGAAATTCATCATGGCTGAGCTGGGCCGACAATGTTACCGCCACGGCCCCGCATTTGAGAATACCGTAATAAATGGCAGGCCATTGGGCCGCATTTTTTTGGCATATCGCTACAAAATCCCCACGCCCAACATCTTGAGACATGAGGCCTGCGGCGATGCGGCTGGACCATTGATCCAGTTCTTTATAAGTCAACTGGACATGATCATCTATTACGGCAATGTTTTCAGGAAAATACCGGGCTGATCGTTCCAGGTTTTGCGCAATGTTCATCCTAAAAAACCTCTTATGATCATGAGAAAGGCCATGGTCTTTGTCTCGCTATTGGTCGCGAAACATTTTATCATGATGACAGGATACCATTTTTTTTTCAAGGGCACAATTTCAGGCCTGAATACGAGTCCGGCTGGGCAAAACGAGATTAATTACTTCCTCGCCTTTGGACCTTGTCAATTAGAAACAAATCGTCTATATCACATTTATCTTAACAAGACTTGGAATAAGGAGACTGACAATGAAGTTGCTTCATGTGGACATGGAAAATAAAAACACAACGATAAAAGAACTTCCAAAGAAATGGCTGGCAATTGGGGGAAGTGGCCTGATTGCCAAAATCATGAATGAGGAAGTCCCTTCCGATACAGATCCTTTAGGCCCTGACAACAAACTGATTATTGCCTGCGGCCCTTTGGCAGGGACAAGGGCGCCGCAACTTGGACGTATTTCAGTCGGAGCCAAGAGCCCTTTGACGCTTGGAATAAAAGAGGCCAATGCAGGCGGTCCAGCAGGCCAACAGATGGATCGATTGGGATTCAGAGCCATTGTCGTGGAAAACGCTGCCGCCGAAGGAAAAACATTTTATCTCAGGATTTCAAAAAAGGGAGCAGCCCTCGTACCTGCCGACGAACTTAGAGGGATGAAAAACTATGCATTGGTTCGACGTCTCCACTCAAAATACGGCAAAAAGGTGGCCATTGTGTCGATAGGCATTGCGGGGGAAAGAAGATATAGAGGGGCATCCGTGTCCTTTACGGATATTTTTGGTGATCCATCTCGCACTGCGGCAAGAGGTGGATTGGGTGCGGTTATGGGCTCAAAGGGTCTCAAGGCCGTCGTCCTCGATGCGTCCGACGCTCCACCGTTGAAGATGGTCGATCCCGACCGTTTCAGAAAAACGGTGAAATCCTGGGTTAACACCATGGCCCATGATATCAGCTGCGGACTGTATTCAAAATACGGGACCCCTTTCGCTGTTGCCAATTCCGCCAATCAAGGTACCTTGCCCACCAACAATTTTCGTTCGGGAAGACCTCGTGACTTCTACAAAATAAGCGGTGAAACCATTCAGGAAATCCTATTCAAACGCGGAGGGAAGATGCATGGATGCATGCCGGGCTGTGCTGTCAAATGTTCAATCATCTACCCTGACGCAGAGGGTAACCGACTTGCCTCTGCCTATGAATATGAGATCATTGCCTTGTTGGGTACAAATCTCAAAATCATGGATTTAGATGCAATCGCTAAACTGAAATTCATGTGCGATGACCTGGGCCTGGATGCCATTGAAATCGGAGCAAGCCTCGGTGTGGCAGCAGATGCCGGTAAAATGGAAATGGGCAACCCGGCATCAGCGGAAAAGCTTCTCATGGAAATAGAACAGGGCACCGCTTTTGGTGATGTCTTGGGGAACGGGGTTGTCAGCACGGCAACGGCCTTACATGTGGAGCGAATTCCTGCATACAAAGGCCAGGCCTTTCCAGGCCATGACCCCCGCTCAGTAAAAGGAACCGGCGTCACTTACATGACAAGCCCCATGGGGGCTGATCACACCGCCGGCCTAACCTATCGGGCGCCCCGACAAAAAGATAAGCAAGCCCAAAATTCGCTTCGATCTCAAGTCCAGGCCGCCACCTGTGACACATTAGGATATTGTTTGAATACTGTTCCGGGGGGACAGGCCTCCATGTATGATTTCTTTGCCGATTTGTTGAACGCGCGGTACGGGATGGAATTAACGCGGGATGATATGGTGGAAATCGGCAAACAGACCTTGAAGGATCAAAACAAGTTCAATGAGAATGCCGAATTCAGCAAGATGAATAGCTTTTCAGCAAGCTTTATTCGATCCGAAACTCTCGCGCCGACCGATCAGGTTTTTGATGTTCCGGATAGTGAGTTGAAGAATTTCTGGGATCATTTGGACGCTTTCAAAGATCCAAAAAAGCATTGGGAAGTCCGTATACCGCCAATGCCTGAAATGAAGTTCGGGGCCCATGTGGTCAAAAAAATGGGGACTGCAGCCAGAAGGCTGAATATGAGTAAGGCGTTGATTATTTCAGATCCGGTCATGCAGAGCATCGGGCGTGTAGATGAAGTGCGAACGATTCTCCAGAAATCCGGAATCGAGTCTCAACTATTCACCGATGTGGTACCCGATCCTCCCGTGGAAGTAATTGAAACAGCAGGAGATATATATAAAAGCATGGGTTGTGACGGCATCATCGGTTTAGGGGGCGGGAGCAGTCTGGATGCAGCCAAAGCGATCGCCTTACGGGTATCTCACCCTGGCGAATTAACTGAATATGAAAGCATTGTAGGCGGAACGGCAAAAATAAAACCCATACTCCCCCCTTTGATTTGTATTCCAACCACATCGGGAACCGGCAGCGAAGTAAATCCCTATGCGGTAATTACAAACAAGCAGAGAAACGTCAAATTCATGCTTATGAGCAATCATTTAATACCCAAAGTAGCGGTGATCGATCCTGAGTATTGCAAGAGCATGCCCCCGGGATTGACCAAAGAGTCAGGGATCGATGCATTGTCTCACTGCATCGAAGGCTATGTTGCCCTGGCAGTGCCCTATCACCCCTATTTTGAATCGATGGCCTTTTACGGAACCAAACTGATCGGTAAAAGCCTGGTGAAAGCGTATAAAGATGCCCAGGATATTGATGCTCGCAGCGATATGTGCATGGCAGCGGTCTACGGGGGAATCGCTTTCAGTAAAGGGCTTGGCCTGGGCCATGCCATAACCCATGTCATAGGTGCGCATTACCACATTCCCCATGGAAAAGCGGCAACCATCGGTCTGCTCTGCTTCGTCAGAGCAAACAAAACCTTGTGTGAAAAACAATTTCTGGATCTTGCTTTTATGCTGAACGGGTTGGAGGATTTGGAAGAGGCTCTTCTGAAATTGTACGGGGACCTGGATATTACCGCAACTCTAAAAAGCAACAATATCCCTGAAGAAGACCTGCGAAAGATTGCTTTCTATACCTATAAGGATGCCGTCAATATGGCGACAAATCCTTCCGTGTTGAGTGAAAAAAAGGTACGCTCTCTTTTAGAAGGGGTATATGAGTAGCCCTCCATTTCACCACGAATAGCACGAATGGCAAATAGTTTGCCCACCGAATCCCTTTGACTGTACCGAGAAATGCAGATATGGATTCTTCTCCCCCATGTTTCCATTGAGCCGCTCTCGTCTTTCAGGGTTTCGATTCGTGTGATTTGTGTTATTCGTGGTTTCTTGCTTTTATCTGGAAAATTATAGATTCCTTTCTACCCCTCGCCTACTATGGCTGCGATTCGGTTTCGATATTCAATGCTCTCACCATTGGCAGCAATTAAATTGATATTATCAGCAGATGATACCCCTAAACCAATTTCAGAGGCCCTGGCAATCTGTTCCTGCTCAAAAATCTTTTTATTCATAATCTGATCATTGCTGCCTAAGGATTTCAAAATGCCGACCCCGACGGCGTCAATAGCCACTCGATCAGTTGAAGCGATAAAGACATTGCCTTTTGCAAGCGTACCGGTAGCCGGTCCCCCGTCTACAAATGCATCAACGCCGTCCAGGACCACCAGGTCAGGACTGAAAGGCTGGTTTATTTCAGCGATCAGCTTGCGCTGGTGTGGAGAACTATGCAGTTCCTGCATGTAGGAATAGCCATGCCGGGTCGTGGGAACAACACCAACGTGCAGTTTCAAAGACAAGGTAAAGACACCTCCAAACTGATGAGTCTTGAGACAACAGGTGGAGATCAAACATTCGGATTCAATGATGGGCCGGGCGATACGAAAACCATCTTGCCAATGCGAATCTTTGGGCTTGAATTCCACCCAATCACTGGTTCCTAATTCATCAAAATCGACAATCCTGACTTCCAGTTTTTCCATGAGGGGAAGAACACCTTTTTTTTCCATGACCTCTCGGGTGATCGGAAAGCTGCGTTCTCCTAAACTGATCGTTTTCGCGCCCATCTTCCAGATTTCTTCAACCAGCGCAACCAAAGTGTCGTTGTGGGTAGATCCGGGAGTGACATCCGCCGTATTAAAGTTCGGCTTGATCAGAACGTCTTTGTTTTTCACTGGGTTTATACCCAGTGCGTTTATCGAAGAT
>CAYOWC010000313.1:0-5517 GCA_964407525.1 uncultured Desulfobacteraceae bacterium | reverse complement strand
CGTTTGCAGTGTTTGCAGTAATGATGGCAGGATGCAGTGATAACAACAGTGGTTCCAAGCCTTTGGAAAAGGAAGAATATTTCATAATCCTTTCGGGTAATGGTTCGTTGATACCGGCCGAGGCCTCAGAGGTGTCATCCGTCTCATCGCCGGAAGAGACAAGTGGTTACACGCTGATCATGGAAAATGTATCGGAATCCATCACCTGGTTTGCCAATAGGCCGGACCGCACCATTGGAGAGAAAACAACCTCCGAGTTTATCAACAGTGTGTGGCCGGGCCGGTTCGGCGCCATCAATCCAAACGCTCTCCTGGATTGCCGGGTAAGCGGGCAAAGTCTTGAAGACGGCATGTATTTGACCCTCGGAAACCCGGTGTACGATCCTGAAAACGACCGCCTTACATTTGCCGTCACCCTTCACAACTGGACCATGGATGAAAAACCGGTAAGTCCCCTCTCCTTTGACAATGTCAAACTGACCCTTCTGCCGAACTGTATCAATCCAGGGCAAACCTGCTGGTCATGGGCACAGGTATCGCCTTCGGTAAGCTTTGTTCCCTCAAACAAGGAAGGCAAATATCTGTTGAAGATGAACGATATCTATCGTGAGTTGTATCACCTTCAGCATGCACCCGGAGATGGTTCCGAAATCATGTCGACCATCTCCATGGGAACCTATTGGGATAAAATTTTTCAGGGCATACCGCCCAATGCCTCTTTGAGCGCTTACACGGATACGGGTAAACTGAATCTTGTTCTGCTGACCATTGAAAACCCTTCATATGATTCAGAAGACAATACCTTTACTTATGAAGCAACAGTGTTGTCCGGTGATGTAGACAGCACAGAGTTCATGAATACGGCAACGCTGCTGATTGATTCCACCGGCCCTGCCGACTACCGCAAGGCCGCTGAAGGAGAATATGAAAAACTTCTTGATGCATGGTCTTACACGGGAGCTGAAGGTAAGCTCATGTGGTATCAGGGAAATGCGCTGGATACACTGATCGATTATGTCTCTATCACACAGGACGTCAAAAAAGGACGTGACTTGGGTGGGAAAATTCCAACCCTTTGGGGGGTGGCAAAAGGCAAAGGATATTGGTGGGATGATTTCGGCTGGTGGGGAATCGCATTTTTAAACGCCGCCCGAAATTACAAAATACTCGGGCAGCCGGATGCAACAGAATACAATCAATATGCTGCTGATTGTCTGGAGAAACATATGGACAAGGCAACGGAGGTGTGGAACATCGCCAGTAAAGAGCCATCTTGCATCCCCTGCCTTCACACGCCTCCTGCAAATTGGTACCGTTTCGAACCGCGCTTCACGGGAGGCGTTTGGAATACCGCCTTTGCAGCCTTGACGCCGGGACCGCAGGATTCCTGCAAGCCATCCGATTCCACCATTGTCGTGGGGACACCGGAAGATTATTGTTCCATACTCACGCCGCTGCAGAATACCGTGACCAACGGACTCTACCTGGTACTCAACACAAGATACTACCAGCAGAACCCGCAGATACGGGATGCGCGAAGGGACCAAACCCTGGCAATTTACGGATGGTTCAAAAACTGGATGGATCTTGAGGACAAAGAGGTGTCCCTCTGTCCCGTAAATAAAGAAGACCCCACTCCCCTGAACAAAATAAAGCCCTCGCTCCTGAACTCGGAAACAGGCCTTGTAAGAGAACGGGCAGGTACCTATATCGAAGACACGACACAAACCCCATCTTGTTTCACCGGTGTAAAATGGTACGAACAGGATCTGTCATGGGCAGGTGACCAGGGGATTGTTTTGGGCGGTCTGGTTGACATCCTTAACAGCGATTTAACCGAAGATAACCAATGGCTTCTCGAAAAAGCCAAGGGAATTATTGACGGCGTCAAGGACCATATGACCAAAGGCATGAGCGGCAGCACCCGTGACAATCTGGCACCGGAAGTTCTCCGGCCCTGGACCAAGTTTGACGGCTGGGGTCCCGATGATGGTGATAATCCCACTTTTGCTTCTCCCGGCGGCTTTGGTTTCGGCGATCCGGATTACCCTCGACCCGGAGACCCGGAATACGACGAAGTGTGTAAATGTGATCAGTTGAAAAAAGAACCCCCATGCCCGTCGGAGCCCCCGAAAGTCGCCGTGGATCCCACGACAAATTACATTGCCGGTCCGGGTGTCTTTATGCGCTACCTGCTTCATGCTTACAAAAACAACAACGAATTGAAGGACCATATCCGCGGCAATGAATATCTGGCTTTCCTGAAAGCGAATGCCGATGCCGTTGCATACGGAACCTATTCCTGTTCCTGTAATGACATCAAAGATTCAGATTCCTCTGACGTTAAGGCCAGCAAACTGGTCTGCAAACTGAGTTGCCAGATCACACGGCTTGCAACTCTGAATACGGTTATGGTGATATTGTCGTCGCCCTGAAAGGGCGCTTCAAAACGAAATGCATTTCATAAATGGAGAGGGTATCTTTCAGGTCAGACTCTCCCTTCTTCCTTGATCACACGAAGCAGGTCGGGGCTGTCGATCGAAATCCGCATAAGACTTTTGCGAATCGGGTGCTTCGGAGCGTTGACTGTCTCATAGAATCTTTGGATCTGTTGCCACTTGACGCTGTCCGAAGAGGTTTTTGGGAATGGTTTGATCGTTTGGCCAAATTCTATAATCTCGTTCCATGGGGTTCAAAATGGGGCAAATTTCACACACAACACATCCGGTTTCACAAAAACATCAGGACGGCTGTTGCTTGAGCAGTTCTTTCAATTTTTCCAGATCAACCATTGCTTGCTTTAATTCTTCAGAATATACAGGGCGATTGTCGTTATGACTTAATGGGTTGAGAATGTGCCTTCTGTCAGAATTGAGCTTTTCCAATATCGTTTTATGCCCTCCGGAGCTTTTTGCTGCAGCCCTATTTACCATACTTGCCAGATCAAGTTCATTGCAGTTTTTGTCAAGCTGTTCTTTTGGCGTTAAATAGGATTTCAGGATTTTCTCAAATCCTTTTCTGAGCAACAACGCACAGCAATCGTAATCCTTTTTTGCAAAGTACTCCTTTGCCCGTTCTGTTTCCGATCTACCGATTTTCAGGATGGGTTTGTGGACATCTTCAGAATCATCAAGATAGAGTTCATACTTTTTCCACGACATCTTGTTGCGGTACAGTTCAAAGAGTTCTTTATCGTGCGTAAAGAAAAATATCTGAAAATCGTCAAATTCTTGTTTCAGGATACTAAGCAGTTTTAATCGGTTGCTCATGTCAAGGCTGATCAGAAGGTCATCCAGGACAAGTATTTTCAATGTTTCGTCTTCCAACGCCCCGAAAAGACTCTTGATGGAGGCGAAATAGATTGAAACGGCAAGGGCTGAAAGTCGGGCTTCATTCAGGAAGGAATGATATTCCTGAATCTGATTGTCTTTAAAATTAATGACCATATTGACAATGGGTTCAGCGCCTCCTGTTTCATCATCAATTTCAGTACGATATTCAAAGGAATCGATTCGGATGTCTGCGTCGAAATAATCTTGAACCAGGTGATTAATTTTCTCCAGCAGCTTTCCGTCAACCACTTTTTTTAATTCCGTAAAATATTGGTTCAGATCCTTTATATCGGACAAAACCATCTCACTGTCTATTGGAAAATCCCGCAAAAGCTGCCTGAACATGCCATAGAGATTAATCCTTTTTCTCCCGGCTTTTTCCGTATAGTGAACCTTCAGTAATCTCTTGTAATCAAGCATGGGCCTGAAAACAGAAAGGGCTTTTAGAAAATCAACATAATCGGGAAGCACTTCAGTGTCTTCCGTGATTGTGAATTCCATGCCATTGGTAAAACCGAATTCGACTTCAACGTCTCCGCTCTCACTGAAGATATTGCGGCTTTGCCCCAGATTTTCGATTTTTTCTCTCGTTAACAGCTCAAGCGCCTTGTAAATGGAAGACTTACCGCTGCCGTTCTCTCCGTAAAGCAGAAGGTTCTCCCCATCAACAGGCAGTTCAAATTCACCATAAAAAAATTTGTAATTGACGAGTTTTATCTTGCTGATCCTGAGCGACGAGCTATACTTATCTGCCGGTTCGGCGACCTCCAGACTGAGTAATCTTTCATCATTCATTTTTTCGCCCCAGTGACAATTTTAACGACCTTTACGGTTCGGCGGTAAATAAGACCGCGATAAACGATCTTATCTTCATTACAGAATGTAACCAGTTTTTCAATATACAGTTTTTTAAAATCATCCGTATCATCATCCTTAAAAGGTTTTATGACCTCTTTGATTCTGTCTGTAATGAAGCAGTTTGCCTTTTTCATTTCTTCTTCAAAATAGAGGTCGTATACCATGCCGTCGATCACGGATTCGAGGGTGGAGGCCTCTGATTCCATGTTGTTTTCTTTGGCAAAAAGGATACAGTCAACGAGGATCTCAAAGGGTTTTTGGGATTCGGATGGAATTTTGGGGATGGGAACATGTTCGATGAACATGGGTTTATACTCGAAATACCCACCATTCCTCGTTACACCTCTTAAACGAATGTAATGGTCACCTAAAGAAGAATTTAAAACAGACAAAAGATATTTACTCCCTGAAGTTATAAAAGGGCTTGGAGCATTTATATATTGCCCCTTTTGTATAAGACTGAATTGAGAATGAAGCGCAAGATTGCCCCATGCAATTTTCTCTTTTTCAAATTCGTGAAGATATGCACAGTTTCTTAAATGGTAAGGCGTGCCCCCTTTATCCTGCCTTTTTTTCAATTTGACATAATAGCGATCTAAATATTTTTTAATCGTCGGATAGTCATCAATGTTAATGGGTGGGGTAGTCCCATAACCATTATGTGTATTTATCAACCACCAATCTGAAGATTCCGTCTTATATCGTTTAATATCCCTGCCCCTCAAAATCGGTTTTATGATCTCCGTATTTTTTGGATCAGCCGCAATAAGCTCATTTCTCTTAGCCCCGTCAATAATAAAGGCTTCATTAAAACCAGTCTTTATTCCATAATAAATCGACACATCCCAATCTTTGAGCGGTGCGCCGATATCTTCAATTCTCTTTTTTATGGCATATTCGTCTTTTGAGGATATTATCCAGCTCTCTTCGCCCAGGTTATCAAGTATTATCGAATGTTGTGTCATATAATCAGAAATACTAATATTCTCGGAATAGTCCTTTCCTATTGCACAGGCGTTTGTGCTGTGTCGGTTTTTGTTCTTTTCAAATATAAGGATATTTGTATCAACGGTTGCGCTTTCAAAAACATTGTGCCCGCCGAAATCTAACAGTACCAGCGGGTTGGTTTTTTCTGTAAAATACTTACGTGTTTTCTTGCCGTAATTCGCCCGCATCCATTTGTTCGACGTGATATAGGCTAGAATACCCTTATCACGCAAAAGCATATTCCCTTTTTCATAAAACAGACAGTAGACATCTCCGGTTTTCACATAGGTCGCAAATCCCTGCTTTTCCCAATCCTTCTGCTCCTGTTTTCCGCTGAATT
>CAYOWC010000312.1:0-5521 GCA_964407525.1 uncultured Desulfobacteraceae bacterium | reverse complement strand
TACGCCATGGGTACCGGCAAGGCCGTTATTTCCACCCCGTACTGGTATGCCACCGAGATGCTTGCCGAAGGCAGGGGCCGGATTGTACCTTTTAACAATCCTGATGCCATGGCGGAACAAATTACCCGTCTTTTGGACAACGATTTAGAACGGCACTCCATACGCAAAAAAGCCTACACATTCAGCCGTAGCGCAATCTGGAAGGAGGTAGCCCGAAAATATCTCCAGGTTTTCAGTGAAGTGCGGCAAAATCGCACGCGAAATCCCCGTCCCCGCCATTCCTATGTGGACAACATCATGGCCATCACGAACTTCGAGCTCCCGGAGATCAAACTGGATCACTTGAAAGCCTTTACCGATGATACCGGCATCATGCAACATGCCACCTATACCATTCCCGATCGTACCCATGGCTACTGCACCGATGATAATGCCAGAGCACTGCTGGTTGCCGCCATGGGCCAAAAATTCCTACCGGCAACCGGATTGGGACTTGATTCCCTCAGCGGACATTATCTCGGATTTCTCCTGTATGCCTATAATGAAGAAAATGGGCGCTTTCGTAATTTCATGACCTATTCGCGGCAGTGGATGGATGAGGTTGGGTCCGAGGATGCCCATGGCAGAGCGATCTGGTGCCTTGGTAAAGCAGTGGCCTTTCTTGATGACCCTGGACATCTCGCCATGAGTACAACCCTTTTCAAGAAGGCTTTGAGATCCGTGGAGAATTTTGATTCGCCCCGTGCCATCGCTTTTTGTCTGGTGGGCATGCATGCTTATCTGGACAAATTTTCCGGCGACAGTGATGTGCGCAGGATACGGGAAGTCCTTGCCGAGAAGCTTTTCAATCAGTTTAAAAACAATGGAACAGACGATTGGCCCTGGCTTGAGGACGCTCTAAACTACGCGAACGGCAAACTACCCCATGCCCTGCTGCTGTCCGGCCACCGGATGCAACGCAACGACATGATTGATTTGGGTCTCAACTCCCTCAAGTGGCTGCTTGCCACCCAAACCGAAGAGAATCACTTCGTGCCCATCGGCTGCAACGGATGGTATGAAAAAGACGGACCCAGAGCCCGTTTCGACCAGCAACCCGTCGAAGCCAACGCCATGGTTGAAGCCTGCGTGGAAGCCTTTAATATCATCCGGGACCGAGTATGGTTTAACAATGCAGTCATGTGTCTCAATTGGTTTTTAGGGCACAACGACCTGAATATGCCGCTCTATGATCCCAAGACCGGCGGCTGCCGGGATGGATTGATGGCGGACGGCATCAACCAGAATGAAGGGGCCGAGTCCTCCCTTGCGTGGCTGCTTTCGCTGATGACATTGCAGAAGCTTTATGCGGACGAAATTTTGAACCAGCCGTTGTCTGAACCTTTTTGAATCACATTCAGAGACAATTGATCTATGGAAAACATCTTACAAATAGTGCTTGATGGGAGTGCTCTCTGGGCGCCGAGAGTAGGTGGCTCTGTCGCGATTGTAGTCGTTTTCTTTGCCCTTTCGAAATTAATAAAAAGTGCAATTGCTAAAGATTGTGATCGGCTTAAAATTGATAGTCATCTTACTTCCCTTCTCGCACGCACAAGCAGCATAACACTCATAATATTCGGTTTTGTTACGGCCCTCGGAACTCTAGGCATTTAAGATATACGGAACTGAATAGTGAGGGAAAAAAGATGCTAATACCAAATTCAAGATTATTTACAAATCCAATTACAGTCCTTCATTTATGAGGACGGCGGCAAAGGAAAAAAATAGCTGAAAAAGCAACACGGATTAGTATAAGGATCAGATATGCATATCGCAATGCTCTCGCCCATCGCCTGGCGCACTCCGCCGCGCCATTATGGCCCCTGGGAAAACGTGGCCTCCCTCTTAACCGAGGGGCTGGTGGCGCGCGGTCATAATGTTACCTTGTTTGCCACCGCGGATTCCCGGACCAGCGGCACGCTCCACGCCGTTTGTCCGCGGGGTTATGAAGAAGATCGCTCACTCAACCCAAAAGTCTGGGAGTGCCTGCACATTTCAGAACTCTTTGAGCATGCCGATGCATACGACATGGTTCACAACCATTTTGATTTCCTGCCATTGACCTATACCGGTCTGACTACCACCCCGGTGGTGACCACCATTCACGGTTTTTCATCGCCCGCGATTCTGCCGGTTTACAAAAAATACAACGGCAAAGTGTTCTACGTTTCCATCAGCGATGCCGATCGATCACCGGATCTTGATTATATCGAAACTATTCATCACGGCATTGATATCAAACAATTTGATTTTCAGCCTGCACCGGATGATACCCTGCTTTTTTTCGGGCGCATTCACAATGACAAGGGTGCTCGGGAAGCGATCGAAATCGCCAGGATCTGCAACAAAAAGCTCATCATAGCGGGCATTGTTCAAGACCAGGCCTACCATGACCAATATGTGGCCCCGTACATAGACAACGATAAGGTGGTTTACGCCGGCAGCGTGGGACCCGTTGATCGCAACGGGCTCTTGGGCAGGGCATGCGCGCTATTGCACCCAATACAGTTTGATGAACCTTTCGGTCTGTCCGTTATCGAATCCATGGCCTGTGGTACGCCTGTGATCGCCTTTGACAGGGGCAGCATGCCCGAGCTGATCGAAAACGGCAAGAATGGTTTTTTGGCGGGCGACGTGGAGGAGGCCATCGAGGCTGTTGCCCGTATTAAGGAGATTGATCGTTTAACCTGTCGCCGCCATGTTGAACGGGATTTCACCGTCGAGCGCATGGTGGACAAATATAGTAAAGTCTATGAAAGGATATTACAGGACAACGCCCTATGAAAATGCATAAGCCGATAATCACACGTTTTAGAAAAAACCCCATCCTGACGAGAGAGGATGTGCCTTATCCGGTCGTTACCGTTCACAATGCGGGTATCGTCAAACACAATGATCGATACATTATGCTTTTCCGGTCGCATCTGAGAAACGGGCGCTCCATTATCGGCAGGGCCGACAGCGAAGATGGCTTTTCATTTACGGTTCATCCCGAACCTTTTCTTATCCCCTCAACGGACAATGTTTTTGCTGAATATGAAGCGTTCGGAGTTGAAGACCTCCGAATTTGCCCTGTAGAAGGAGAATATCTGCTGACCTATAGCGCCTACTCCCGTCATGGTGTACGGATTGCCTTGGGCCGTACCACGGATTTTGAAAAAGTGGAACGTATTTCCCTGATCACCCAGGCTGACCTCCGCAACGTGGTTATTTTTCCTGAGAAGTTCGGGGATCGGTATGCGCGTCTGGACCGGCCCCATTCCGAGATTTCACCTTGGTCGATCTGGATTTCCTATTCTCCCGACCTCGTACACTGGGGAGATTCCCGGGTGATCATGAAGCCGGTTGCCTATCACTGGGATGAAATGAAAATCGGGCCCGGGGCGCCGCCATTCAAGACCGATAAAGGCTGGCTTCATATTTATCATGGCGTTTTTAAGACCATGTCCGGAACCGTTTACCGCCTTGGCGTGGCTCTGCATGACCTTACTGATCCGGCCACCATCATCGGCGTCGCCGATGACTGGATACTGCAACCTGAGGATCCCTGGGAGATTACCGGCTATGTGCCCAATGTTGTCTTTACCTGCGGCGCTGTTCCGGAAGACGATGGTACGGTAAAAATATACTGGGGCGGAGCCGATACAGTCATGTGCGCCGGTACGGCCGTGATTGAGGATTTGGTAGAACTCTGCCTCTCGGCTTCCCGCCCGCCGTTGTAGGTATTGCATAAAAATTCAACCGACAATAGGGACACAAACCTATGCAAGTAAATAAGCCTCAAAAGCTGAAAGTCAGAAGAAAAGCGAATAAAATCGTAGGGGATACTTCACGGGTAATCACCCAACTTCACATCCCCTATGAGAAATACCGCATTTCTAAAATAATAGAACGGATAATGGGATTGTCTGAAACAGCGGCCAAACACTTACTGAATCAAATAATGATTGATTTTTCAGGACGACACGAAGAGATCGGACATATTTTTGAACGGCACTTGTATGAGGTGAAAGAATATCTTCCAAAGAAAACTCTCAGCAATGATCAAAGGGCCCTCATCGGAGCTTACTTCACTAAGGAATACTCCATTGAATCGGCCGCCCTTTTCAATCCTTCCATCGTTCCCCATCCTGATCAGAGCCATCTGAAAAAAGGCAGCTTGCGCTTTATCATGAGCTTGCGGGCTACGGGTGAGGGCCATGTTTCATCCATTGTTTTTCGCGGGGGCCGCCTTGATCGTCAAAACAAGATTTTCTTTGACCCGATCAGTGATTTTGTGGAAACACCGGATCTACAGTTAGACCCTGTTTACAAACGCAATGTCTTCCAGCGTAAGTTGAACGAGATGGGCGCCATCCATGAGATAACCACTCATATTCTAGGCCGGATGCCGGAAGATTTTACGTATACGGAGTTATTGGAAAAAATTCGAATACTTCACGAAAAACCGCAATTTTCGGAAGAACACCAAAAAAGAACCTTCGAGATCATACGCTGGCTTGCGGATTCCAATTATGAAGTGAGTTTTCATGCTGATCATCGCATCTCCGAGCGGGTGATCTTTCCCGTTTCGAAAAACGAAAGCAGAGGCATTGAGGATGCCCGATTTGTCCAATTTTTCGATAACAACCAAGAATTCACCTATTATGCGACCTATACCGCCTATAACGGTAGTACGATCTTGCCGCAACTGATCGAAACTAAGGATTTTATCAAGTTCAACATCCTGACGCTCAACGGCAAAGCCGTACAAAACAAGGGCATGGCCCTTTTTCCCCGAAAAATCGGTGGCCGTTATGCCATGCTCTCGCGCCAGGACGGTGAAAATAATCATATCATGTTCTCGGACAATATCCATTTCTGGCAAGAATCTCAAATCATCCAGGAACCTGCATATCCATGGGAATTCATTCAAATCGGCAACTGCGGTTCACCGTTGGAAACCGATGAAGGCTGGATTGTTCTCACCCATGGCGTCGGGCCTATGCGCAAGTATTGCATCGGCGCCATACTGCTTGATCTTGAAAATCCAACAAAAATCATCGCCCGCCTGAATGAGCCCTTGCTTGCCCCGCACGAAAAAGAGCGCGAGGGATATGTTCCCAATGTGGTTTATTCCTGCGGTGCGATTATTCATAATAGCGAATTGGTCATTCCCTACGCCATGTCCGATATCAATTCGGGCATCGCCGTTGTTGAAGTAAAAGAACTGATTAACCACATGCATGTAGCAGCGTAATGGTTTTTAGGTGGGCGATTTCAGCAAATTGTGACAATAGTAACTCGGCTGTTGAAAATATCACTTTCTCCATGTATGGTCCTTAACAAATTTCAGGGCTTGGTCCTAACATCAATACCCGTGAATGAATGAGATTCATGCCGATTTCCGGTGAAGAATTTCGAGATCCTGTCCTCGCCGAGGTGTCGGGTGTCAGGGCTCCGGATCCAATATTCCGGAAATGTGATTTGAGACAACATAACT